>JAFGPO010000081.1 GCA_016936155.1 Caldifarciminota bacterium
ATCCCAAACAGTAATAAGAATTTTCTCATAATTCCTCCTTAGGTTTATACCTAAAATCCAAAATACCTCAATGCCTAAAACTCATTCTCTCCATTTTCCCCGTGCTCTATCCCCTGTAGTCGCTGGATTTATCAAACTGCCGTATCCGAGTCAGACACCCACTGCCCGATAAATCGGGCGACTACTACACTTTTATCTTTACCTGTATATGCCTGATTCATCAGGCCAACCGGTGAATAAATCCGATGAACCGGGCGATTACAACGTATGAAACACTTATCTCAAAATATGGTTATTTTAGTACTTTTATTCCAGTGTGTCAATGGAGGTTGACCGCTCCTGGTTTTGCGGTATAATAGCCGTCAATATGGAGAAACGATGAGTCAATATATTGGCGAGATTGCCGCCCTTGGTACCGCCTGCTGCTGGTCAGTGGGATCGATCTTCTTTACGATATCCTCAAGACAGATCGGGCACAATACGGTCAACCGGCTCAGGCTTGTGGTCGGTCTCATCCTCTTGATGGTTGCGCACTATGTGCTTACTGGCTCGCTATGGCCGCGTGATATAACCTACGAACACTGGATGTGGTTCGGATTATCCGGCATCATCGGCTTTGCGATCGGTGATACGCTCCTGTTCCGATCGTTCGTTTTAATCGGTCCGCGCCTTGCCATGCTCATGATGGCATTGGTACCGGTATTCAGTACTCTCATCGCCTGGGTGTTCCTTGGCGAAGTACTTGCCCTCACGGATATTATCGCGATCGTTGTTACGATCGCAGGTATCAGCTGGGTCGTATTATCACGCCAGAAGACCACAAATATAACGGGGCAAAAAGACCACTATGCTATCGGTCTACTCTGCGGGATCGGCGGCGCGCTGGGCCAGGCGATCGGTCTTGTCTTTTCTAAAAAAGGATTGCTCACTGGTTTGCCACCATTATCCGGCAATATAGTGCGTATCTTCATCGCAACGCTGGTCATCTGGTTCATCGCCTCAATCAGCAAGAACTTGCCGGCAACGTTCCGGTCGATCAGGGAGCGAAGAGCGGTCTACGCGATGTGCGGCGGTGCGTTTTTAGGTCCGTTCCTCGGCGTATGGTTATCATTGATCGCGGTGGACAACGCATACGTTGGAATTGCCTCAACGCTCATGGCTCTGCCTCCGGTATTTTTGATCCCTCTCTCCTACTGGATATTCAAGGAAAAAATCACATGTGGAGCGATTCTGGGCACAGTGGTTACGATGATCGGTGTTGCGCTGATATTTCTGTTGTAATCCTTAAAATAACGTCCGATAGTATGCCGGCCTGATCATGTTGTCCGGTAAAAGAGCCAATTTCTCCCGTTCTGCCTTGACGTAGTCAACGGTTCCCCATATTTTGATAATTGACTTGTCTTTACGATCATATCCGGTTGTTATAATATGTGGACCCATAACCGCACAATCATGTATTGCGCGGCAGTACGATCCGATATTTGTTACAGTACCTTTACCTGAAGATCGATCGAACACATTGAGGGTATGCTCATCATTATATGACAAACACAACATTACACGACCATCATGATACGACAGGATTGAATGGACAGTGCCATACGTGCCAATCGTACAATAAGAATAGAAACCGCCATCGATATCGAGCAACACAATGCCCATTTTTGATCCATTCTGTCTCATCGGTCCGACCAGGGAAACGACATGTCCTGAGCAGACATCCATGCACTGAGGGTGTATTGGTATATTATCAATTGTTCTCACCCGATGATCTTTCATGTCCCATAGACAAATACCACCGCACGCATCAATGGTCACCAAGTGATATACATCTGCTATCCTCAGGGCCACGATTGGATGGCTTGTTTGCTTGAAATACCTCACGCTTTCCTTTTCCAGATCATACACACGGATCGATCCATCATCGTGCCCAACGGCGATATATTGGGCAAAGGCTGATGACGCGCTTATTGCCAAGGGTACACCCGTATGCAGCACTCTTGCCGTCTGGTCGTTGAATGATGTGAGCATAACCTCGTTCTGTGAACTGATCGAAAGGAACATCTCTCCCAGCACACACACACGGGAAACCGCGGTATCATGGATCTTTGCGTGAAATATCCGGTCATCAAAACCAGAAAGCAGAGCAAGCCTGCCGTCAACACTGCCCCCGGCTAACTGTCCGTGTGTATAAAAAACAAGATTCTGAATATCGATCTGACCGGTATTTACCATCTGGAGCAGGCAAGGATCGCGTTCTGAATCCCGACTAAATGCCCGCGAGAAACGCGATTCCTCTATATCGATAGAATGGACACTGCTATATACTAAGTGAATCGATTCGCCGCTATATTCTCTCTCCGCGTATGAACTAACAGTATTTTTCATACAGTCACTATAATTGCCTTCATGAAAATCACCGATCCGTATATACCGGTTCCACGATTCGATCTTCTGTTTTTTAAAAAGTTCCCTGATCTCTGGTGCGGT
The DNA here is from genome assembly GCA_016936155.1 of Caldifarciminota bacterium. GTDB lineage: Bacteria > Hydrothermota > Tepidihabitantia > SM23-42 > SM23-42 > JAFGPO01. The sequence goes on from JAFGPO010000081.1 coordinate 2,491, forward strand.
CAAGCGCGATCCTTCCGAATTATCAAGGTTGTATACATAAACATCGCCGCTCCGGTAATACACGGTCTCTTCCAACGATGGATTCTCAATAAAACTAAGGCATTTCATGATGCTGTCAAGATAACCCTCCCGTATTTCCAAATTTCGTCGCCGGGTTGAATAGGTGGTACGGAAATTCACCACAATATCCAGATATCCCATTGTATGGAACGTTTTCAACACCTGATAGAAATATCCGCGGTCAAGCCAGCCATCAAGAATGATGAGTTTTTTACTCTTGTTGTTCTGTATAAAATTGCTGAAGAATGCTGCTGGATCGTCCTGTGCTTCACTCAATGGATAATCCTGATACAATTCAGGATCGAAATACTGCTTCAGCGTCCGTAATCCGATGATACGCTGAAAAACATTCATGTGCCCGGGATTGTCGCGCATCATATACAATACATCATGCTGAGCAAATTCACCGAATCCATCTTTGATCGTTTGGCAGAAATACGTTTTCCCAGTCCCTGAATCACCGGTAACCGCCATCACGACCGGTCTCTTTACTGTTGCGAGATGGAACAGTGTTTCCGACAATTCATATAAACCACTGCGACTCGGTTTCATAGTCAACAACGGTAATTCCTTTATATTGTGGAGATATATCATATTCAGAACATCAGGGAAGCCCATATTTCGCAAACTGTAGGCGGATTCCTCAAAGGTTTTTGTATCCCCTTGTTGCAGCATCTGGAGCAAGGCGATGACGATATTCGCATTAACACCATGGTATGTCTCTCTTTGCCCCCGGCCAATCCGTCCCAGGGTCCAAGCAAGTACCCGCACGAGATCCGAATCAGTGTGTACGGTGTACGTCATCAGGTCGTCGAGACACGGGGTCGCTAATTCACCAAGATTCCCGAGCGCCCAGATCGCTTCCCGTTTTTCCCAGAGCAGGGTCTGGACATACGATCTACCAGATCCTTTTACGCTGATGCTCACATGATCCGGCGATTGCAGTATATTCCGATACGTATTTAGCGATCCTGCTTGCTCGAGTCTACCTAGGGTATAGATCAACGCGCACCTGATATTTGGATATTCGTACCCGAAACGATCCAGCGCGTTGTGCAGGATATGGTATGCACGTTTATCGCCAAGCGCCCCGAGTATACTCACGGCCTCGTAGGGTAAACCGCTCGATACTGCAATGCCCGCATCCTGCAATATCGCGATACACGGACGCAACAGGGCTCGAGCATCTCGAGCCAATGATTCCAGCGGGTGCTCACCGCGGTTGCTGAGTACAGAATAATCCTGATCACTCGATCCTTCCTTGTTTTCGTCCTTGCAAAGCGACTGCATCTGCCGTTGAACCATATCTTCATCCGCAATGATAGTCACGATAGTATTGAACAATTCGCTTGTTTCCCGCATGTCTCTGATCACTGGAAAAACAGTATCATCAGAGGACCCTTTGCATGATTCCTGCAAAATCGCTTTGATCAACCGTGCAATATCTACGATGTACGCTGCCCGCTGGTGTTGTGCCTGAACATCCCATTCAGACACATATGCTTCACTATTTTTCTTATAAGCAGCATACTGGATGAATATTCCGACAAGATCGAACAGGGTATTGATCCCCTGATCGGTATCGATATCCGGCTGCATGGCAGGTATATACTGCATGAACATCTTGTTATTGAACATCGGGGTCAAGAGCTCGCTGAACCGGACTTTCCAAACACCATTGCCAAAATCCGACCACAGCTGATGCCATAATTCATTGGATATGCAGTCATGAATGGTCTTGGGATCTGTTCTCCAACGACCGCGGCGATCCAGAAATACGAGGCGCAACGGATCATAGGACCTTAACAACCGGTCGGTTTTATTCAGAACATCCTGCAGGTGCATGGCGCACGCCTCAACATGATCAACATCACGATTCCCACGACGCGAGGTTTTCCAGCTCGTTTTTCAGATGCATCGGTGCCATCCGCAACAACCATCCTTTTCCGTACGGATCATCCTTAAGAATTGCAGGGTTGTGCTTCACCTCTTCATTCACCTCGATCACTTTGCCGCTTACCGGTGTCCATATCCGGTGCAAATGGTTTTTCGAATCCGTTATCACGATGCATGCTTCTCCCTGGAATCTGGTATCATGCACGTTAGGTAATTCAAGGGAAGAGATCTCGTCGATCGTCTGCAAGATTTTATGGTGAATACCCATCAGTACGGTTTCATCCTTTTCAATGCGAACCCAGGAATTATCGGGGATACAGTATAATTGTTCGGGTTTTTTCGGCATGACTTCAGGTTCTTTGATATGGCCCTTGTCACCGAGCCGTTTTTTTGCCAGCGCGCGCACGACCAAACTGCGTATGTCATTAGGAGTGAATGGCTTCGGCATATAATCGAACGCTCCCAGTTTCATGGCCTGAACCGCGGATTTCACTGATGGGTAACCGGTCACCATTATGAACATAATCCGCGGATATTGCTCTTTCATACTGCGCAGCAATTCCATGCCGCTGATACCCGGCATCATAAGGTCGGTAACAACAACATCATACTGTACGGTTTTTCCCCTGGTAAGTGCCTCTTCTCCGCTCAATGCGGTATCGATCAAGTAGTTACCATCTCCAAGCGCTTCGGCGATGCTTGTGCATACCGGTTGTTCATCATCTACTATCAAAATTTTCGCTCGATCACTCATAATCGACCTCCTTGTTTTTTTCTTGAGGTATACCCTCAACGGGCAATGTTATCGTAAATGTAGTACCCTGTTCAACAACACTGTTGACACTGATCGCTCCACCGTGCTGTTGAATGATCCCATAGGAAACAGCGAGTCCCAAACCAGTGCCACCTGTCCCTTTCGTGGTGAAAAATGGATCGAATATCTTTTTAAGATGCTCCTTCTCAATACCATAACCAGTGTCTTGAAATGATAAAACAATTGCCTTGCCGGTATCATCTTTTTGAGAGGCGATCGTGAGAACTCCTCCATTCGGCATTGCATCGAGAGCATTCAGCACAAAATTTGTAAATACCTGTTTCATCATATTTTCATCGGCCATGACCATCGGAAGACCGGATGCAAAATTCCTCTGTATCGTGACGTTATGGAGCAACACCTGGCTTTCGAACAGTAAAAGCGTTTTTTCCATTGCCGCGCTGATATCAGTCAACACCTTTTTAGGTATGTGCTGTCGCGAAAATTCAAGAAGTCCTTTGACAATACGACTGCACCGGTTGATCTCCCCGATGATAAGATCAAGGTTCTTCTGCACGGATTTCTGGTCTTGTATTTTTTCTGCAACGAGATGGCTGTTGATCAATATCGAGGTCAGTGGATTATTGATCTCATGCGCGACCCCGGCGGCCAGTCTGCCGAGCGATGTCAGTTTTTCGGATTGTATCAAATGGTCCCGTGTTTTCTCCAACTCTGCGGTTTTTTCCTCGACTTTTTGCTCCAGCGTATCAGTCAGTTCATCATACTTCTGCTTTGTTTTCGCAAGCTCCGCAATCATGTGATTGAATGACTGGGCGAGCGTACCGACCTCATCCTGCTGGGTCACGATGACCCGCTGTGTCAAATCGCCCTTAGCAACGCTGTTGGTTGCGGCGAGCAGTTCTTTAAGCGGACGTATGATCGCAGTGGACGTAATATACGCGATCACGATTAAAAGCACAACACACAGCAGTGCGATACTTATGAATGTGTAGACAACGCGGCGCTGCATATCGACATACGGAGCCTCGAGCACACCGACATAAAGCATCCCCACGATGTCTCTATTGACCGCTTCGATCGGTTCATAGGCGGTGCGATACCATGCATTAACAACGAATGCTCTGCCTATCCACGGTTTTCCCTGGATCATGACGCGATCATATACTTCCTGAGAAACGCGTGTACCAATAGCGCGGCTTCCATCACTGTTCGCCACGTTAGTTGATATCCGCAGGTCGTTCTGGAATATCGTCGCGGTACCGATATCCTGGCCCTTGTATTGCTCGCCGCGATACACGATATCTTTTACCCGGTCGACAATATGGTAATTACGATTCAGTAAACGCGCTCCGTACAGCACCGCGATCATATCTCCCTCATAATCATCGACTTCAGCTGCGGCCGTGATCGCCATTCCAGCGGTTTCCTCTTTCTCAACGCGCACGCGCGCTTTCTTAGTAGGGATAAACTCGATACGCGCCTGCTCAGCGAGCAGACTGTCCTCTTTGATAAGATATTCACGCGGCAGGATCTCGGTTCCAGAAACAAAGGAACCTCCTTTAATTACAGTGTGCACCATATCACTGAACGTGCTATCGCCGTACATACCTGGATTACGCACCCTAAGTATGACCCTTCCCTGCTGGTCGAACAGAATCAGCATATCCAGATGTTCCTGCACCCGGATCCTCTCCAGCTCGTATATTAAGCGCTTACGATCGTGGTTCAACAACGCATCCTTAAGAAAAAACCTGACTGCGGTCAGTCGTACGGTGGTTTCAATGTGTTCGATTTCCCGGGCATATACTTCATGAGCGGAATTAAGATCGAGCCGGACTTTATTCTGGGCTTCACGAATGATCGTACTGCCGATAAGCTGGATCCCGACAATAACCGATAACGCAACACCGACAATGATGATGAGGGAAAATCCTGTGATAAGTTTGGTCCGCAAGCTTACTATTTTCATACTGACACCATCAACCATGGGTACATGAGCACCATGGGATAATAATACTGAATAAAACACCTGTTTCAATAGCCAGCAGGCTACTTGCCGGTCTGTAAAGGCAGTGTTACCTTAAATGTTGTCCCTTTTCCCACGGCGCTCCTTACGGATATCGAACCACGGTGCCCATCGATGATTCGTTTAACAATGGATAGCCCCAACCCCGATCCCACCACGAGTTTGGTCCTGTTGCTCCGATAAAACTCCTCAAATATGAATGGCAGTGATTCCTCGTCAATGCCCACACCTGTATCCTGAACTTCAATATTAACAAATGACTGATCCTCAGTTACCACAACAGCAACCGTTCCGCCGGCGTGATTATAACTTATCCCGTTGCTAACAAGATTGGTCAGGGCTTCGCGGAGAAAATCCCGATGCGCCATGATGACGGCTGACCGATCTGCCTGAACGGTTATCGTAACTCCCTGCGCCTTGGCAGTCGGGTCAAGAAAAGATATTATCTCATGGAGCATCGCTATGACATCCACATCCGCATACTCTTTCTGAAGTATGCTTGGGTCGATACGTGAATACGCCAGCCATGAATCGATTAAATGCAGCAGTTCATGTATACGTACTCGGCAGCGACTCAGGGTATTTTTCTGATCCTCATTCAACGTACCGATCATCTCCCCAAGCACTACGTCAAAGTATTGCTGGACAACAGCGAGCGGCCCTTTCAACTGGTGGGAAACCATTGAAACAAACGTCTCCTTCATCCGTTCCTTTTCCAGTCGCAACCGCATAGCTTCCTGCACTGCCCGCCGATGCTTTGTTCCCCGGGCGGCGATGATCCTTAGTTCATTCGGCGTAAACGGTTTCGGGAGAAAATCAAACGCACCCAGTTTCATTGATGAAACCGCTGATTCTATACTGACAAATCCTGTTATCACGATCAATACCGCATTCTTGTCATGATCGCGTATACGCTCGAGCAGCTCCATGCCGCTCATCCCGGGCATTTTTATATCGATAAAAGCGATGTCCGGGATCATCTCCAAGTAGGTTTGCAAACCGGTCTCGCCGCAATTGCATACTGTCACTGCATACCCCTCCGGTTCCAACACTTCGGAACAGGACTGACAGATCGCTGTCTCATCATCGACAACGAGGATCGAAGGGGATGTGTGATGCGCCATACTCAGAATTCCTGCGGGAGCTTCAAAAGTTCAGCGTATGAAAATACCGGACCGTCTGTACACACATACTTGCTGCCGATGTTACAGCGCCCGCACTTTCCGATACCGCACTTCATGCGCATTTCTAGCGACAGGTAAATGGCATCTGCCTGGAAACCAAGTTCATTGAGTACCGGGATCGTGAATTTTATCATGATCGGCGGACCGCAGACCAGGGCGATCGTATCGTGCGCTTTGGGTGCGATCTCTTCAAGCACTCCGGGGACAAAACCTTCACGGCGCTTCCAGCCGTTGCTTCCCTTATCCACCGTAATGTAGAAGTTCAATCCATCATGATTTTCCCACTGCCAGAGATCGTTTTTATACAATAACTCCCCAGGATTCCGGGCGCCGTATATCACCGTAATATCCTTGTATGCCGATCGATTTTTCTGATCAAGCAGATACTTGATGGTAGAACGCAACGTTGTAAAGGCAAATCCCCCGCTGACAATGAGTATGTTCTGATCGCGCATCCTGCTAAAAGGATAGGTATTGCCCAGCGGCCCACGGATACCTATCTCGTCTCCTTTTTTAGCACGATGCAATATCGTTGTCACGAGGCCCACCCGCTTTACTGTGAACAGGAGGCCTCTTTGTTCTGTTGGTGAAGATGCAATGCCGATCGGGCATTCCCCTTTACCCAGCAATGAGATCTCAGCAAACTGCCCTGGCAGATAGTTGAATACCGCGGCATCGCCCTCGTGTTTGAAAGTGAGACTGAAGGTCTTGATATCGCGCGCATCGTTTTCCACGGTAATATCGTTGATAATGGCAGGTAACGGTTTATAAGGATTTTTCATGAGGCCTCCACTATATCCTGTAATACATTCCGGATATCAAGGTTGACCGGACAATACTGAACACATCGACCGCACCCTACACAAAACAGGCTGTTAAAATTCTTAACACTGTAGTTGAATTTGTGCATAATTCGCTGACGCATCCGCTCTTTCTGAGTTGGTCGGGGATTGTGTCCCGATGCGTGCGCTGTAAAAAGGCTGTACTGGCAAGAGTCCCATGTTCGTATTCTCCGTCCTTGCTTTCCGATCGTTTCATCGGTGATATCAAAACAATGACAAGTCGGACATAGAAATGTACAAACACCGCATCCCAGACACTTCTGATGATAACGATCCCACCATGGTGATTGGAAATCATCAAGCTTCGCCAACGCTGATTTGATCTCGATTTTTGCATTGATCTTTGCCTTGGCATCTTGCATGAGTGCGCTTTTTTCCGCCACATCCTTTTCTGATACCGGATGCATCATGGACTGTACTCCATGAACCATCTCTTTTCCCCATGGCGTGATCGCTTCGATCATGAATCGCCCCTCCATCGCGGTGACGAATATGTCAATGCCATCGCTGTAATCCGGTCCTGTGTCAACCGATGTGCAAAAACAGGATAACGCAGGATGAGTACATGCCATGCCAATTATCTTGGTCCGTTCCCGACGCATTTTGTAATACGGATCCTGGGGGTCTTGCCCGAGAAACACCTTATCAAGAAGTACAATAGCACGAGCATCGCAAGGACAGACGCCAACTAGTACATTATTCTTTCCACCACCGTCATTGGCATCTCTGAATTCAGCATCAGGACTGCGCTTGTCAAACGCAAAAAGACATTCGGTCTGCGGCAACAGGAATTCCTTTGGGGAAATCTTGACCCGGGGCAAGGGGAGCTGTATATCTTTCACGTCTCTCAGATGAACGAATTTCAATCCATCGGCATCAGGTGCATAAACGGTGTTTTGTTCACCCACGAATCCCACCAGAACGTTTAATCCCTCCCTCGTACATATATAATGGCCGTTTGTGGAAGTCATACAATCACTCCTTATTCAGGTTCAATCATGAATTCCTGTTGATCATTCGCCGCGAAGACAGCCAGAGGAAATGCTTCATTAAGGGAGACACCCGCATCATAATCAAAACGCGTGTGCACTTCATTAATAAGCATACGAGAAAAAGGTCGAAGATCGATGTCCATGGGACATGCCCGGACACATGCGCCGCAATCGACACATCGTCCGGCCTGATGAAAGATACGCACGATATGATAAAAAAGAATTTCGGACAGTTCATTCGCAGTGCTCAGCCAGCGGGGATTCGTCTGGTCCGCGAAACATTCTTTGCAATAGCAGTTAGGACATGCTCGACGGCAGGCGTTGCACCGGATGCACCGCGAGAGTTCTCTCTCGAACATTTGCCATCGTTCTTTACGCGACAACCGGGCGAACCGCTGTACGGATGATTCGGTCTGATCGATGACGGGCAAACGGTGTTCCGTTTTGATTAGTATATCGTATTCGGTCGGAGTCGGATTTGTACACGTGGTACATGCATCACACAACACCTCTGACTTATCCAGGGTATATTCTCTCTGAGCAGTTCTTATCACGATGTTACCTTCATGCTCTTCAGAGCCCACGACCTCATGTCCCGGAACCTTTTTTGCGATTTTATTCTGGTCAACAATCCCGCTGCAGGAAATCCCGATGATAAATAGACGGTCGCGCTTGATCTGCTGTTCCTTTATCAGTTCGACAATCGAGCGGCTATCACAACCCTTGCAAAGCACACCTATTTTGAATGCAGGATCATTACCGTTACTCTCGAATGACCGCTTCAGGTAAACGGTAAGATTAGCCGCGCAAAACGGATTCCACACAAGGCGTCCGGCATCACTCGGCTTCTGCACGAAACAGGGGGATGTCCGCAGGGGTAACGTACCGTTCTCGTAACCGATAAACATGCTTATCATTCCTTCTGCAAGAAATTTCCGGGCGTTATTTACGATCTCATGTTCGGACTGCTTCATGCTCCCTTCTTTCATAAGTTAATTCTTTTTTAAAGTACGTCAGCGGTCCGATTTTTCTGATATCGTCCGTTATTTTTTTAATAATTGCAGCAAATCGCGCACCTTCAGCTGCGGATACCCATGAGAATTGTACGCGCTCTGGCTCAATACCGATAAAATCCAAGAACCGTTTCAGGAGTGCGAATTTTCTTCGTGCGTAATAATTGCCACTGATGTAGTGGCAATCACCCGGATGACATCCTGATACCAGTACGCCGTCAAAACCGTTGTAGAGCGCCCGCAGTATATAAAGGGGATTGATCCTTCCAGAACAGGGAACACGGATGACGCGGATGCTCGGGGGATACTGGAAACGACTGACGCCGGCGAGATCCGCTCCTGCATATGAGCACCAATTACATAGAAAAGCGAGTATCTTGGGTTCAAATCCTGGATATACTGTACCTGTTTCACTCATTGCAATTCTCCTTACGATGCGACCGACAACGCGGCAAGTATCTGAGTGTCGCGAAAACCTTTAAGATCGATCGCGCCCGAGCGACATGATGCAGCGCACGTTCCGCAACCTTTGCAGAGTACTTCGTTGACCACGGCAACATTCTTTTCAGCATCAAGCTCGATCGCTCGGTAAGCACAGACGGCAACGCACAACCCACATCCACTGCACCGATCAGCACGTACCGAGGCGATCTTACCTTCGGCTTCAAGCATATCCTTGCTTAAAACCGTCACTGCGCGAGATGCAGCGGCCTTTGCCTGGGCGATCGTTTCGCGGATGTCTTTGGGATAGTGCGCGAGCCCGCACACGAAAATCCCGTCGGTAGCGAAGTCGACAGGGCGTAATTTCACATGCGCCTCAAAGAAGAAACCATCAATACCCAACGGCACCTTGAGTGCCTGGGAAAGTCGCTTGTTGTCACCATTGGGCACCACGCCAGTGCTTAAAACCAGAAGGTCGGGGTTGAAATATATTGATCTATCCAGTACTTTTTCCCGACCGGTCACCAACAGACCATTTCCGTTGATCTCGACACGCGGTTTTTCCGCAGCATCATACTGGATGAAAACGATACCTGCTTGCCGTGCTTTTTTGTAAAACAGTTCTTTTAGACCGTATGACCGCACGTCACGGTAGAAATTGAATATAGCAACATTGGGGATCATCTTTTTAAGGAGTAAGGCGTTTTTGATCGCCATACTGCAGCAGATCCTGCTGCAATACGGATGATTATCATCCCGGGAACCGACACAATTGATCATGACCACTTTTTTGACAGCCGGCAATGACGGATCGTTCGATGCGATCTTCTGTTCCAGCTCGCGTTGGGTAATGATACGCGGATCCTGCCCATAGCAATATTCCTTGGGAATATGCTCATAGGCTCCCGTTGCCACGACAATGACCCCGTGCTCGATCTCTTGTATTGTTTCATCCCCGTTTGACAGCATGGAATCCTCTGCAATATCCTTAGATATACATTGTACGGTCGTCAGGAAATTACCGATATAACCGCTCGTTTTACTTATCTTGCTTGACATGTAGACGGTAATTTGAGGATGAGTGCTGACGAGGTTTATAATATCTTGGAGTACAGGAGCAGTTTCTTTACCGTCAAGGGTATACTGGATGTACCTCAGATTACCTCCAAGTGCTTTTTCTTTCTCAACAAGATGAACATGGTAACCATGATCAGCGATATCAAGGGCGGCGATCATTCCGGATATGCCGCCGCCAATGACCAAAGCTTGTTTGCTCACACCTAATGGGGTTTTGCTGAGCGGCTCTTGATAGACTACTTTCGCAATGGACATCCTCACGAGATCGATCGCCTTTGCAGTCGCCTGTTCCGGTTCCTGCTGGTGGACCCAGGAGCACTGGTCGCGGATATTAGCAAAATCGAATAAAAATTGATTGAGTCCGGCCTTGCGCAATGTTTCCTGAAAAAGCGGTTCATGGGTTCTCGGTGTGCATGCGGCAACTACGATACGGTTGAGATCGTGTTCATGGATCGCATCGATAATGAGTTTCTGGGCATCCTGCGAGCACGCGAACATAAGATCCTGACAATGAACAACGTACGGTTCTTTAGCGATCTCCTCGACCACTTTCTTCACGTCCACTGTTGCCGCGATATTAATGCCACAGTGGCACACGAAAACACCGACATTCGGCCGATCGCCCTCGTTGATATCTCGCATCGGTGGATATTCGACAACAATCTTATTGCTCTCGAAATCCTTCAACAGGGCCCCAGCTGAAGATGCGGCACCGCTAGCTTCAATAACAGATTCCGGGATATCCTTGGGCCCGGATATCGTACCGCATACGAAGATCCCAGGTCGCGATGTACCGACAGGTTTGAAATCACTGGTAACGACAAATCCAAAATCGTTGATCGCAATGCCGAGGGTATCGCACAACCGATGCAGCACAGGGGTAGAGACCAGACCAACGGAAAGGATCAGCAGATCGAATCTATCCTTGATTGTTCTCCCGTTGATCGCGTACTGTACGATCGGATCATCGTTCACTGGATCTACGTCGACAGTTGATACGCGTGCACGTACAAAACGGGTATTATGTTCTTGCTCGGCCCGATCGATGAACGCGTCGAAGTTCTTACCACAAGCCCTGATATCCATGCTGAAAACAGTAATGGCAACATCAGGCATATGCTCGGTGATAATGATCGCATCCTTTGCTGCCTGCATACAACAGATCGCAGAACAATATTCATTACCGCTCCGTTCATCGCGTGAACCAACACACTGGATAAAAGCGACACGCCTTGGTTCTCGTCGATCGGACGGACGGAGTACATGACCCCGGGTCGGGCCAGAAGCACTTAACATGCGTTCGAATTCCATGCTGGTCACAACGTTCGGACATGTCTTGTAAGCATATTCATCCTGATGAAGTGCATTATACTCTCCTAAACCGGCTGCAACTATAATGCTGCCCACTTCGAGCATTACTGTCTCCTCTTTTTGATCGAAATCGATAGCTTTCGGTTCGCAGACGCGCTCGCAGTTACGACACTTGCCCTTATTCAGGTACAAACAGTGTTCTGCGTCAATAAGCGCTACAGCAGGAACAGCCTGCGGAAAAGGAATATGAATGCATTTGGTGTCCATAAGGCTCATATTATACTGGTCCGGGATCTTTATCGGGCATTTTGTCATACACACGCCGCACCCGGTACACCGGTCCTCATCAACATACCGGGGATATTTGCGCACGGCTACCTTAAAATAAGGAGCCTCTCCTGAAACCTGTTCAACCTCGGCGTTGGTAATAATCGTTATATACGGATGGTTACCCGCTTCCACAAGTTTGGGAGACAGGATACACAGCGAACAGTCATTTGTCGGGAATGTCTTGTCGAGCTGGGCCATGCGCCCCCCGATGCTCGGTGATCGTTCAACCAGAAATACTTCAATACCAGAATCGGCCAGGTCAAGAGCAGCCTGAACACCAGCGATACCTCCGCCTATCACCATAACTTTCTTGTGAACCTGTTTAGCGCTCATGGATGTGCTCCTATCGACCTTTGTCATTGTTCGTACCTACCCATCAACCTTTAGAAGATTGAGATTCGTGTGCTGCTGTAAGATCGTATTTGATGAGATCGTGACGCAGGATCTGAAGTCGTTTGTCGATCTCCTGAATGCGCTCGGCAATATCCGGTCGGGCGTAATTCTCCTTAATCGCCAGATATCGCAGGACGCGCATGAGATCGGGAAAGTTTACATTCTGAGGGCAGTGCGCATAGCAGCGGTAACATACAAGGCAGTACCAGATCGCCGGTGATTGTAGCACCTCATCCCGCAAGCCGAAAAGGATCTCCCGTATGATACGACGCGGGTTGTATTCTTCGTCGATCTCACTGATCGGACAACCAGCAGTGCATGTTCCGCACGCAAAGCACTTCCGCAGGTTCTCGCCACCGGGATAGGACATGATCTCTGCGGCAAAGCCAAGATCGACATCGTCCATGTTAATTGCCGGTTTTTGCTCGGTCATAAAGATGCTCCTTTTCATGGTTATTGAACGGACCTAATTGTCTGATATGCTCAGTAAATTCATTGATAACCTGCTGGAACTTGTTGCCTTCCCCGGCAGATACCCATTCCAGTTTCAAGCGGTTTTCATTGATGCCGAATTCCCGGAGCATGATCTTGAGTAGGTGAAACCTTCTCAGGGTCTTGTAGTTCCCGGAGATATAGTGGCAATCCCCGGGATGACAGCCAGTTATTAAAACACCATCTGCTCCCTGTGTAAATGCGGTCAGTATAAATTCTGGATCGATGCGCCCCGAGCACATGGTCCGGATCACCCTGAAATATGGTGCCATTTGCAGCCGCGACACACCTGCCAGGTCAGCACCGGCATATGAACACCAATTACAACAGAATACGATTATGTTAGGATCAAAAGTTTCCACTACTACTCCTTGTTATCGCACCACCTGGCATGTTCACCACCTCACCGCGTCTACCATTGCCATGATCTGCTGTTTGGTAAATCCCCATTGCTCAATAGCCCCGGACGGACAGGATGCAGCGCATGTTCCACAGCCTTTGCACAGAGCTTCATTAATATGGGAATGCCTCTTTCCATTGTCATCGACCTTCATCTCGATCGCTTTATACGGACATAAACTGGTGCACATGCCGCACCCAGCGCATAGTTCTTCATTGACCTCAGAAACTGTAGCCTCAGCATAGTAGGTATCCTGCGCCAGTATCGTCGATGCACGCGCAGCTGCCGCCTGCGCCTGGCAAATGGTCTCGGTAATAAGCTTCGGACTATGCGCGAGGCCAGCAACAAAAATCCCTTCGGTCGCGAAGTCCACTGGCCGCAGCTTCACATGTGCTTCGAGGAAGTAACCGTCCTTGTTCAAAGGCACCTTGAGCATCCTTGCAAGCACTTCGTTGTCCTCATTGGGAATAATGCCGGAAGAGAGCACAACAACGTCGGGGTGGACAACAACATCCTGTGCGAGCACTGGTTCGTGGAAGCGAACCTCGAGTGATGATCCGTTCGAAACAACCGCGGGTTCTTTGTCCTCGTCATAGCGAACGAACATAATACTTGCCCGACGTGCGCGTGTGTAGTAATCCTCCTTGAAACCGTACATCCGGACATCGCGGTACAGGATGAATATTTGTACATATGGGTTTACATCGCGAAGCTTCAATGCGTTCTTTACGGCCTGGGCGCAGCACCGCCGGCTGCAGTACGGATGTACGCCATTCCGTGATCCCACGCACTGGATCATTACAACGGATTTGAGCGCATCAATACCAGGCACTGATGCACTGGAAGAACCGTTCCCGTTGCCGTGCTGTACCAAATACTGTTCAAGCTGCTGCTGCGTCACCACCCGCGGCTCTTTACCATAACCGTACTCCTGGGGGACATACTCCGAACCACCCGTGGCAACGATAACGACACCATGCTGGTATGTGTGCGGTACCCGGTCTGCATCCCGTATCACGGTCTCATAGTTGCCCACGAATCCGTTGATCGACTCGATCCGGGCACCGGTATACACGGTGATACGGAGATGATCATGGACCTTTTTTATCTGCTCCGCAAGGAAATCATCCATATGATCGTTCTCAAGGGTGTAGTGTATGTTGCGCAGATGACCACCCAGTTCTTGTTTTTTTTCTACAAGACATACATTATATCCCTGCTCTGCCAGGGAATACGCGGCCACCATGCCTGCAATGCCGCCCCCGATGACGAGCGCGGACTGGTTAACAGCAATGGCAACACGTTTCAGTGGACGCAGAAAACGCGCTTTTGCCGCTGCCATCGACACAAGGTCCTTGGCTTTTTCAGTGGCTGCAACGCGATCATGCATGTGGATCCAAGAGCACTGATCGCGTATGTTCGCCATCTCAAACAAGTACGGATTCAAACCAGCCTCGCGCATAGTCTCACGGAACAATGGCTCATGGGTTCGCGGCGTGCACGATGCGACCACGATACGGTTCAACCGGTGGGTGGCGATCATGTTCGTGATCCTGTGCTGGCTGTCCTGTGAACACGTATAAAGATTGGATTCTGCATAGACAACGTCTGGTTCGTTCCTGACATGCTCGACCACTGCCGCGACATCAACGTAGCCCCCGATATTAATACCGCAGTGGCACACAAAAACGCCGATACGCGGCATTGCATTGCGGACATTAATCTCTGGTGGATACTGCTTTACGGAAATGAGTGCATGGCGCTCACTAGCCAGCAGCTGCATGGCCTTCGCGGCAGCAGCTGATGATTGCGTCACAGTCTCTGGTATATCCTTTGGTTCAGTACAGGGCCCGCAGACAAAAACTCCTGCCCGGGTAGATTGCACGGGATCGTTCTGGGCGGTCGTGCAGAACCCGTATTTATTCAGAGAAATACCCGCTTTTCGAGCGAAATCCGCACTGTCTCTGGATGGATGCAGGCCGCACGACAACACCACCATGTCAAAAACCTCTTGGTGCGCGCTGCCATCCGGTAAACTATACCGTATGTATAAACTCTTGCTGGGATTGACTTCGTCGATTGATGATGGTCGGCACCGGATGTATCTGATGCCACTCTGCAGTGCCTTTTCATAGTATTCATCAAAACCTTTGCCGAACGCCCTCAGATCCATAAAGAAGATCGTGCATTGAAGATCCGGCGAATGTTCGCGGGCGATCAGCGCCTGTTTGGTAGCATGCATACAGCATACCGACGAACAATACGGATGGTCGTCGTCCCGTGAACCGACACACTGGATAAAGGCGATTTGGCGGGGTTCGCTCAGATCACCGGGTCGCTGTACGTGTCCCTGGTACGGACCGGAAGCGGACAGGATCCGCTCGAATTCGATAGACATGACCACGTTTTTGAATCGCCCATTCCCGAATTCCCGAAATAAGGTACCATTGCCCACCTCGAACCCGGAGGCAATGATCACGGCACCGACCTCGAGCTTCACGGTCTCGTCATGCTGGTCAAAATCGATCGCCTGTGCCTCACAAAGGTCCTGGCAGATCCTGCACTTATCGGTAATGAAGTGCATACAATGGTCCTTATCGATGATCGCGGAATTCGGCACTGCCTGGGGAAATGGGATACGAATCGCAGGACGGGTCCGTAGACGCTCATCAAACTCATCGAGCAATGGCCTGGGCTTGCGGATGCCGAGTTTTTCAAGTCGTTTTGATGAGGTCGGGCATACCTGGAAGCATGCTCCGCAAGCCATACACCGGGGCGACTCGACATCAAAGGGCGGAGCGATCAGTCGTTTATCACCGCGCGATGCAAACCCGATGACATTACGCCCCATGCGTTCACTGCACATACGAACACAAAGGCCGCACAGGATGCAATCCTCGTTCCGACGCACATACGGCGTATCAACAACGCCCATGGTCCGCGCCATCTCCTGGATCACTGGTGCATCAGGGCAACGGGCAAGCAGCAGCTGCATCATAGTCTTTCGTATTGTCTGGATCTCTTCGGTATTGGTCCTTACGACCAATCCTGCCTGAGCAGGATATACACACGAACTTTGAATCTTCTTTCGGTTATCCTGGGTTATCTCGACAACGCATAAACGACATGCCCCGTATGAGCTGAGCGCCTTGTGGTAACACAATGTAGGGATTTCAATATTCAGCATCCGAGCAGCTTCAAGTACGGTAGTCCCTGTATCAACGCTTACAGTGTGATCATCGATCGTCAAGGTCACGCGATCTTCAACCTGCGGCGGTGCTTTACCGGCTGTTAACCGTTTTTTTCTCGAGACTTGTCTTTTTTTCTTCATAGTGCTCTTCTTTTTCCTCTTCTTCATTCTCTTCATCGTATTGCTGGTGACGTCGCAGATATCGCGTTGAATTTCGGTGGACAGATTGTCATACAGATCCCACATTTGATGCACTTGGACTGGTCGATACGATAGAATTGTTTGGGTTTCCCGATGATCGCTCCGGCCGGGCAGGCTTTTGCACAAACTGTACAACCACGGCATCGTTCCCGATCGATAACATAGGATATCAGATGCTTGCAGCTCAATGCAGGACAACGTTTTTCCTTGATGTGAGCATCATATTCATCACGGAAGTAGCGCAACGTGGACAGGACTGGGTTTGCCGCAGTCTGGCCAAGACCACAGAGCGAGGCACGCTGCACGACACTACCGAGTTGCTCGAGCAATTCAATATCCCCCTTACGGCCATCACCTTCGGTTATCCGCTTTACAATCTCATACATCTGGATCGTCCCCTCCCTGCATGATGTACATTTGCCGCACGATTCATCCTTTAAAAAGGCGAGGAAATATTTCGCAACATCGACCATGCAGGTATCCTCGTCCATGACAACCATTCCGCCGGAACCCATCATCGAACCGGCTTCCGTAAGTTTTTCGAAATCGACATTCAGATCGAGCAGCTCTGCAGGAATACACCCCCCTGATGGACCCCCGGTTTGCACTGCTTTGAATCTTTTATTGTCTGGAATGCCGCCGCCTATGTCGTAGATGATCTCGCGCAACCGGATACCCATGGGTACTTCCACGAGTCCCGTATTGTTGACCTTACCGACCAGAGAAAATATCTTCGTGCCTTTGCTGTACCTGGTCCCCAGTTTTGCATACCAGGCAGCGCCCTTATTGATTATCAAGGGTACGTTCGCCCATGTTTCCACATTATTATTATTAGTTGGTCTACCCCATAGACCTTTCTCAGTTGGAAACGGGGGCCGCATACGCGGTTCAGGCGGTCGTTCCCCTTCGATCGAAGCGATAAGCGCTGTCTCTTCTCCGCACACAAAAGCACCGGCACCCTCGCATATTTTTATAGTAAAATCGAAGCCTGATGCACAGATGTTCTTGCCTAGAATATGAGCTTGCTCAGCTTGTTCAATAGCAATCCTTAAATTTTTAATTGCAAGGGGATATTCAGTCCGTACATAAACGATCCCATAGTTCGCCCCTATTGCGTACGCGCCGATCACCATCCCCTCAAGTACGCTGTGCGGATTCCCTTCCAGCACACTCCGGTCCATGTATGCACCAGGATCCCCCTCATCCGCGTTGCACGTAACGTACTTAGGAACATCAGGAGACTGACGGCAGAGTTCCCACTTGCGCCCAGTAGGGAAACCTGCGCCGCCCCGTCCGCGCAGCCCTGAGCGCGTTATCTCATCAATAACCTCCTGCGGAGACATCCCGGATAGTACTTTTTTTATTGCTTTGTACCCACCAAGGTCTATGTAATCAGCTATGGCAGTCGGATCGATGCGTCCATTATTCCCGAGAATAAGCCGGTGCTGTTTTTTATAGAAACAAACGTCCTCAACGTGAACGGTTTTCTCTTTAGTGGTTGGATCGCAATACAAGAGCCGGTCCACGATCCTGTCGTTCAAACAGGCATCCAGTATCTCATCCACGTCCTCAGGATTCACTCGCTGGTAGAATATCCGTTCAGGATAAATGACCACGATCGGACCACGCTCACAGAATCCGTGGCACCCGGTCACCTTGATATCAATGCTGGCCCCTATACCCCGATCTTTGACAGCATCAAAAAACGCCTGACTTACTTTTTCACAATTGTATGCGTGACATCCTGTGCCACCGCATACGCTAATGCAGTACTTTTTAGTCTTCTTTGAGACGGTGGTGGCTGCGCCTTCAGACTTTCCTTTTCCCATGTCTACTCTTTCTCTTTCTGATAATGATCGATAACACGCTGTACTTTCTTCGGCGCCATATGCCCGTAATACGTGTCATCGACAAGGACCACCGGTGCCAGCGCACATGCGCCCACACAATTCACTGTCTCCAGCGTAAACAACATATCGTTGGTATTCTGACCCGCGGGAATGCCCAGTATCCGCTCGAATTCCTCGAGTACCCTCCTTGCTCCCCGTACATGACAGGCAGTGCCCAGACAAACCCGGATCACATGCACCCCCCGCTTTTGCAGACTCAAAGCCCGGTAAAAGGTGGCGACACTGAAGATAAGATTCAACGGGATATGCAGGTGTTCTGAAACATACTTCAACAGGTCCGCGGGAAGATAGTTGTACTTACGGTTTATCGCCTGTAATACAGGCATGAGGACGCCCTGTTGTCCTTCATACTCATTGATGATTTTTTGTATCGTTTCGCGGTCTGAGTCACTCAGCACGACTCGCTCTTGGACAGTATCTTCATAGGGGATCTGCTGCACAGGACAGTTCTGCATGCATAATCCGCACCCCGTGCACTTATCCACATCAACGTACCGGGGCTTTTTATGGATCGTTACAAGGAAATTGCCGCTTTCGCCTGCGATCTCTTCAAGGTCAGAATTGGTGATCACCTCGATATTGGGATGACGGGCAACGCTCACCAATTTCGGCGCAAGTATGCACATCGAGCAGTCATTTGTCGGAAAGGTTTTATCAAGCTGCGCCATCACACCGCCGATACTTGGTTTTTTGTCGAGAAGATACACTTTGAATCCGGACTCAGCAAGGTCCAGAGCCGCCTGGATGCCCCCAATGCCACCGCCCACCACAAGGGCGGCCCCGGTCACCTTTTGTTTCTTCATAACCGCAGTTTTCATGCGAAATATTTGTTTACGCGCTCAAGCAACAATCCAGCGTCGATCGGCTTGTCAATGAACTCCTCGATCGGCAACCAGGAAGCATCACCTGATGCGCCTGCAAAATTCATGGGGTATTTCTGGTCGACCGCAGTGAGCATGATAATCGGTATATCCTTGGTATCTGGTGAACGTTTTAGCTCGCGGCAGAGGTCGAAGCCGGAATGATCAGTCTCCATCATGACATCACATATGATCAGATCCGGTTGAAATATCTTGAGTGCTGCCAGACACTCCTTCGCTGAAAGACACGTTTCCACTTTATAGCCACTCTTCTCAAGAACGATCCTGACCGCGGCGAGAAGATCGGCATCATCATCAACAACCATGATATTTTTATGGACAGTCATTGTACTCTCCTTATTCTTACGGCACACAGCGCGGCAGTTTCATGGTAATAACAGCGAACTTCTTATATTCCTGTTTTTTGTGACTTCTGCCACCTGGGGCATCGCGGTATAACACATACTCGCCATCGATAATGTACCCGGCACCAGCCTGGACCGATCCCCCGTGCTGTTCGACAATCTTCTTTACAATATGCAAACCAAGCCCGGTGCCGCTTACCCCAACCTTATCGAACCTGATGAATCGCTCGAATACGCTGCTCAAGGCATCCGGTTCGATACCGATCCCTTCGTTTGAAATCTGTATTTCCACACCATCGTGATTTTTCTTCACCTGACAGGTGATCGTAGAACCTTCGGTACCATATTTGATCGCATTGTTCACTAGATTCCCGATCGCGATCTTAAGCAGATCAGGATCCCCGCATACGCGACAAGCATCATCAATCGTGGTTGTTATACTCATTCTGCGCTTGTTCAATACTGCTTGAAATTCACTCAAACATGGTTCAATAATATCTTTTTTCAATGAAATGACCCGACGAGTGCATTTAAGATAACCGTATTCGGCATTATACGATACGATGTAATTCCTGATCATATCATGTAAAAATTTTATGCTGCACAGAGAGCTCAACAACATTGAATGACGGGTCTCTGGACCGATCTTGCTCGCTAACTGGGAATCCGCAAGCGCACTTATATTCAACATTACCGGGCCAAGCGTCCCTTTACATTCATGTACGAAAAAATTCATTATCCAGTTCAAATGTCTTGTCGTATCATATAATGCAGTGCTATCGCGGAGCACTTCCACAACATATGCAGCCGTGCCGTTGCTCCGCTTTACCGGTAACGCGATCGCATCATAATAGCGCTTATGGCCATGTGTATCATGATCCACATAGAGAGATCTCGCTGTTTTAAGTGTATTGAATGCCTGACGCACCGGGCAGGTTGATTCCGGACACGGGATTCGCGACTTCCGATTCACCGAATAACAGTATTGACCAGGTATGTGATCCCCCGCACATGCTGTCAGACGTTCATAGGCATAGTTGCACGTCTGTATCCTCAGTTTCCGGTTGATCACGGCAATCCCATCGTCCAGGACGTCAAATGCGACAGCACGAAGGTTGCGCTGATCCGCGATCGCGGTTATTCTTAACCATTGCTCGAGCTGCTTTTTCACGTAATACCACTGCCTGCTGATTTTCACGGCCGGGATCCTGCCCTGCCGCGAGAGTTGCTGCAAACGGCGAGCAGAAATCTTCAAGAATGCGCTCGCTTGTCGCGCATCAACCAGTTCTTCTGTTCCCATGGTTGTGGCTGTTGGGACCCGGGCGTGATCAAGGTTTTTCGATCCTTGTGTGTGCCGGTGTTCAAGGGCGTTCTCTATGACCAGGCGTATTTCCTCTATATCCAGTGGTTTCATCATGAAGTAAAATATACCTTGTTCCCGGACCCGGACTGCAACCTCGATCGAATCATCCCCCGAAATAATAATAATAGGAAGCAAACGATCGATATCTTTGATGGCTGGGATCAATTCAAACCCACGGTTATGTTTATTGACATCCATGATAAGCACATCGACGCTGCCTGCCTGTATGCGCTCGAAAAGGATGTGAGAATCTTGAATGTGTTCGACCTGGTATCCTAATATGCTCAGATACTGCGATACCACCCGTGCATTGCTACGATCCTGGTCCATAATAGCAATACAGGCTTTTCCCACTGATGGATTGTTTATGGTTCTTGATTGTGCTATCCGTGCCATACATGTTTATGTTATGCAAATACCATGCCAGGTATCGATCGCACAGAATATCATAAAACATCATTAATTTCTTTCGAAATTACGGATGTTATTTTATGTTAATTCGTATAGACTGGGAGTGGTGTGTTTAACCTGAATAGTTTTTATATGCATACGAATCCCTTATTTACCCATATTTCATGCAGCAAAGCCAGGACATTATGAATAAAAAAACTATGCATGAAGTAAAAACATATGCATATGGGTTTAGTGCATGGTTATGCTGGTTTGATATTGTATTTACGAACCAAGGCCTGAAGATTCTGCCTTTTCATGCCAACGTCCCGGGCCGCCTGGCTGATATTCCAATTGCTTTTTTTGAGTACATTGATGACAAAAGCCCGTTCAATATTCTCAACCGCCGCGGTTCTCATCCTTTTTTTCATTTGTTTCAGTGCTTTGCAATTCTGGGGAACTGATATATTAAAACACACTCGCTTCCCCTGCAGATCAGCGGGGATTTGACTCTTGTCTATTATCGGACCATCACACATGATCACCATGCGCTCCACTATGTGCTCCAATTCCCGTATGTTACCCGGCCAATCATAGTCGAATAGTGTGTTCATTGCCTCCCGTGATACTCCCTGGATCTCCTTGTTCCGTTTTGCATTGTATTTTTTAAAAAAATGTTGAACGAGCAAAGGAATGTCATCGCGCCGTTCACGGAGCGACGGCAGGCGGATGGGAACGATCTTGAGACGATAATACAAATCTTCCCGGAATTCACCGTTCTTTATCATTCGGGCCAGATCTTTGTTCGTTGCTGCAATAAGACGTATATCGACCTTGCTGTTTTTGATACCACCGATAGGTCGGAATTCCTTTTCCTGCAGTACACGAAGCAGCTTTGCCTGGATCCCCGAACTGAGATCCCCCACCTCGTCAAGAAAGAACGTCCCGCCATCCGCGACTTCCAACAGACCACGTTTTGTGACGATCGCACCGGTGAACGATCCTTTTACATGCCCAAACAACTCGCTTTCGAGTAATGTTTCAGGTAACGCCCCACAATCCACGGCGATGAATTTCTTTTCCTTGCGCAGTGAATGATAATGGATCGCCTGGGCGATCAATTCCTTTCCCGTACCGCTTTCACCCTGAATTAGTATCGTGGAATCGGTCGGCGCCACCTTCTCGATAAGCGCGAACACATTCTGCATCTGCTTGCTCTCTCCGATGATGTTGTCGAACTCAATGCGCTCGGTGATCTCTCTTTTTAACCAAAGGTTTTCCTCCACAAGGCAGGCGCGTGCCAGGACATTTTCAATCCGTAATTGTATTTCATCGGGACGGAACGGTTTTACAATATAATCAGCTGCTCCTTGTTTCATTGCCTGGACAGCGTTCTCTACTGTCCCATAACCCGTCATGATGACTACGGGCAGTGATGCATTCATTTTGTGAAGGTGAGTCATGACTTCCAGACCATCCATTTCAGGCATTTTTAGGTCCACTAACGCGCAGTTATATGGTACTTCCTGAGCGCGTTCCAGGGCTGATGATCCGTCTTCAGCAGTATCTACGCTATAACCAAGACTATTCAGTAGTTCCTGCAACGAGGTTCTCAGAGAATCATCATCATCAACGACCAGGATCGTGATCATAAGCGAATTGTCACTGCTTGTTGCCAATCGGCACAACTGGTAACCGGATGGTAAATGTCGTACCCTGATTCAGTTCGCTCGTTACTTCGATCGTCCCATCGTGATCCTTGATAATACGATAGCTAATCGCAAGACCCAAACCCACGCCGTGCGATGTATCCTTGGTCGTAAAGAACGGCTCAAAGACCTTGGACAGGTGTTTCGGATCAATACCTGAGCCTGTATCCGTGAATTGTATTTCGATATACTTACCATCATGGCTTATGCGTGACGTGATCTGAAGCACGCCTTGCCCACCCATAGATTCGGCTGCATTGATTATAATATTCATGAATACTTGTTGGATCTGCATCGGATCGATCTTTATCATGGGCAGATGATCATCAAAATTGCGTTCGATATCAATATTATGAAATAGCGCCTGATTCTTGACCAACGACAGTGTCGTGGAAATAATATCATTCACCAAGGAATCCTGGATCTCGGGTTTTTTCTGGCGTGAGAATTCGAGCAGACCGTGTACGATCTTCTTGCACCGCGCAGCTTCATGGCTGATCCTCTCGACGTTCTTACGTGTCTTGCCATCCCCTGGCCTGCCTTTAAGCAATAGATCGCAATACAGAATGATCCCAGTCAAAGGATTATTAATTTCATGCGCCACCCCGGCGGCAAGCTGTCCGATCATTGCTAGTCGTTCGGCTTCCGCGATCTTTTTCTGGGCGAATTCTTTGATCTTGGCGTCGCGCTCCTTAATCGACTGATTCATAAAATTAAACACATCCACAAGATCGCCGATCTCATCGTTAGATTCGATCTGCACGTTGTCAGAGAATTGACCGTCGGCAATATGTTTCGCAACTTTAGCCAGTTTGCTAACCGGCTTGATGATGCTGTTCGCGAGAAAGAAGGATACGGCAAACGCAAAGGCGATCCCGAGGATCGTGATCGCCAGAAAGGTAAATACGACATTATTCTGCAAATCAGTAAACTTCTGCTCCAGGATACCCACATACAGGATTCCGATGATCTTGCCGTCAATGTTTTTGATCGGTTCGTATGCTGTAATATACCAGTCATTAACGACAAAAGCCCGGGCGATCCAGGGAAGGCCCTGGACAATGACCCGGTCATAAACTTCCTGAGAAACCCGGGTACCGATAGCTCGGTTTCCATCCTTTCGATGCACATTCGTGGAGATCCTTAAGTCACCCTGAAAGATCGTCGCCGTGCCGATATCCTTACCATGATACTGCTCTCCGTGATATACAAGATCCTTGATCCGATCAACGATCTCATTGCTCTGGTTCAGTAATCGACCACCGTATAGAATACCCAATAGTTTCCCATTATCGCTGAAAACCGGTGCCGCTGCTATAATCACCATGCCTGAGGTTTCAACGGTCTCATCCCGGGGACGCGCTTTTGGTGTTGGAATGATCTCGATGCGCGCTTGTGCTGCCAGCTTAGGACATTCTCTGAAGAGTTTTTCTTCGGGAATGATTTGGGTGAAAACAACTGGGATTTTGTCCCTTATGGCCTGCGACACGATGTCGTCGTGGATTGTATCACCGTATACGGTTGGATTGCATGTCCGGACGAGAACGATCCCCTGTGCATCAACAAGAGTCAAGATATCCAAGCGCTCGTTTTCTTTAATCCTCTCAAGTTCCTTCTGCAACAGGACAAGATTATTATTGACCAGCGCGTTTTTCACGAAAAAACGCACAGTAGTTAATCGGACTACATCCTTGATATTAGCACTTACCTCATTGTACACCTCACGGGCCGAGTTTATGTCGAGACGTACTTTATCCTGTGCCTGTTTGATGATCCCGTCGCCGATGAGACGCACACCGATGATCATACTGACCACACCACTGATCAGAACGACCAATACCAGGCTTACGATGAACTTTGTTCGCAACCGGACTTTCATTTCCTATACTATGATATCCAGATCACGTGTCGCGTCAATCATCATAGAAATAACGCACTACGTTTTGTGTTAACCGCTACCATTCAACGGGCCGATTTTTTTTACCTGCTCAGTAAATTCATTGATAACCTGCTGGAACTTATTGCCCTCCCCGGCAGATACCCATTCTAATTTCAGCCGGTTCTCATGTATACCGAATTCCCGGAGCATGACTTTTAGTATATGATACCTTCTCAAGGTCTTGTAATTTCCGGATAGGTAGTGGCAATCTCCTGGATGACATCCAGTTATTAAAACACCATCCACTCCCTGCTTGAAAGCAGTTAGAACGAACTCGGGATCGATGCGCCCCGAGCACATGGTCCGGATCACCCTGAAATGAGGAGCCATTTGCAGCCGCGACACACCTGCCAGGTCAGCACCGGCATACGAACACCAGTTACAGCAGAAAACCACGATCGTAGGTTTGTAATCATCCATAAACACTCCTTACCTCACCGTAATGTCTCAATCATTTTCATGATCTGATCCTTGGTAAAACCATACTGTTCCATTGCACCCGACGGACACGCGGCCACGCATGTACCGCAGCCTTTACACAGGGCTTCGTTGACATACGAACGACGATGGCCATTTTCCTCAAGGAGCGTGATCGCTTCGTACGGACACAGTGTTTTGCAGATCCCGCATCCAGCGCACATATCTTCGTTAACATGTGATATTGCGGCTTCGGCGCGGTATTTCTTATAACTGAGGATCGTCGCGGCACGGGACGCAGCTGCCTGAGCCTGAGCGATCGTTTCATCGATCGACTTGGGGCTGTGCGCGAGTCCCGCGACGAAAATGCCTTCAGTGGCGAAGTCTACCGGGCGGAGCTTTGCATGCGCTTCGAGGAAGAACCGATCGTTGTTCAATGGTATTTTGAGCATCTGAGCCAGACGGTTATTGTCAGACTGAGCCTCGATACCGGTTGACAACACGACCAGATCAGCCGGGATCTCAATCTGTTGCTTGAGTATGGGTTCGAAAATCTCAACACTTAGGGTATTGTTATCCTGAATCAGCCGCGGCATGTTCGATCGATCATAGCGAATAAAAATAACACCACCCGCCCGCGCCTGACTGTAGAAATCTTCTTTGAATCCATACGTACGCACGTCCCGATACAATACATATATATTACAGTCGGGATTGCTTCCCAGAAGTCTAAGCGCGTTTTTAACCGCCTGTGTACAGCACATGCGACTGCAATACGGATGGTCATCATCACGCGACCCAATGCATTGAACCATCACCATGGACCTACAGTTCATTGGATTAACTGATGCAGGGCTTTCCGGTGCTGCCAGCGCCTGTTCTAATTCTCGCTGGGTAACAACACGCTTGTCAACACCGTAGTGGTATTCTTTCGGCTGATATTCTTGGGCGCCGGTCGCAACGATCACCACCCCGTGTCTTAAATCCCTTTCAACATTACCGTGCATCTTAATCCGTGTCGTGTAGTTCCCGATAAAGCCGGTTATATCCTTGATCATAACATCAGTAAACACCCTGATTCGCTCTTGCTTTCGGACCCGCGCTATCGTTTCCAACAGAAATTGCTGAACGTTCCGTCCTTCAGGCGTATAGAATATATGTTTGAGATGTCCCCCCAGATCCTTATCCTTTTCAATCAGGAACACCTCAAAACCCTGTTCTGCGAGGGAAAGACTTGTCGTCATACCAGCGATCCCGCCTCCGATAACCAGGGCGCGCTGGGCTATGTCCACTTCAACGCGCCGTAATGGCACGAGAAGCCGGGCTTTGGCCACTGCCATACGGACCAAGTCCTTCGCCTTTGCTGTTGCTGCGTCTGGCTGTTCCATATGTATCCAGGAACACTGATCACGGATATTCGCCATCTCGAATAAGTACGGATTAAGTCCAGCCTCCTGTACTGTTTCACGGAAAAGCGGTTCGTGGGTTCGGGGTGTACATGACGCAACAACGACGCGATTAAGATCATGTTCCCGGATCATCTGAGTAATACGTTTTTGGGTATCCTGGGAACACGTATAGAGATTACTCTCTACATGGGCAACGTTCGGGAGTGTCCTGATATACTCGGCTACTTCATCCACTTTAACATAACCACCAATATTAATGCCGCAATGGCATACAAACACGCCGATCCGTGGTTCTTTCCCGGCAACGTCGATCTCCGGGGGATATTCCCTCGAAGTCATGAGTGTGTGCCGGGCCGGCGCCAACAACTCCATTGCCCGAGCTGCAGCTGCAGAAGCCTGGGTTACGGTTTCCGGGATATCCTTGGGGCCGGAAAATACGCCACACACAAAAACACCGTCGCGCATTGTATCGACCGGATAAAATTCTGAGGTCCGGCAAAAACCGTGTTCATTGAGGTTTACGCGCAAACGTTTAGCCAGCTGCCGGGTATTTTGCTTTGGGAACAGCCCGACCGAAAGCACGACCATATCAAATGTTTCGCGCTGGATCGTGCCGTCTTCGCTTTCATAGATAACAGTAAGATCCTTTGTCTGGGAATCTTCCACGATCTTTGACACACCTGCTCGGACAAAACGCACCTTATATTCCTGCTGAGCGCGTTCGTAGTAAGCTTCAAATCCTTTACCAAAGGTCCGCATATCCATGAAGAAGATGCTCGCTTCCAGGCTCCCGCGCGCGTGCTCTTTCGCAATGATCGCTTCTTTGATCGCATATGTGCAGCATACTGATGAACAATAAGAAGCGCCTGACTGTGGATCCCGCGACCCGACACACTGTATGAACGCGATACGCTGCGGTGCCTTTTTGTCACCGGGTCGAATAACATGTCCTTCAAACGGTCCGGATGCGGATAGGATCCGCTCGAATTCGATCGACGTAACGACATTGGCATACCGCCCATAACCGTATTCCTGTTTCCGGCGCGCATCATATTCATCGAATCCGGACGCGAGAATGATGGCGCCGACATTCAGATCACGTATTTCACTGGTCATCCAATGATCGATCGCATTGGCCTTGCATGCTGAAGCACAGAGATAGCATGAAGCGCATACACCGCACTCCATACACCGCCTGGCTTCGCGGATCGCCTCTTCTTCCGAATAATTTATCTCAACTTCATCCCATGACCGTACCCGCGCGATCGGATCGAAAGCACGGATCGGCGTACGCGGCTGGACCGGGTGTTCACCTTCCGGAGTCATGGCGAGCTCAGGCTTGATCTTCTCACGATTATGCCGTATATCCTCGTTTCGCAAAAAGCGGTTGATCGATATGGCAGCTTCATTGCCATCCGCGATCGCTTCAATGATCGACGCCGGTCCGCGCACGATGTCTCCCCCGGCAAAAATACCGGTGCGACTCGTTTGCAGGGTAATGGGATCCACATTTAGAGTTTTCCATGCAGTCCATTCCAACTCCTCGAATCCCTGCGTTTTTGATTCCTGACCAACCGCAAGTATCACGGTATCGCCGGCGATCGTGCTCACGTCACACTCTTCTTTGAATTGCGGGTTGAACCGGCCTCCCTCATCATAGACCCTCATGCATTCGATGGTTTCCAATCCGCCAATTTGATCGTCTTTGATCACGATACGGCCCGGACCGAGTAAGCTATGTATATGTATGCCCTCCTGTTCAGCGGCCTGTATTTCCCATTCGTGAGCCGGCATCCTGTCCTTTGATGTAAGATCCCTGGTTTCAAGACACACGAGGTCAACAGATTCAGCGCCGAGTCTGCGTGCAGTGCGCGCGCAGTCGATCGCTACATTCCCGCCCCCGATAACAATGACCCTGGTGCCAAAATTCTTCACCTCCACCCCGGCTTTGACCTCCTGTAAGAATGGAATGCCCAGGTGGACACCCGGGTGATCAACACCCGCAATCTGCAGGCGCTTTGCACCCTGTACTCCGATCGCAATGAATATCGCTTTGTACCCCTCTTTCTTCAGGCGTTCAAGGGTCGTATCCTTACCCACTGAAACATTGCCGCGGAATTCAACCCCAAGATCGATGATACGCTGGGCATCATAAAGAGCAATGTCTTTTGGTAACCGGTATTCCGGGATACACGATGTCATCATGCCGCCCGGGATCATGGAACTGTCAAAAACCGTTACAGGATACCCCTGGCACCGGAGTTTCTCAGCGCATGTCAAACCTGCTGGACCGCCGCCGATTATCGCAATCCGGTCTTCCCGCGTTTCTTCTATCTCAGGCAGAGGGCGGTCACCATGTGCACGTGCCCGATCAGCAACAAACCGCTTGAGGTGCATGATCGCCACGGGTTCGTCAACATCACCGCGATTGCATGCTTGCTCGCAGGCATGGTGGCAGACCCGGCCGCAAATAGATGGAAACGGAATAACGCTTCGGATATAATCGAGCGCTCCGTCGAACTGTCCCTTGGCAATGAACGCTGCATACGCCTGGCCGGACAACCCAGCCGGGCATGCATCCTTGCACGGTGGCATGCCGCTCTTGTTAATCTTAAATGCATTAGGTACTGCCTGAGGGTAGAGCCGGAAAATCGCCTTGCGCTCGGCAAGACGTTCATCGAATTCATTGGGGATGGTGATCGGGCATACGCTGACGCAATCCCCGCAACCCGTGCACTTATCCTCGATCACGTAGCGAGCGTCTTTTTTGATGTGGACCGTGAAGTCGCCCGCATCTCCAGTGACCTGGTCGATCTGCGCATTCGTTATGATCTCGATGTTCGGATGACGGCCGACACTAACAAGCTTGGGAGCAAGAATACACATTGAGCAGTCGTTCGTTGGGAATGTCTTGTCGAGCTGGGGCATCACGCCACCGATGCTCGGCTCCTTTTCCAGCAGGTATACCTTGAAGCCGGCGTTTGCCAGGTCAAGAGCGGCCTGAATGCCACCGATTCCTCCCCCGACAACCAATACAGCGCCTACTCTCTTGTTGTTATCCACGATTACTCCTCGTTGCGCAAGCCGGCTATTTTCTCAAGCAAGTTCTTTGTTGACACGCGATTCATGCGCAGACCGAGTTTCTTGGTGTCGAGGGAAAGCGCCAGCCCGAGCAGTTGCGGGTAATACAGTACCGGGATCGAGTATTGCTCTTCGAACCGCTGTTCAATCTTTTTCTGATTATCGTCGTACATCACGCTGCAGAACGGACACATTAAAACCATGGCATCAACAGCAAGCTGCTTCAGTTCCTGCAGCTTTGGACGCGCCATGGAATACGCAACATCCTGGCTCACTGCGAGCACTCCGGCTCCGCAGCATTTTAATTTCTCCTGGTAATCGATCGATCGTGCGCCGGTTACCGCGATCAATTCATCGAGCGAATGAGGATTCTCAGGATCCTCGATCCCGCCGTAAATCTCGGATGGTTTGAGATAATGGCAACCGTAATGCGGGGCGAATATCAATCCATTGAGCGGCTTAGTCACAAGACGCCGAATCTCATCAACACCGACATCCTCGTAAAGGATCCGTGTGAAATGTTTGACTCTGATCGGCCTACCCATGCGTGCGGGTATATTCTGTTTACGGAATTGCGCGACGATACGGGCTTTGTCTTCAAAGTTCGTTGCGAGATCCCGATTAACCTCGGTCAGTGAGCTTGTACACGCACTGCATAATGTGCATATATTCATTCCCTGTGATTCGGCAAGCAGGATATTACGTGCCGCCATCTGTACATAGGTATCCCGATGCAGAGATTTCAGTGGATAACCACAGCACTCGAATCCCTCGAGATCGACTAATTCGATTCCGCAGATCGCGGCGATCTCCCGCGCTGCAAGTTCGTAGTTGCGCCCCCGTCCTAATACCGTACATCCTGGATACAGAGCATATCTCATTCCTTACCACCCTTTATGATATCCCCAAGACCTGTGAATGCTATGATACACCTGGTATATTTTTCCGTTGGCTTGATCACGGGCAATCCCATACCCTGGCGTTTTCTGTTGTCGAATTCGTCGATCTCGTACAACCGGCCAAACTGCTCAAGGATCTTGACCTGCTGCTTCAAACCATCGGGGATATACCCTTCTTTGATCGCCAAGTTTTTGATCGCGTTCATCACTTCGGTAAAGCAGACTCCCTGCGGGCAACGCTCAGTGCATGCGTAACACCCTGAGCAGTACCAGATGAATTCATTGCTCAATACTTCATCTTTCATGCCGAGCAGAACCATACGGATGATTTTGCGCGGATTGTATGTATCATCGATCTCTCGGATCGGACAACTCGCCGTACATATGCCGCAGGCGAAGCATTTTTTGATATTCTCACCACCTGGTTCCCGAACAACCTCATATTTGAACCGGGGTGACAATTTTCGCGCGCTCATCGATTCATGAAAGTTATATGCTTCTCGATCTTCTTCAGCAGCGTCTGTGTATCGACAGGTTTATCGATGAAGTCGTCGGCCAGGTGATCGATCGCAATATCTACCCCGTAATCAGGCTTCGAAAACTGTTGACCGACCGCGGTGAGCATTATAATGGGAATTGGCCTTGTCTTGTCGATCTTTCTGAGATCGTAGCACACGGTGAATCCATCCTTACCCGGCATAACAACGTCGAGGATGATCAGATCAGGACGTTCATGGAGTGCCTTTGCGATTCCCTCTTCGCCATCCCGCGCCACGACAACATCGTACCTGTTCGCTACCAATATCTGCTTTGTCGCCTCAGCAAAGTCATAATCATCATCCACGAGAAGGATCTTCGCCTTTGTGCCCTCTTTTTTCGGGCTCGGTTTACTAGTAGAAAGGAAATTATTGATCGTCGCGACCAACTGTGCTGTTTCAACTGGTTTGTTCAGATAATGATCAGCTCTATGGCCTTTGGCGATCTGTTCGGCATAACTGTCCTCGGAGCTGCCGATCGCTGTCATCATGATGACCGGCACTGTCGAAAGGTTGGGATCGTCTTTCAATTCGCGGCATACTGAAAACCCGTTGATATCTGGCAACATGACGTCGCACAACACGATATCAGGTCTGTCCTGATGCGCTCTTTCAAGCCCTTTTTTGCCGGAATCGGCAGTAATTACATCGAACCCCGCTTTTTCCAGGATCTGTTGATTCGCGCTCCTGAAATCCTGATCATCATCAATGATCAGTATTCTCGTTTTTTTCATCTTTTTCTCCTTGATCTTGAACTTCTTTATCATACTCCGGCAACACGACACTGAAGGTACTGCCTTTCTGTTTCTGGCTCTGTATCTCGAGTCGTCCACCGTGGATATCTAAAATTTTCTTAACGATCGCCAAACCCAGGCCAGATCCGGCGGCTGCGCCCTCAGTATGGATGCGGTAGAATTCTTTACCCAACTTCTCGATCTCAGAACGGGGTATCCCGATACCGCTGTCCGAAAAATCGAATATGTAATATCCATCCTGTTCACGCTCGCGGATCTTCACGGTGCCGCCTGTCCGGTTATATTTGATACCATTAGTAAGCAAATTCATAAAAACCTCTTTTATCATATCTCGATCTCCTGTGACCACACAGTCATCGGCGATATGCTCTACAGCGATCGTAATATCTTTGTCTCTTGCTTGGGATTTGATCATATCAATCGCTTCGTCAACTAAAGGCCTCAACGATACTTTAGAAAATCCTTCTTTTATTTTCAATTCCTCTATCCGTGACAGCCGCAACCAGCGGTCGATGAGCTTCAGCAGTTCATTGAGTCTTATCTTCATGCGCCCGTAGATCTCGGATTGGCGTTCCGTCACTTCTCCGGGAACACCGCTCAACAGCAATTCGACATACTGCATGACCGCCACCATCGGAGTGCGCAGCTCGTGGGACACCAGAGAAATGAAATTCTGGCGCATGTGTTCTTTTTCCTGAATCAGGCGCTGGCACTCGAGATTCTCTCTTTTTCTCTGCAAAGCCCGACGCGTCAAAATGATCAATTCTTCCTGGCTGAATGGTTTTGGCAGAAAATCAAACGCGCCTTTTTGCATGGACTCGACCGCGGAATCGATAGTGGCATAACCGGTAATAATAACGACGACCACGTTTTTATCCTGGGCACGTATTTTTTCGAGAACTTCAAGGCCGCTGATACCGGGCATTTTAAGATCTACAAAAATAACATCCGGATGGAATGTGGAATAACATTCAAGACCGGCATCACCATCCTGAGCGATCTGTACGTTATGCCCTTCCTGCTTCAATATCTGTGAACACGCGTCACAGATCACCTCTTCATCGTCGATCACGAGTATTTTTTGTTTTTCCTTTTCCATAAATATCATTCCCGCCTTTTCTTTTCCGACTTCGTTTTTTCTTTGCTTTGTTTTATGAATTCCAGGTACACGGGGCATTGATGATAATCCATGCTGCAGGGATTGTTTGTGGACGAACCATTGATTGCGACCATCTTTTTGGTCGGATATACTGAACAGTAGTAGAGCAATACCTGTTTGAGAAAAGGACAAGTTCCAGACATCATGCTAATACTATGCATAATCTGTTCCCGGTATAGGGGAAAATAATCATCGATTTTTCGTATGTTTATTATTATAGCTGACGAATCACACACCCATGTGTTCTATTACTAAACACTAATTATAATACATCTAAAATATTGGGAACATTATGTATAAATAATAAACAGTCCACAGTATCACCCTCAATGCAGACTAGTATATGTTGTAACCGTTTATGAATAGTGTGTTATGGACGAATGATGCTGTAAAGTTTCATTTTATTATACAGAGTAACTCGGTTAATACCAAGTATCTTGGCTGATCGTTTAATATTGTATTTTGTGAAACGCAACACTTGCTCAATATGCTGCTTTTCCACGTCTGATAAAGGTAATTGTCCATACTCGACGTTTTTTACCTGAGATTGCGGTCGCAAATATTCAGGCAGATCACCAATGGCAATTTCTGGTGATTTTGCGATGATCACGGCATGTTCCAATGCATTTTCAAGTTGACGGACATTCCCTGGCCAGGGAAAGTCAATAAAAGCTTTCATCGCATCCTCTGATAAACCGCTGATCTGCTTGCCCGTATCAAGCAATACCTGTTCCAGGAGATGAGCCACAAGAAGACGTACATCCCCTTTGCGCTCGCGTAGCGGTGGTACGTTAATGGTTATTACGTTGAGCCGGTAGTATAGGTCCTCCCGGAAATCGCCTTTCTTTACAAGTAATTCAATATCCTGGTTCGTGGCGGCAATTATCCGGATATCGACCTGGATCAATGTTTTTCCCCCGATCACACGGAACTCCCTTTCTTGAAGAAACCGCAGTAAATCAATCTGTGTTTTCGCGCTGATATCACCGATTTCATCAAGAAACAGGGTCCCAGTATCCGCCATCTGGATTCTTCCGACCCTGCTTGTAGTAGCGCCGGTAAAGGCACCCTTTTCATACCCGAACAGCTCAGCTTCAAGCAGAGTTTCCGGCATTGCACCGCACGCTGCCGCAATAAAAGGTTTCTCCGCACGCGGACTCAGCGCGTGGATTGCACGCGCAACGAGCTCTTTACCCGTGCCGCTTTCGCCCGTAATCAGAACCGTCGAACGGGTAGGCGCGACCATCCGGATCATTTCAAAGACCTTGGCCATTGCTGGACTCTTACCGATGATGTCTTGGAATTGAAATCGTTTTGCCAGGGCTTTTCTCAGACGTACATTTTCCTTGATAAGACGCTGGCGTTCAAGTATTTTTTCAATGATCATACTGATTTCCACACAATTAAATGGCTTCATCACATAATCCACTGCGCCATGTTTCATCGCCAGCACCGCACTGTCAACTGTTGCATATGCAGTGATAATCACGATCGGCAACTGAGGTCGCACTTTACAGCTCTTTTTTAGTAATTCCATTCCATCAATACCTGGCATTTTCAGATCAACAAGGGCGAGATCGAACTCTTTGTTCTTAATCATCTGGAATCCTTTGTACCCGTCCTCAGCAGTTTCCACGTAATAACCACTTTCCCGAAGCCAATCACCCAGGGAATGGCGTATCACCTCTTCGTCGTCAACAATCAATATGCGCTCTTTTTCCATGATAGAATTATCCTGTATAGTATATATACATTTCATCCTATGTCAATTATTTAAACACTATTTGAGCATATCATGCTATTGTCGTTTGTATTGTTGTTAAGCGTGTTTCAGTATTTGATAAAAACCACAGTTCCCGTACAAACACGGTCAAAAAGGTCCACAATATCGTGCCTTCTCATCCGAATACACCCATGAGATGCAGGTTTGCCAATGAGATGTTCCTGTGGAGTTCCATGAATATAAATAGCGCGCTTGTATGAATCAATATGTTCACCCTTGTTTATCCCGGTTTCTAAACCTGCAAGACGCAGTATTCGGGTGGTGATAACATCCGATCCATATAATGATCCTGACACCGCGATCTTCCCTGTTCTCCTGCATGATCGTAAAATTTCCCCTTTGCGGGCAAATTTACCGATTTTATTTTTGATCACATGCTTACCAAGCGGTGTCATGTTACTTCCCTGCTTATTCCCCACCCCATACTTAGATGTTGAAACGGGATATTCCTTTACTAATGTATTATTCTCATAAAGGTATAATTTCTGTTGAGATATTTTAATAATAATGCGAAACATGTCTGGATGGATAAAGCAAATAAAAGGCAGCTTGTATAGTTAGTCTTACTGCTTACTGCCTGCGGCTAAGGGTTTAATAACCCCATACCTCGTTCAAATAAACACTTCGGCGGCAGGATGAACACAAGAAGCGCAGATGTTCGCTACGGTAGGGCGGCCTGTCAACGCTCTTAGGAATCGCTTCCTCGCCGTATTCCTGGGAAAGCACCAGGAACAAATTCGGATTTGAATAGGCAAGTTCGCCAACCCGTTTTGCGATCCACAGAAGATGCGCACGAGTCGTAATGACTTCACCGCACCGCTCACAGAGAATCAATTCTTTTTCGATCGCGTTATCATATCCCTCATTTTTGATCTGCGCAAGATCGTACTCCTGTGTATGAGCAATCCCCTGTTTCGTAGTGCAGTATGCGACACATTGACCGCAGTAAATACATCGCTCCTGAAAGTGGATCTCACGGCGTATCCGTTTTACCTTATCATCAACCTGTGCACGTGCTTTTGCAGGACACACCTCGACACATGCGCCACAGAGAACGCACTTGTCAACGTTGAATTCAATCTTTCCTCTGAAGGTCGGGGCTGCAGGCGATGGTTTGAACGGGAATTTTGACGTGTAGGGCCCGAGAAATATTGCCTTGATCGCTTCGCCGAGCTCTCTTAATTTAGGTTTTCGCATGTAGTCTCCTCGTTGATTTGTCCGTGTGTTTTTCACATAGAACGACCTTGCCTGCGCCGCAATTCCGTGTTTCCTGCGTCATTTCGCTTCCTCCTTCTCGATCTGTTCTCCGCCCAGCTTATCTTCGCCGTACTTATCAATGACCGTGCCTTTCCACATCTTCCGTCCGAAATGCAGAGAACCTCTCATAAGAGCATGGGCAGCAACGGGACTCGTGAAAAGGAGAAACACGCCACAGATCAATGCCTTAATGCCCATTGGAGTGAATCCTTTGAGCAGAAAGATACCGACCATGATACCGAAGGTACCCAATGTCACGCACTTCGTCGATGCCTGTAACCGGTTATAGACATCCGGGAAACGGACCAATCCTATCGCCCCCAGTATATCGAATGCAATTCCGATCCAGATAATGATCCAACCAATCGGGCTAATCATCGAGGCTCCTTTTTTCAAGGTACTTTGCTAAAGCGAGCGATCCGATGAAACTGAACAAGGTGAGTGTAATCGAGAGATCCATTAAAAATGCCTGCTCATAGAACAATGCCGTCAGTGCGGTGATCCCGACGAATAAGATACCCATAATATCTACGCCAACAGCACGATCGGCGATCGAAGGCCCCTGATAGATACGGTAAAGACACAAGAACCCGCCAATGGCCAGAATACTAAAGATTACACTACTCATTCGAAGATCCTCCTTAGGTATTTTTCAAATGGCTGGGCTATAAGCTTGGACGCTTCATCGATATGCGCACTCTGTACCCAGATCCAGTGAATGTAGAGGTACTCGCCATCGATCTCACAGGTCATGGTTCCCGGCGTAAGGGTGATGGAATTCGCTAAAAAGATCTTCGCAATGTTCGACTTTAAGGTCGTTCTTATCCTCACAATCCCAGGCTTGATCGGTCTTTGAGGATGGAGGACCCGGTACGCAACATCGACATTCGCCCGGACCATATACCAGATGAATACCGGCACATAGATGATAACCCATATGAGCCGATGGATCTGCAGAAAACGTGCGGGTTTATCCGTGAAATACCCGCCAAAGAGGATCGCGCTGATAGCGACGATGATAACACCGGCGATCAAGTGGTCGAGATGAACGCTCAATGTCAGGAGGATCCAGAAGGCAAATCCAACAATGAAGTAGATGATATATCGCATCGTTACCTCCTAAAAAGTCAACGGGATCGATCCGAATACCATGCTCGAGTATTCCAATCCCCGGAGAAGTGCTTGTGCTGCTGGTTCAATCAGGTAGGTCTCTATCTGCTGGAAGAACAAGCCGACAATTACGAGCAATACAACGAGAAAGACCATCGCGATCCTCATGGTGAATGGTGCAGGTTTCGCTTCTATCTTCCCTTGTTTCATGTATACCTTGGTCTCTATTTTGAGTAAATACCCCAGGGTAAGCGCGCTTAAAAGTATCGCAACGATCGCGATCCACAAAAATCCTGCCTGGATCGCCCCGATAATAATGAAGAGTTTCGCAAAAAACCCGGCAAGCGGCGGTATACCGGCAAGTGATGAGAACCCGAATCGCCAGCTCCACGCTGTCGTTTGCATACGTTCACCAAGACCAGCAAGTTTATCCAGATCCCGCGTACCGGTGACATGGACGACCGATCCTGAGGTCAAAAAGAGCAATCCCTTTGCCAGAGCATGGGCAAGAATGAAAAAAAGTGCACCGGCAATGCCGTAGTAATTACCAACACCGAATCCAAGCATGATATACCCGATCTGCGAAACGCTTGAGAATCCAAGTAACCGCTTGTAGTCCTTCTGCCGAAGGGCGGTAAGCCCGGCGAACGTTATCGATAATAAACCCAGACCAAGGAGGATATCGAAAAACAACGGATCAGTAGTACGGGTCAATCCGAACACGTTGAAGACAAGCCGGGCAGTCGTGTAAATACCAAGGACTTTGATAAATGCACTGGAGAGCAAACTGGAGATCGGCGCCGGAGCCGATGGATGGGCATCCGGCAACCAGGAGTGAAATGGAACAAGCGCTGCCTTGATCGAAAATGCCAGGAGCAACATGCCCAGAATCATCCAGAAAAAAGTAGTTCCACGGACCGCTTGAAGCGCCATAGAAATATCCGCAAGATTCAGTGTGCTCGTCTTTGCATAGATCAGGGCGATCGCAAGGAGAAAGGTCAATCCACCGATCTCGCCCATGACCATATATTTTATACTTGCCTCCAACTCGTCAGGACCGACACCGAAAGCCACAAGGGCATAGGAACTGATCGCTGCGATCTCAAGAAATACGAACATGTTAAACAGATCGCCGGTGATGCTGATGCCCATCATACCCGCGGTCATGAGCATGAGCAGCGTGTAGAATTTCCATTCCCCGGTGTAACGCGCAATATAGCGCAACGAAAAGAGACTGACCGCGAACATAATAATAGAAATGGTCAGCACCATGAGTGCGGAGAGGCTGTCAAATGCCATCACGATACCAAGGGGTGGCGCCCAGTTCCCCATTGCATAAACAGCAATCGGAACGCGCTGTGTGAATGCTACGCCATAGAGACCGAGCAAGAAGAGCAGGAACGACACTACCAGGGTCCATATCCATACGAGTGGTTTGTACAATTTCCCGATTATCGGGATCAGAAAAGCACTGACCAGCGGTATCACAAAATACAGCGGGATGAATGACATTGCTGCCTCCTTACCCTTTCAATTTCCTTATTTCAGCGATATCGAACGTCTTATAGTGATTGTATATCCTGAGGATCACGGTCAACATGAGAGCGGTCGTACCCAGAGCAATGACGATAGCGGTCAGAACAAGCGCCTGCGGAATGGGATCGACGAAGTTGTGCACGGTATCGATCCGGGTAATGATCGGAGCAAGAGCACCTTTTTTAAATCCGATGAGCGCGAAAAAGAGGTTTACCGCGTATTCAATGAGTGCGAACCCGATCGCTATCTTGATAAGATTACGTTTGGTAATGATCGCGTATAAACCGATCAGGAATAAAATGATACAGCTCAAGAATATGATCATAGCACTCTCCTCAATCCTCCGTCACATACTTCATAGCACCCAGCGCCAGGAAAATGGAGAATAGCCCCGCTCCTACTTTTATACCGATCGCAATATTGCACAATGGAATGATCCCTGCACTGGCCAGATAGAGAGGAGTTCCTTTAGGCAGAAAATTGACAAAGAACGTACCCGCAAGTACCAGCCCGAGCAGTGCGATACCGATAAAAAGCAATCCTCCGAGACTCTCGAATATCGACGCGCTGACCGTGGCTTTTTTCTCTTGTTTTGGCTTACTGCCGAATGCGAGATAGCGAAGGATAAGCGCACCAGCGATGATAACACCTCCGGCAAAACCGCCGCCTGGTGTCAGATGACCGTGAACGATGATGTAAAGACCGTAGATGAAAATAAATCCGATAACGATATTCGTAATACCCTTAACGATTTCGCTCATTCCTTTCACTTTTTCCTCCCTGTTGCACGCATCAGAGCAACAACACCGATGACCGAAGTAAAGAGAACGGTTGCTTCCCCCAGGGTATCCAGTGCCCGGAAATCGAGAATAACATCAGCAACAAGATTAGCACCGCCGGTTTGTGAAAGTCCCAGCCGTATATACTCGGATGCCACCTTCATGAGCGGTGCCCCGAACATCGGGATTTGACCCAACGTTCGGATCATTGCGATGAGAAAGAGCAGGGCGAACACCGAGAACGTGACAATGGCGAAAACTTGAGTACCTGCGAGTTTCTTTCCGATCGTATCATCAACATGGGTCGTTCGTAGAATGACCGCGACGAATATCACGACAGTAAGAATCTCGACCACGATCTGCACGATCGCAAGATCAGGGGCTTGAAGGAAAATAAACATTATCGCCACTGAAAATCCGACCGCACCGAGGGAAATAACCGCAGCAAGAAGATCCTTGATCTCGGTCGCGATGATCGCAGCTACGATCATGAACCCAAGGAACAGATAAAGTTCTATCATATACTCCTCTCCTTAAAATACCAATATGATGATCAAGATGATACCGCCGACAAAGATCCACCCTACATAGTTATAGAGTTCACCCGTGTGGAGAGCGGACATGATCCCGCCTAGTGATTGTACCAGTTTCCCGATATACCGATAGAGGGCGACAATAATCTGATTGATCACATCCTTGAATACTGACGCAATACCCTGGGCAGTCGCGCGAATATAATTATAAATATCAAAAGCACCACCTTCGCCGAACGCAACTGTTTTTTCAATAAGATCCAGAGAGCGCACTGAGGAATAGAAATCAGATCCGGTAATGCGTGCTGCTTCCTCATCCAGAATCTCCCCGCCTATGAAGATCGTGCCTTTTTTGGGCTTGAACGCTGTCCCCAACAAGAAAAGCAGGAGGCCGACCAAAAGACCTACGATAATAAGCAACGTGGCAAGACCTGGTGACCAAAAACCAATCTCCTGGATAGAAAATGGTAACGCAGGAAGCACCAGATGTTTAAGAGGAACTCCCATTGCGAATATCCCGAATACGATACACGCAACGGCAAGCACGAACGGTGGTGCGACCAACTCAAAACGGGCTTCACGGACTTTATTAAAGGTTTTTGGTCGCTCGCCAAGGAACATGGAATGCACCAATTTCAGATTGTACGCAAGTGTCAGAATACTGCCAAACATCGCACAGATGAGGAAAATGAACCATAACGGCAGCTCGGACTGGAGATTAATGATTCCCTGGTATATCATCCACTTGGAATAAAATCCATTGAGTGGTGGTACACCTGAGATCGCGAGCGCGGCGATCGCGAATGCGAAAAAAGTAACCGGCATTTTCACGGCAAGCCCGCCCATATCATCAAGATTCGTTGTTTTGATCCGGTTCTCAACTGCGCCGGTACCGAGGAAGAGTGTACTCTTATAGAGAACATTGTTAAGCATATGGAAAAAAGCTCCGGCAATCGCAACCGGCACCCCGGTCCCAAGACCGAGAATCATATATCCTGCTTGCGATACGGTCGAAAAAGCAAGAAGCCGTTGTGCATCTTTTTGCATGAGGGCCGCGAATGCCATGACCACAATGGTAATAACGCCCACGATCATAAACAATAGTCGCAAGGACATGGATTGTGTGATATCAAAAATATAGAGCGCTACGCGTAGCAGCAGGTAAAATCCGAGCAGTTTATCAAGACTCCCCGGGATAAAGGCAAGCGTGGAAGCCGGGACGGTCTTAGCGCTCTCCGGGATCCACGTGTGGAGGGGCATTGTTCCTAGTTTCGCTAATGCCCCGATCACGATCAGGACAAAAGAGGTGATAAGCCATGGATTATTCAGAGCAATACGGGGCTGTATGGGAAAATTGGCATTCCCCATATTTATCA
The DNA here is from genome assembly GCA_016936155.1 of Caldifarciminota bacterium. Classification (GTDB taxonomy): domain Bacteria; phylum Hydrothermota; class Tepidihabitantia; order SM23-42; family SM23-42; genus JAFGPO01. The sequence continues at coordinate 44,280 of JAFGPO010000081.1, forward strand.
GGAGTATCACGATACCCAACATGAGTACGTAATCCGCAATACCGATGATCGTGATCGCTTTCCGTGCCGCAAGAGAACTATCAGTCTTACCTACGAGGAGCAATCCGTAAAGGGAAAAGACGAGCACGTTCCAGAAAATGAGCATGAACACAAGATTACCAGCCAGCACAGTGCCGTTCGCTGCGGACAGTGATAGAGCGAGATATAGATAGTAAACCCGCTCGCGGGGCACCGTGGTCATCGCGCGCAGGGAGTAAAACCAGATCAGCAACGCGAGTACCGCATTAAAGAGCAATATCACGCCTGTCAGATTATCCAGGTAGAAACGGAATTCAATCCCGGAAATCGTCGCGAAGCTATGGATATCGGTCCCGGTCCGTGTAAAAATGAAGATCTGGATCGCAAAGTAGAGAGAGGCGATGAAACCGACAAAATTCAGGAGTGTGCGCATCCGGTTGATAAGAAATCCAAGGAATCCCGCCGCGACTGGAACGAATATGATCCAATAGTACAGTGAAATATCAAACAGTTTCATGATCAATACCCTCCATTACCCGTGAGATATGTGACCGGCTGATAGAAGAAAATACCGAGAAGCAATGAAGCAACAGCGAGAATGAAGACCACTGCCATACTCACATAGGATGGTTTCTGGGTTTTGGGCAATTTGGCCTGCGGTTTTGCAAAGAACAACTCATGATAGAACCGGGCATTGTACAACAGCGTAAAAATAGCGGCAACAATAGCACCAACACCAAGGTACCCGTTTCTATTCACGGCTCCCAGGATCACCCACAATTTGGAAAAGAATCCGATCATCGGGAAAAAACCAACGATCGAGCCAAAAAGTAATGCCATCATTACACCAAGTACAGGTGATGCTCTTTGCATACAACACAAGGAACTCAGGTCGTCCTTCCCGGTCATATCCTCGACAATACCAACGCCGTAGAATAATCCTGCTTTAGCGAGTGCGTGAGCCATAATGTAGAGCATTCCTCCCACAATACCGTATGTCCCCCCGACTGCAAATCCTAAAAGAATGAATCCGACCTGACTGATAGTTGAGTATGCAAGGAGACTTCGCAGATTATTGGAGAGAAGCGCGGCACCCCCGAGCAGAATACTCGATGCGATTGCGATCCACGCCACCGTAGTGAACACATATGGAGCGACGAAACTCCCGGTCGCGAACAAACGCAGAAAGAGTATTACACCCAGATTCTCTGCGATCCCGGCAAGACACCCTCCGATCGCCGATGGGATTGCGTTGTAGGCTGGAACGAGCCACACGTGCAGAGGCAAGGTCACGCTCTTTGCAAGTATACCGACCATAATGAAAACTACCGCAAGATCGTTATAGACCGTAATCTCGAACATATTGAACGTGCCATTATCGAGGAACAGGATAACGATCCCGACCAACATGATCGCCGCAGCCACGAAATTAAGGATCAGCGTAAAATTCGCCGCATTGAGGTGTTGCTCTTCCCGATAGTATGCGACCGCTCGCCAGATCGCGAAGGTTGATATCTCCCAGAGAATGAATATCATGAGCAGATTGTATGAAAGGGCGACGCCTATGCCGGAACCAACGATTAACAATAACATCAGGTAGTACTCAAGTCGATGTCCTTTCTTGCGGATCGTCGCCAGCGCATAGATGAAGGACATGAGACCGATAAAGAGGAAAAGAACCGTCAGGAAGATGCCGAAACGATCGAAGTAAAAGTCGAATCCCAGGTAGTTCATTTTCCATACCTCCTCTTGATCATCTCTGTCTTTTCCCAAGAGAGCCGTAATAACTCCTCGCCTGAATATTTCTGTTTATCCTTTTCGAACACCATGGTCCGTTCCGTACAGCAATAGCAGGGGTCGACCGCAGCAAGCACCAGCGCGGCATCCGCGATCGAATATCCTTTGACCGCGACCACGTTGGAAGCGATATTCATGAAACTTGGTGCCCGTACTTTATGCCGGACCGGCATATTGGAACCATCCGATCTAACGTAGTGGAATACTTCACCGCGTGGGGCTTCATGCCTTCCGATCCCTTCACCAGGAGGTATGTCATCCACGCGCGTTTCAATAGGGCCATCCGGCATGTCTTTGAGGCACTGGCGCACGATCTTGACCGATTCAAAACACTCAAGCAACCTCACTTTCGCCTTAGCCAGGACATCGCCCTCAGGAAAGACTATTTCATCCCAATCGACTTTGTCGTACGCATCATAAGGATCGTCCTTCCGGACATCGATCGCGAATCCGGAGCCACGTGCGGTTGGACCGGTAACCGCATAGTCGATCGCATCCTGTAAGGGGAGAATTCCAACGCCCTCAAGGCGGGCCCGGATCACAGGATCATCGAGCACGGCATTGGTGAACATCGCATTCTTTTCTTCGAGTAGATCAAGGTACTTCTCGATCTTTGGAAAATCTTCCGGTTTGATATCACGGCGTGCACCACCTACTTTATTGATCGCATAGTGGTTCCGGTTCCCCATGATCAGTTCAAAAAGATCAAGGAGTGGTTCGCGGTACCGCCATACCCACATCCAGACCGTATTATACCCGATGAAATGACCGGCAAGACCTACCCACAGGTAGTGGGAGTGAATACGCTCTAATTCACCGATGATCGTTCTGATGTACTGAGCGCGTGGCGGTACCTCGATATGTGCGCAGTCCTCTACTGCCAGAACATACGCATACGGGTGAGAATCCGAACAGATCCCGCAGATCCGCTCAACAAGGAAAGGTACCTGATCCCATGTAAGGGTGGGTGAAATAAATTCATGCCCCCGGTGGTTGTATCCAATGTTGATCTCCAGGTCAACTACCTTCTCCCCCTCAACAATGAGTTTGAAGAATTCGGGTTCTTCCTGTAAAGGATGGTAAGGACCGATTGGTACGATTCTTCTCAAGGTTCCTCCTACGCTTTCTTCTTGGTCTTCAGTTTTTTATGCTCATCCGCATAATCGCGACACAGTGGGTGAAGATCTGATGGCCAGGATTCCGCGGTCAACAGTGGTTTGAGGTTTGGATGCCCGCTGAAATCCACCCCGAGCAGCTCATGCATCTCGCGCTCTATCCAGTTGGCAGCGGGCAGGAACGAGGTCAAGCTTTTTATCGTGAGATCGTCCTTGGGCACGACGGTCTTTATGTTATAGTACGTACCTGCTTCATCGAGCGTAAAATGATAAATGATCTCGATACCCTCGCGTGTATCGATGCCGGTTGCAATCGACAACCGACACCCTTTTCCCTTGAACAGGAATTTTGCGAGACTATGTACCTGATCTCGCGGCACTTTGATGTAGGTCCGGCGCGGAGCATGGATCTTTACGATCGCATCCGGGAATTTCTTCCCGACTTCCTCTAAAATAGCTTTGGAATACTCTTTCTTCATTATTATAACCTCTTTATAACCTCTGTAGAGCCTTTACTACCCCCATGATGATCGCTTCGGGTTTTGGAGGGCATCCAGGGATGTAAACGTCAACCGGGATATACTTATCGTACGGACCGACAACATTGTAAGAAGATTCGAATATATGCGAGTGACATGTACAGGAGCCGACCCCGATCACAAGACACGGTTTTGGTGTTTGTTCATAAACCTCAAGAACCCGGGGCAGGCTTTTTCTGTTCAAAACGCCAGTGACAAGCAAAGCATCGGCATGCCGGGGTGAACCGACGAGGACGATCCCGAAACGTTCAACATCCCAGCGCGGTGTTATTATATCGAGGATTTCAATATCACAGTTATTGCAGGAGGCAGCCGCTACATGGAACACCCACGGTGATTTCTTCAAACCCCATAGTTTCGCATTTGCCATCGGTTCTCTCCTTTACTTGCCGTAAAAGGCAAAGACCAGTCCAACGATCGATATAAACCCTATGCCTAACCAGAAAAACTTCAATGCCTGGTCAATGCGCAAACGCGGATTCGTATTCTTTATGAGAACGATAAGTACGATGATCAACAGAACTTTAAGTATCGCCCACCAATCTGCGATACCTCCCCATAGCAAAGAAACCAGGAACAGGGGCATTAAAAAAAACATCATTGCCCGTGTGACCTTATACAGCGCTAACGCAACACCTGAATATTCGATATATGGTCCGGACATTATTTCCTGTTCAGCTTCAGGGATATCGAAGGGTACGAAACTGAGTTTCGCCTGGGTCGCGAGGAGAACAACGACTGCGGCGATGACCCCGGATACCGAATACAGAAACGGTCCCTGCGTCTGCTGGATCAAAATAATCTCACCGAGCTTTATGCTTCCGCCACTCTTGATGATGACAATCGCTACTGCGATCAGAAAGGGCAATTCATAGGCGAAATACTGGGTCATTTCTCTGGATATCCCGACGCTGGCCAGAGGATTCTTTGATGACGATCCCCCGAGGATAATACCCAGCGGCGGCAGGGCGAGCAAATAGACGACTACGATCAGATCACCAACGAACGTGGTGTGCGGTGCGAAATTCATCTTAAAGATCATCACCGCGAGAATGGTCATGGATATGACTCCCAGCAGGGGGCCAAATAAGAACAACAATTTTGAGCTACCTTCTGGTATTATCGTCTCTTTGATGAGCAGTTTGAGAAAATCCGCATAGGGTTGAAACCATGGTGGACCGACACGCCAGTGTATACGTGCGGTGACCTTCCTGTCGACCCAGGTAATGAACATACCAATGACCGCGGTAAATAGAAAACCGGGGAATATGATGAAATTGAACAGCAGCTTTACGATGTTCATGATGATCTCCTGTAGAATGAATGCTTTGAAACGAAGCGCATACTGATCTCACGCTGTTTTATCTCATCTTCACCAAGGAACTGTAGGGCACCCGATGAACACGCGGCAACGCACCTTGGACCTTCATCACGATCCTTGCACAAATTGCATTTTTGGGAAATGTGCCGGACCAGCGGTGCATCGATGACGCCAAATGGACAGGCGAATGCACAGCTCTGGCAACCGATACATATATATGCAGACCGTGTGACCAAACCCGTTTCTTCATCCCTTGTTATTGCGTCAACCGGGCATGCCGCTGCACACAGAGGATCCTTACAGTGCCGGCACGCAAGGGGTAAATAAGCGGTCTGTGCGATATTACCGTGCCGGATACGCGATTCTCCCTTGAATGCGGCTTTACACGCAGCCTCACACGACCGACACCCACAACATAGATCAAGATCCAATACTATCCTTTTTGGCATATCTCCACCTCGGTCGGTACTAAACTGACGTAATGATCCACGATATCATAGTTGAAAAGTGCTCGCACATGAGGCTCTTCGACCGGTATCGCAACGATCCCTGGATCAACATCAGCAGTAACCGCCGCGTCTATATCGATCGCGCCCTGTTTCGATTTCACGGTTATGATATCATGTGCTTTGATCCCTAATTCCTGCGCATCATGAGGATTGATCTTAAGCGATCCATGATCAAACAGCCCGAGAAAATGATACGCGGTCTTTTCCCCGAACAGTGTAAGAGCTTTCTTCTTTTTAGTGGTTTTCTGATCGATCAGCCGTTGCGCTTGTGCAACGATATCGATCGCGGGATCAGGTTCCGCGAGCGCGGTCTGGGATGGATCGCTTTTTTTGATGCCTGCGAGGAATGAAACCACATCCTGCGAACCACTGGGTGGCGCAATGACGCCGGAAAGATCCCGGGGACCGAACAATGTATTGATCGTACCCTTTTTCTCCAGATTGAGTGCTCCTGGGATCATCGTATAACCATTCCACTTCAGGGGAGAAGTCGCAAAAATGGGTACTTTTTTCATATCGCGGACGATCTGAGGGTAATAAAAGGGAAACAGTTCTCCAAAATTTATGATCTGTTTAACCGTGCCTTTCTTCACGTCTTCCATGATAGCCCCGAAACATCGATTACCCTCGAATCCTTGGAATTCCACAAAAGGAGCGACCTTCGCGCTATAAAAGGAGCTGAAACGTTTTAATCCTTCAACAAATAGCAGCGGGTCGTAGGTCCGTGCCGAAGGTAAACATACCGCGATCAACCCCTGCTTCGCGTTCTTCATGAGACCGCTGATCTCTGCGATACGATCCCGGGATATACCGGTATGTTCTGATACATCAATGCCCTTGATATCTTCATGTGCGAGGGCGAAGAACAAAAGGGATTCGGTTCCGGGCATAACTTTTATAAAATCACTTGCAAAACTGCTTGTATGGGTATGTATTGAATCGATCACGATCAAACGGTGCTTTCTATGAGCGCGTTTCCACTCTATGAACGCTTTGCTGCACATCGGGGTGTGGCTGAAAATATCGCCGATAATGCAGACCGTATCAGCGCTGTTCACGTCACTGATCTGGAATGTCCCGGAAGCGCATCTCTTCAGAAGCGATTCGGATTCCAGGTACGCGGATGCAACACGATCGATCCCAACCGCGCGGCAGAATCCAATGATCGCTTGATATTCCTCGATCGTGATGTTGCGGTCGAACGTAATCGCCATCTGCTCTGGTTTTTCGATGATTCGCTTTAGATCTTTGAGCATCTTATTTGCATCATACGGAGCATTCTGCTTAAAAGGTACTGATAAACGCTGCTTATGGTTCAAGTACATAGCCGCGGCACTACCCCTGGGGCAAAGCCGACCCCCACTGCTCCCTTCCTTCATATACTCGATACCAGCGATGCCAAAATCGTTGAACACAATGCCGAATTCGCACCCGTAGTTGCAGAATGGACACACCGTCCTTGTGACGGTCGTAAAAGTGTGGTCAATGGTCTTCATACGAAGGGCTCCTCGATATGCTTAACATCATCCCATGTGAGTACCGGTCCATCTTTACACACATAGAACTTCCCGACACGACAGTGATTGCACTTGCCAATACCGCAGGACATGTTGCTTTCCATGGACAAATAGATGTTTTTGTGCGTGAAACCAGCTTCCACAAGCCGTTGTGTTACGAATTTCATCATGATCGGAGGACCACAGACAACTGTTGGAGCATCTGCCACATCAACCGGGATCTCGTCGAGAATCACCGTAACAACACCGACGCGACCTTTCCATGTATCATCGCCAACATCGACAGTGAAGAGCATATCCACGCCGTTGACCTTTTGCCATTCTGGAATCTGATATTTATACGCAATATCCTGTGGGGTCCGGGCTCCATAACGGATGTATATTTTTTTATAATCCTTGATATCATGCAATAAGGCAAGAAAAAGTGAACGTAAGGGAGCAAACCCAACGCCGCCACCGACAATGAACACCTCTTTGCCCTTGAATTCCTTTAAAGGATATGGTTTACCGAACGGTCCCCGGACCCCGATCGTGTCGCCCTCTTTCAGTCGAAAGAGCTCGCTTGTTACACGACCTACTTTCATGATCGTGAACTCAAGGATATCTGCATACGGGGAAGAGGAGGGCGTAAACGGCGCTTCACCAACACCGGGAACAGTTACTTCAGCGAATTGACCGGCCAGGAAATCAAAGGGCTTGCCATCAAGGACGAATGTCGTGATCGTCGGTGTCTCCGGTATTATTTTTTTAATCTTTATGGGTATCGCATAGTAAGGATTTACAGCTTCCATAATATCTCCCTGATATCGATCTTTCCTGAACAACCACGGAAACAACGTCCGCATCCGGAACACGAGAAAAAACCCTCATTTTCTTTGAAATAGTTGAATTTGCACTGAAATCGGTTCCAAAACCGCTGATCGAGTTCACTGCGTGGATTGGCGCCGCCGCCGACCCGGGCATAGGCAGCATAGTAGCACGCATCCCACGTTCGCACACGCTCGTACTCTTTCCCCTTTGGGTAGTCGCTGAGCAAGAAACAGTAACAGGTAGGGCATGCATGCAAACATGCATGGCACTCAACACAGTCTTTGCGAGCCTCATGCTGCAGGTCTGGATCGGCATTCGCAACACGCGTTGCAAGATCCTCGTGGAATGGCTTCTTATTGATCGACGCAAGTCTCTTTTCCGCAGCAGCGCGTGCCTGATCGCGCTCTTTTTGATCTTCTCTCGTACACTCGATCAAAAACCTGCTGTGTTCATTGATGAGTTGCTCGCCTGCCTTTGTAAAGGCTTCAAACACATACCCCCGGTCAACGGGTGTCATGTTGATATCACAGATCGTCTCACCATAGGGACGCAATCCAACAAGATTACAAAAACAACAGTCTTCCGGCTCTGGGCAGTCTGCTGACAGCAGTACTATACTCTCCCTTCTCTGTTTGTATCCAGGGTCAACGGGATCGCTCTTCAAGAAAACCCGATCATACACATCTATACCCCGGAGATCACAGTTTTTGACACCAATGATGATTTGCTTCTCCACGTTCAAATGTAAATCCTTTGGAAATTTGGCGACAACATCCCGGCTCGGGAACAGAAAGTGTTTCATGTTCTCTGCGGTCCGTATTGAAGAAAACACTGGTTCAAATGGCTTTCCCGGTTCGAATCTGACAAAATGAGCCTTTGATCCTTCTTTCTCAGGATAGAACACTGAACCAGTCTTGGATAATTGTGTTACAAAGGATAGTAGATTATCTGAGGGTAGAAGATAGAGTTTCATAGACATTTATTATATCGATTTCTTTCTCACTGTCAAGAAATTCTGACCACCGGATCACTTTCTGCGCTAACAATCGCACCGGATCGCTGAAATGCTCATAGGATTGCGGCGCAGCGCCCAGGAGCCATACCTCCGCGCCACACTGATCCTTGATGTACTCGTACATGGAACTGAAGGGAAGAACGTGAGTGGTCAGGGACAAGGGCTGACTTTTGAGTATTTCCTCATTCCTCAACAATACTGTTTGAGTAGGGATGTTTTCTACAGTATCAAGGAGGAGAACCAGGTCCGGTGCCATCCTGATGATCGTGTTAAGGTAGTTTTCGATATGCATTCCGCAATCGAGAGTCTTCATTTTCTTGAGAGTCCCTAGATGCTGGACGACATACGGACCAAATCCGTCATCTCCACGTTCGATATTACCCATACCGCAGAGAAGTACTGTCATGTTTCGTAGTATATTGTTCCCTGTCCGATTGTCAACCCAGACATGAACGATGAGGTTGATTTTTCGCGATATTTCCTTACAATACTACCATGATCATAAAACATCTCGCGGATATGTCGGAGATCGTGTCCGGGGACCGTGCACGGTTGCGCGAAGTGTTCAATCCACGTAAAGATCCGCTACAGCTCGGCTACAGCCTCGCCTGGGCGCTCGTTGAACCGGATAAAAAAACCACTCCCCACACACTCACGTACTCGGAAGTGTACTATATTCTTCAAGGTTCTGGCATTATGCACGTAGGAGAGCACCATGCTGATGTTCGCGCTCATGATGCTATCTACATCCCTCCGCACGAGGTCCAGTGGATCGAAAATACCAACCCCCAACCCCTGATATTTCTGTGCATCGTTGATCCGGCATGGCACCCGGAGGCTGAACAGGTCCTTGAGGAAACATAATATTACTAAAAAAACTATGGATACCATGCACGTCGAACTGAATTTCATCGGGACGATCCACTCGCCCTTTACAACCAAGGAACAAGCACCCCCCCAGGGTAAGGACACTATCGGAACGATCGAACTATTCAAGAAATTCCAAGATGGATTGAAGGACATCGAGGGGTTTTCTCACCTTCACCTTTTCTACTGGCTCCACCAGACGCACGAACCAGCCATGATCGTGCAAACGCCATGGGATGACACACCGCATGGGCTGTTCGCTGTCCGCTCCCCGCACCGCGTCAATCCGATCGGATATGCGGTCGTTGAACTGCTTAAGATCGAACAGAACATACTGACAGTCAAAGGTATTGACGCCCTTGACGGCACGCCGGTCACTGACATCAAACCATATATCAGCGATATCGATGCCCGACGCGGGACACGATCCGGGTGGCTCGGATCAGCACGCAGGCTCGAACCAAAAGCCTATTCGTTCAGCGTTACATCACAGTGGCATCTCACTCAGCCCAGCCTGCTTAAAGGTGAAAACAAGGAACCGATTATTGTCGGTTGCCCGATCGAATTTGGCGGGACGACATCGAACTGGAGCCCGGAACACCTCTTTGTCGGATCGATAAACGTCTGTATCATGACGACTTTTTTCTGGTTGCTCAGTCGAACCGATGTGCAGATCGAAGCGTACGAAAGCACTTCTGTTGGCCGCGCATCACTCACACGGACCGGCTTCCGGTTCACCCACGTAACCGTAGAACCGCGCATCCAGATCAATGATGAAACACAGCGAGCATCCGTCTTAACGTTGCTCCATGACGCTGCAAAGCAATGCATGGTTACAAACTCACTGATCTGTCAGGTGTCGGTTCACCCGGTGATCGTGCTGCCCGCGTCAGGCACATGATCCGCATATTAGACTTGTTCCCTGTTTTTCGTACACCATTCTGGTTAGGGTGATGACCGTTCCCCTTATTTTTCTGCTGTACGCCGTGTCCATTTCTCCCCAAGACTCGTTGCTTTTACCACGGGCTTGTGCAACAGCCAAGGTATACGGCAACGAGATCTTCTGTGCGCCGTTCACCGGAGCCACGGTATACCGTATCAGCAGTAACGGGACATTAAATGCGATCACGTTTGCCGACGTGCCAATCCGCATCGTTGATTTCAGCGTAACGCCGTTTGCGCTCTTCATAAACGATGGGATGCAAATCACGCGGTACTTCCTCAGCACGATGGATCGCGCGGTCGTCACCCGGGCGAATGATATCTCCGCGTTCGCGATCACCCGGTCCGAGGAAATTGTATACTCAAACCAGCGAACAAGAACGATCCATTTCCTTGACTACACCGGGCAGGAGAAGAACCGGTTCGAAGACCTCTTTGTCCGTGACCTGGCGATCGTTGATTCGCTCATCTACATCCTCACCAATACGGGCGTTACACTATACAACGAATTCGGTACTATCCGCGCGAAATACCCTCATAAAGGATCGTTAAACGGCATGCATGTGCAGGGTGGACGCATCTACTTATTCACACGGGGCAGACAACAACTGTTCACGCACACGGATGGACAGATCGCATCGTACGATCTTCCTTATATATTGCAGGATATCTCCGGGAGTGATTCACTGATCTATGTTCTCGATGAGCGGGGTACTGTTCTCTATCGTTATCATAGTACAGACTTCTGATCCGGATACAGCGTTTGCCGGATTGGACAGCTTGTACCAACGTTACAGCAGCGTCTGCCCGGATACGGGCCAGTATGATGTGTTGTTCGTACGGTCAACAGTCGATACGTTCGAACCGGGAATCGACCAACTGCGTATCAGCGGATCCAAGGATTTTCTGTTCGATATTGACGAGGGTTTCAACCAGGGTCTCAATGTGAATATCTCTGGTGATGTTGAAGGCGCCCAGATCGAAGGGAGCTTGAGTGACAAGAATGCACCATCATCGAGCGTGCGCCTTTCCGAGGTTGAAAAAGTACGGCTGCTCGCAGCGACCCGCAACTTCTCAGGAGGGATCGGGAACCTGGAACTCATCCTTCCTTTTGATGTGCAGGACGACATACAGGGAGTCCAGGCGGCCATTCACAGCGATAATCAGGAATACCGGCTTGGCGGTGCGTACGCGATCGACCGGGGAACCACCGAGCATGCGCGGTTCCAGGGTGAAGAAGGCAAACAGAGCCCCTACATGCTGGGCGGCGCGATCATCCCGGGGAGCGAGCGCATATATGTGGCACGCGGTATGAACATGCCGGTTCTAATGGCATGCGGGCAGGACTACACCATCGACTATGAACAAGGCATCCTCTCCTTCACGAACGAACAACTCATCACGAACCGCACGCGTATCGAAGTCGAGTATAAACGCGCTGTGCAGGACTACCCGGTTATCTACGCGGTCAGTGAAGGAACCGCAGCCTTTGAACATGCAGCGTTCTCAGGTATGGCGCGACGCCGCTGCCACGACAAAGATGATCCCTTCTCGTTCACCCTGAGCCCGGCTGAGATCGACAGTCTCTATGCAGCCGGCGATACGGCACGGGTCGCTCATACCTATGCTGACACCTCATCCGCGGGTGATTATATCATCTCTGGCGACCACTTTGAATATGTCGGTCCGGAGAACGGCACCCATCTCGTAACCTATTTCTATGTCGGCGAGGGTAACGGGGAGTACGTATACGATCCCTTGATCAAGGCGTTCTCGTTCCAAGGACCGGGCAATGGGAATTACACGCCGACCAAATATGTCCCATTGCCGGAGCAGGAAGTATTTTACGGATTCGGCAGTTCATTCTACGAAGCGCTCTGGCTCGATGTCTTTGCTTCCCGGCGCGATAAAAACCTCTACTCACCGTTTAATGACGACGACAATACCGGCTATGGACTGCACAGCCGGATCGAGCGTACATTCGGCATGTTCTCAATCGATGGTGCCTATATCACGTATGATGAACGATTCCACGCCCCCTTTTACCGGAACGAAATAGATCTTCCCTTTCAATGGAATACCGGTGACTCGCTGAGCGAACTGGCGCAGGGAAGCCTTGCCATTACACCATGGTCCTTTCTCATTGTACGTACTTCATGTGGAATGCTCAACCGCGAGCATTATCGCAAGACAATCAGCGTCCATCCATGGAGTATTTTTATCGGGTATGAAGGGATTGATTCGCTCGATACATACTACGCGGGTCTTAACCACCAATTCGGTCCCATTGCTGTACTCTCACGGTATGAACGCCGGGATTCAAGCCATTTGTTCGATTACGGATTGTCATATTTTTTTCCAGGACAAACGCAGGTCGGTGTGCGCGGTTCGTATGACCGGGATACGCTCGGCACCGGGATCACGACCATTGCGGATCTGATCACCCTGCCAATCACGGTCTCAATCGGCCATCGGCAATTTAACGATACAACATTTATATTCGGGGACACACGGTTTACCCTTGTCTATAAAAATCTCTCGATTCAGGGCACGGCCGAACAGAGCCAGCGGTATCTTCAAAAAAGGGACGAAACATACGTACGGGTGGAACCGGGTACGGGTGATTATGTGTATGATCCCATCACCAACACATATCTGGAACGGGAGAACGGCGACTATATACGCAAGGTATTTCTTCTCGATGAATTCGAACGGATCACGAGCCAGCGATATGACATCGAAACGCGTCTTGTCGTATCGATCGCCGAGATCAACGGTCGAATCGGGTATACAGATGAAGAAGAATACCTGCGTATTGATAGCAACGCGTCGGTCCTGCTCGGCCAGGGGACGACCACCCTTGAGATCAGCGGACGACAGGATCTGTCCGAGGATAGCCGCTACAGCCTCTATTCAGTGTATGACCGCACGCGTCAGATCACGCTTGTCCCGGTTATTGCCCGGTTATCAGGAAAAATCAGCATCCAGCAGCAGCTTGACCGGCTCGACACCCGGGTCCAAGAACAGCGGCAGGATTACAGCGGGGAGATCGCCTGTCGCATTGTCGAAAATCCCCTGTTCAAACCGCTTTTGGGGTATATGTACAGCGAGCTCTTTTCAGACTTTTTCAGCGATCTTGCGATCCGCTTGAACACCTTGAAAGCCCGCCTGCTCGTGGGTATCATGGCAGGCAAGAAAGGACGGATCGAATTGACTGGTGAAGTGATCGACCGTATATATAATAATATAGAAGGAATCCCATATTTCTTTACTGTCCGCGAACCGGCTGGATTTACGGAACGCATACAGCTCACTTCGAACCTGGGTGTCGGCACGAACACGGTGTTCGCGCTCAATTACTCGATCGAGTTTCCGCCGGATGGCGAACTCCGCCACAATCTCCGGCTCCAGACTACGATCCGGTTCTAAATGAACGATATTTACCGCACTTTTTACGAAACTGTCGGTCAACGGTATCCAGAAGATGATATCACCTATGCAACGATCAGCGGTATCATACGAAAAAAGTGGATCCAGCACAAAATGCAGGAGTTGGGAACAGGCAATCTGCTCGACTGCGGTTGCAATGTCGGACGAATATCCGCATGTTGGCGCCGTGGCGCTGTGTTCGGGATCGATATCTCGTATGCCGTGCTGACGCGGGGCAGGAACCTTTTCCCGAACACCCATTTCATGCACGGCGACCTGCGTAACCTGGCATTCATCCGCGATCGCTCGATCGACAATGCGATCGCCTGTGAAGTGGTCGAGCATCTCGACACGCCCCATTTGTTTCTCGAACACCTGCACCGCGTTTTAAAAACAGGGGCCCGGGCATTGATCACCGTGCCCGGGTATACACGGGAACATGTGACGTATATCCCGGTTGGCATCATGAGGAGCTATGGGGTGACTGCAGGCACTGACGGCGATTGCTATCTCCACCGCGCATACACGCCAGCCGAACTGACCGATCTTGCCCGGCGCGCGCACTTCACGGTCCTCGACTCAGGCGGCTTTGAGACCGAACTGCGCCTCTGGCAAAAACCATTGACCATGATCGAGCATCTCTTCTTTACCTTGAGCGCGCATCTCTGCCCCGCATCACGCTTCAACGTGCTGTTCCAGCGGACTATGGACCGGATAAAGATCAATGCCTTCATGATCCTCGATACGTTCGGTCTATCATTCCTGCTGAAGGCAGTGATCAAGCAAGGACGCCGCTCATACGTGGTACTGACAAAATGAAACTCCAGGAGTTCAATTACACGCTGCCCAAGGAGTTGATCGCGCAGCACGCGCTTGAAGATCGGGCGCAGGCGCGCCTTTTGATCCTCGACCGATCATCTGACGCGATCATTCATACAACATTCGAACGCATCATCGACCATCTGTGCCCGGAAGATGTGATGATAATCAATAATACGAAAGTTTTCAAAGCACGCCTTATTGCCCATAAAAAAACCGGCGGAAGGGTCGATATCCTGCTCACCGCGATCAAGAAACCTGATCAAGCGACCGCGATGATCTCCCATGCAAAACGCACGATGATCGATACCGTACTTCAAATTTCAGATACGCACAACGCGCTTATAGCTGAAAAACATGGTTCGCTGTGCACCCTCACGTTCAACAAACCAGTGGAGGAGATCATTGAAATCCATGGTATCGTACCTCTTCCCCACTATATCAGACGTCCAGCAATACCAGAGGACGAACATGACTACCAGACGGTCTTTGCTCAAAAAACAGGTTCGATCGCGGCGCCGACTGCTGGACTTCATTTCACGGATGATATAATGCGCAAGTTGCGCCAAAAAGGGATCCTGATCCGCAAGATCACATTGCATATCGGACCTGGAACATTCAAACCGATACGCGCGGAGCATGTTGAAGACCACATGATGGATGCTGAATACTACGAAATACCGGAATCGACCATGCAGACGATCAAAAACGCCAAACGGATCATCGGGGTCGGAACCTCAGTATGCCGCGCCCTGGAAACCTATGCCCTCACCAATGAATGCAATGGCATGGCGGATCTCTTCATCCGCCCCGGTCATGAATTCAAAACTATCGATGCACTCATCACGAACTTCCACATGCCTTGTTCAACGCCGCTCGTTTTGGTCTCAGCGCTTGCGGGAAAGGATCGCATACTTAATGCGTACGAAGAAGCAAAAAAAGAAAAATATTGTTTCCTGTCGTATGGAGATGCCATGTTCATTACATAAAATCCCAAATACTGATTTCTAAATTTCAAATACTAAGTAGAAACATGACGGCACGACACCACGCAAGATAATCCCCAACGTAGGTGCCGACAGAGTCGCGCACCTCGACCGTCCCAAGACTGAGAAAGGTCGCATCAAATCCCCAGACGTTTTTTCCTGCAGGGAATGATTCGTCAGCATACCCGGTATGCATATCATAGTAAAATTCCGGAATGTATCGAAGGTATTCAGCCGTGATTCCCGAGGTTTCGATGAATGCCAGACCAGCACCATTGTAGTAATTGCTCAAACACGGATCAATGCGTCCGGTGTACGCATACCCGCAACCAGCGGCGCGCGTCTGCGGGAATCAATAGAAACGTCGCACCCAGGTGAACATTTTCGCGAGGCCATGCATATACTGCCAGAGGCAGAAACTGACAGGCCGTAAGCAGAAAAAAAATACAGGACAAAACAGGTTTCTGTCCCTTATATAATATACAGTGTTGATGTTCATCACACAACCTCCATTTATTATAATAATATCATGGAGTGCAGGCTCAATCACACTCAGCAGCCTGCCATCTCAAGAAATCCGCTTGACAGATACACGATATTGCATATAATTAGAGGTTATGGAAAATTTTTTACGAAAAAAGGAGGACAATGCCAACGATCAATCAATTGATACGTAAAGGCAGAAAAAGGGTGACTTCGGCGAGCAAGGCGCCGGCACTGCAGAGAAACCCGCAGCGCCGCGGCGTGTGTACGAGAGTCTACACGACCACACCGAAAAAACCGAATTCTGCCTTACGTAAGGTCTGTAAGGTCCGGCTTACGAACGGGTTCGAAGTAACCGCATACATCCCTGGTGAAGGGCATAATCTTCAGGAACACTCGATCGTGCTCGTGCGCGGCGGCAGGGTAAAAGACCTCCCTGGAGTACGGTATCACATCGTTCGAGGGAAATACGACACCGCGGGCGTGGAAGGACGGAAAAAGAGCCGCTCTCTGTATGGCGTGAAGCGCCCCAAGGAAACACCAGCGACCTAAAGGAGCGATGAATGGGAAGAAGACGTCGAGCACAGATTCGCAGGATCCAACCGGATCCGCGGTTCAACAGCATTACGATAAGTAAATTCATAAACTATCTTATGTGGGACGGCAAGCGGATGATCGCACAGAAACTATTGTATGGTGCGATCGATATGGCCGAGAAGATCACAAAGGAAAATGGATTGGCCGTATTGGAGCGCGCCCTTAATAACGCCAAACCGGTTCTGGAAGTACGCCCACGCCGGGTCGGCGGTGCCACCTACCAGATACCCATGGAAGTACGTCCCGCGCGCAAGGAATCACTTGCGATACGGTGGCTCATCAAAGCCGCGCGCGCGCGATCAGAGCATCGGATGGAAGAACGGCTCGCTCAGGAGATCGTTGCCGCGAGCAAAAATGAAGGCGCAGCGATCAAAAAACGCGAAGAAGTCCATAAGATGGCAGAAGCAAACCGGGCCTTCGCGCACTTCCGCTGGTAGACCACATTGAACCAACAACTCGTCAAAGCCGCACGTATCGTCACTGACGATTGCCTTGGCATACGCCAGCGCGAACAGGTCATTATCGTGATCGATGAAACCTGCCGCGAGATCGGCTATGCACTCATGCATACAGCACAAGAACGCACGGATCCGGTGATCGTAGAAATCGTCCCCCGGGATATCCACGGACAGGAACCACCATCTATGGTGGCTGAATTACTGAAAAAATGCGATGTTTTTATCATGCCGACGAGCAAATCGCTTTCGCACACGCAAGCCCGCATCCGTGCGAACCGAAACGGCGCGCGCGGCGTCACCATGCCTGGAATTACCACCGAGATCATGACACGCACGCTGAACGCCGACTATCGCGGGATCGCCCGTCTCACTCGCACGGTTGCAGACCTCCTCACCCAGGCCCGTAGCGCACATATAGAAACACACACCGGAACATCGCTCGACCTCGATCTTACACGACGCCCGGGGCACACTGACACCGGCATCGTGAAGAAAAAGGGGGATTTCTCGAACCTTCCTGCTGGTGAGGCATATATCGCTCCGATTGAGAACAAAAGCGTGGGAAAGGTCGTGGTCGATGGGTCTTTTGCCCCGATCGGCGCTCTCCAACAAAACGTCATTGTGGAGGTTGCGAACGGACGAATCACGAGGATCACCGGGAACAAAAAATTAAACGCAGTCTTTCACACATATGGGAGCAAAGAACGCACGCTCTGCGAATTCGGAATCGGCACGAATCCGAAAGCCAGGATCTCTGGCAATGTTCTCGAGGACGAAAAAGTACGTGGCAGCATTCACGTCGCATTCGGAAATAACCTTGCCTTTGGCGGCATCAATGACGCAAAGATACACCTTGATGGCGTTGTCAGCAAACCCACCGTATGGCTCGACAAAACGCTTATCATAAAAAATGGCACTTTTGTACTGTAATCCCTAACTTTTGATCGTCTTACTTATCCCCATTCTCATTTTCAACACCCCCGTAAAAAAGGTGGGGTTTACAGGGAACAAAACGGTATCGAGCAGAACGCTCCGGCACCATATCTTCACGCAAAAAGGATCCGAATATAATGAACTGAACATTACGTATGATTGTAATGAAATCACCACGTACTATGAAACACAGGGGTTCTTTTATACTGAGATTTCTCCAAGCGTCATCGCGGAGGAAAAAGGTATTAAGGTCACGTACGCCATAACTGAAGGTTTACGTAAAGAGATTGAGATCCTGGTCATCAACGGGACCACGCGCGATTCGATCGGTCACCTGCTTCGTATCAAGGAAGGCGATTTCTTTATACAATCGTTGATACGAAGCATTGAGGACAGCATAGAGACATTCTTCCAAAACCGGGGTTTTCCGTTCGCAAGTGTAAAATCGTTCGTCCTGCCGGATTCAGCGATTCTCATGATCAACGTCGATAAAGGAACTTCCTATTACATAAGGGATATCACGATCCAGGGGCTTACGATCTGTAATCCGCGCGTGATCCATCGTGAGATCGAGATCAAAAAGGGAGCACTGTTCGTAAAAAGGGATCTGATAAAGAGCCAACAGAATATTTACAGCCTCGGTTTCATCAGCACGGTCGATGTTGAATTGAACAAACACAGTGATGACACCCTCGACATCGTATTCAATGTCCGGGAATTGAAATCGCGCATTCTCAATTTCGGGATCGGTTTATCAACACCGCTGGATTTTTTGTTCTCGTTCGGCATCGAAGAATTGAACCTCTTCAACATCGGCCATCGCTTCCAGATACGGCCGTCGTTCCAGATCAACATCGATCAGGAATGGACCGCGAAATTTGAAAGTCGCTACGCGATCCCCCACATCACGGATCTCCGCCTGACCATCAGCATCCTCCCGTTCATCTGGTATGAGCATCTTACCGACTACAACTTACAGACCAGGGGCAACGAACTGCGCGTGTCAAAACTGCTGACCAACAATATCCTCATGAATATAGCTAACCGGTACAAGCATGTTGAACTCGACCAGAAAACAGGTAATTTGGTTGATGATTCAGTGACCGGCATCACGAACAGTCTTACCGGCCAACTCGTGATCGACAGCCGCGATGACTTTTTCAATCCCTACAAGGGGATGTATATCGTACCCGCGATCGAATTCGCGGGCGGACCTTTTGGCGGCAAGAATGATTTTATTCGCGGTGAGATCGAGACCCGATTGTTCCTGTTCATCTTGGGGAATACGATCGCGCAGCGGGTGCGGGTCGGTTACATCCATCCGCTCAATGGTGTGGCGTTCTACGAACTCTATTTCCTGGGCGGTCAATATTCCATTCGGGGATACCCGGAACGATCACTCGGCCCTCAGGTATATAGCGAAGACCACTATGGCAGAGCCCTGGCGAACTACAATATCGAGTGCCGTTTTCACCTGCCGCTGAATTTTGGCCTGGTGGGATTTTTTGACTGCGGTTATATTAATAATGAATTCAATCTCGACGAAAGCGAATTTTTAAAGGCTGGTGCGGGTGCTGGACTGCGCTACTATACGCCGATCGGACCAGCGCGTTTGGACATTGGCTTTCCGCTCGACGGCGAGTACGACCCGGCACTTTATTTCGGTATCTACCATATATTCTGATGAAAAAGATCAAGAACATCATCCTTGTCGTATCTATCCTTGCATGCGTCGTGGTGGCGACGATCGTTCTTTTACGGGTGGATTATGGCGCCCTGGCGATAAGGATCATTGAACACATAGCACACGCGGAGATCACCTACGGAACAATGAATGGCAGCATCTTCCGCGGGTACCAGATCGAGGACTACTGCATCCGGATGTCGGATACTGACAGCATCTACGGTACAAAGGCAGAAATATTCTACCGTTTTATACCCTCGCTGCTCCGTTTACCCAATCTCTTCGAAGTCACGCTCATCGAACCGAACGTGCATTTCACCCGCAAGCGATCCGAGACACCAAAAAAAGGTGGTGGTTTCTCGATCCCATCATTCAGTGCTGGTCTGCGTCTCAATATAAAAAATGGAACCGTGATTTACCAGGACGAGAAATACTACACCTTTGACGCAATATCAGGTCTCGTTTTCATCGACCTCGTCGGTTCTGCCGTCTACATGAATACAATGAATCTTTCGGTCCGAAGTACCAGCCTCCCGGTCACCATCACCAGCATGAACATCGACATGAAACTCACGGGGAAAGAGGTCAATATCAAATCGCTGCGCGTAAAAGGTGCCGGCTTCACTGCCCGGGGCGAGGGCATCTATTCATTCGAAAACAGGAACGGCGAATTCACGGTCGAAAAAGCACACCTCGACCTCGGGGTACTTGCCATCCATAAAGGATCAATCGATCTCTCCGGCCAGATTAGGATTGCACAAGGAATGATTCAGCCCTTTCTCCATGGCAGCGCGCACGGCGTTGATCCGCTCGAGCAGTGCGATTTTGAAACGAACCTATTCGGGGATACGATCTTTGTGAACATCGTAGAGGGAAACCTCTATGGCGGCAAAGTGTTCGCCCAGGTCAAGATCCACGAAAACGCGCTCTATGAGATCGACGCCAATTTCCGGGAACTGGATCTCGCGCCAATCATCGATATCGACCACCCTCTTCTTCTCAGTGGATATATGGCGTATCGTGACCACGGATTCCAGGGATTCGTATCCTCGCCCCGCGACAGCGGCGTCGCGGTTGAATCGCTCTATGTATGCGGGCATCTGCGCGGCGACTCCATTTACATCGACTCATTGATCCTTCAAGAAACTGAGCGTCTGCTCTTTGCATCCGGTCGTTTAGCCCCGGCATGTGATATCGTCCTTGAACTGAACGAACTCGCGATCGATCGTTTCGCCCAATTCACATCTCTCCCGGATACGCTGTTTCAGGGCATTGTGTCAGGCACGTGCCACCTTCTATGCTCGTCGCGACGGATCGAGGATCTTACCATCTCCGCAGCGCTGTCCGGTCGCGCGCTACGCTTTGATCAGGTTTCGATCAAAGAGGCCCGGGTAACGAGCGACGAATTCCGTATCCGGGACCAATCGAACACGATCGAATGCCACCTTCTTATGCCTGCGTACGGATCGACAATGGTTGACAGCCTCTACGTCACAGTTACTGACCACGCCTATTTCGTCAATGCGAAAAAAGGAACCGATTTTATCAAAGCTCAAGGCGAGCTGCGGGAGAATCTGACAGGGACCATTGCCTCGCTCTCAATAAGATACCATGGAATCGAGACACATAACAACGCACCGACAGACTTCGACATCCCGGGCCGGTCGATAAGTGATTTTGATTTCAGCTTTGCCGGAGGGACCTTGCGCGGTTCGCTCGTACCGCTCGCACTCGAACTCAATGACGCTGATCTTGACAAGATCAGCACACTGCTCAACCTGCCGGATCCGATACATGGTTCCCTGGAATGCCGTATTCGTCGCAATCGTATCTTTGTCACCGCACGGAACGTCCAGTTCCTGGGGCTTGACAGTGGTGAAGTCCACATCAAAGGTGAGATCGATGACAATACGGTTTTGATCGAAGAGCTGGCGATCTTTGATAGCCTGCAACACCTGAACGGGTACGCGACACTCGCTCCAGAGTCTTCGGATATCCATACATCATTCACGAACGTCGGGATCTGGGTCTTGCCATTCCTCGAAGAAATCATGATCGATCCTCAAGGTAGAATCAGCGGTGAGCTCGGCCTTTCAGGGACAGCCGAGGATTTTTCCTTCCGCGGTACCGTTATGATCGAGAATGGCTCCTTCGACATCGAGCCGATCGCTGCATCCTTTGATTCAGTCCAGGCGGAAGTCCAGTTCGATGGCAAACGGATCCTCTTCAAGAACGGTGGGGGCACGATGAGCCGGATGGGTCGATTCGCGCCATCCAGCGAACAACGATCGATCGTCCATACCGGCGGATTGATCATCCTCGGTCCGCGTTTTAAATTCAAGAGCATGCATTTTGACTACAGTTTTCAAGATGCTCCTTTGCAGTTAATGCCGTTCGCGTATGGCGTCGGAAGCGGGAATATCTCCATGGGTGTAAGGAATGACACGACCTACTACAACGGTGCGATCACACTGAAGCAGGCGATCGTGCCATTGGAATTCGGGCAACAATTCGAGGAGGATACAACGAGTGAGGATGAAGAATGGACCATGAACATCAAAATAAAGGGCGAGCGTAACATATGGCTCAGAAATCGTGACGCGGATATCGAGCTTGGTGGTGAACTCTTCCTTATAAAGGAACGGGGCCCTCTGTACCTGACCGGCGTGCTCACTACACACCGGGGAAATTACTACTGGCTCAATCACACGCTATCGATCAGCGAGGGCAAGCTCACATTTCTCCCGCAGGAACCAGTCCAAGCCGAACTTGATATCTGGGCGGAAATGAACACGCGCGATCGCGACCCGACAACCGGCACGCCGATCATCATAAGATTGCACATGTTCGGAACGATCACTGAACCGATATTCGAGTTCTTCTCCGACCCGCCATACTACACGGAGCAGGACATCGTTACCTACTTGAATCTTAATATCACCTGGAGTGAACTCGAGTCCATGAAACGAGGAGAGTTCGTCCGTACGGTCCTCCCCCGCAGCATCGTATCCTGGCTCGAGAGCGATGTGTCGCGCCGCATCCGCCAGTACACCGGGCTTGATTACTTCCGGATCGAAACGCCGTTCTTTGAGGAAGAGAGCAGTACTCGCCTCACGGTCGGCAAATACATTTCCCGCAAACTCTTTATATCATATACCTATGATATCACTTCCTTTGAAAATGAGTTCAATGTGGAATATTTCATCGATGATAAAAACGAAATACTCGTTCGTCGTGATGAAGAGGGCGAGTACAGCGTTCAATATCAATACCGGATTAGATTTTAGTACGTTGACTTACCTTAAACATTCGTTATACTTAGCTGTCCTAATTATATGGAGGTTACTTTGAAAAAACTATCACTACTCTTGGCAGTTGTGGCGTTCCTGTTCGCAGAACGCATTATGATCGTGCGGGACCAGATGCAGCATATACCGCCTTCCCCACCTAATAATGACCTGACGCTCATTATGACCGCGGACGACTCATCCCGAACCATGCCGGTGCATCGGTGGCAGCCGATCGAGATCTTCCGGCAATTTCCTATGCGTCCTCTTGCTTGTGATCAAAGTCCTGAAACACTGAATGTACTTGTGCTGCGGGTCGAATTTATGGAAGATGATGATCCGTCAACGACCGGTAACGGGAAAATGGATTATATCGGATACGGTTCACCTGGAGACGGTCTCTTCTATGATCCCCCGCATAGCAAAGTATATTTTGAACACCAGATGCAATTTTTAAGTAATTTTTACCGGTCTAATTCTTTTGGCAATCTGGTGGTGACCTACACTGTGAAACCGGATCAACCGAACCAATGCTACCAGCTTCCCCACCAGATGAGATATTATAGTGGATTCGATCGGTACGAGGAGAACACCGGCTATGTCTACTACAATACCTATGCCATGGACATGGGTCTTGTCAGGATCCTGCTCGATGGCGTCGCGGCAGCGGATGAGGATCCATCCGTGGATTTCTCTGATTACGATGAATTCGTCGTCTTTCACGCGGGAACGATGCTGCAGACAGGTTTGAATTTCTATCGCTTCCTTGATATCCCCTCCGCGACTATCCCGCCCGGCGCGTTGGAATACTACCTCGGGATCGACTATATCCTCGCGAACGCCGGAACCGATACGATCTACGGTGCCGGCATCAACTCGGAAATGGCGCGCGTTGACGAGTATATGGTCGGTAGTCTTGGTACTGTGTGCCACGAATTCGGCCATACGCTCGGACTCCCGGATCTCTACGATATCACGGGCTGGAGCAACGGGGTGGGGGCCTGGGACATCATGTGCACTGGCGGCTGGGTAGGTAATCCACGGGCCGGAGCGCCTGAAGGATCGATCCCGGCCTGCCTTGGCGCATGGACACGGTATGCCCTGGGCTGGGTTACGCCGCGGACCATTACTGATCCGGAATCGCTCATATCGATCCGGGCATCAGAGATCGACACATCACAGTACGGGGTCATGGATCAGACCATGATCAAAATACCGATCTCAACAAAAGAATTCTTCCTGATCGAGAACCGACAGCAGGATATCCGGCAAAAAGATACGATCGTCATCGATGCTGAAGACGGCGTGCCGATCTATGTTGACTATGGCGAGTATGATTTCTTCCTCCCGGGAAGTGGCGTTCTGGTCTGGCACGTCGATGATCGCGTGATCGACAGCACGCTCGCGTGGAACACCATGCAGATCTATCCCGAACATAAAGGTGTCGATCTTGAGGAAGCGGATGGTATCCAGCACTTTGACGCGTGGTGGTATGGCGATTCGATCGAATACTACGGATCGATCTTCGATCCGTTCTACGTCGATGATACACTACACGCAAACCACCAATTCGGTCCATTCACGAATCCAAATTCGGATGCTTACTTTGGAAAATCCATGATCGATATCAATGTACGCTCAGCCCTGGACACGGTAATGGACCTCTCATTTGACATCGGCTTTAACCAGGATGGATTCCCGATCCTCATTCAAGCGAACAATCGTATCCACGCGGTGAGCTACGGTGATCTCGATGGTAACGGTGATCTGGAGATCATCGCCGCGCTCGAACGGGGGAGCATCTGGGTGTACCATCATGACGGTACGCTGTACGGTCGTTATATCTCGTACCAAAAGTTGCAGAGTTATCTTGCGGTTGGCGACGTCAACGGTGATGGAGCAGAAGACATCCTGTTTGCCACTGGTTTTGATATTATCTGTCTTGATGGTCAGGCAACACCGGACAGCACACTCCATACTCTTCCCGGATTCGCCTTCAGCGCAGACAATGCTATTGTAAGCGCTCCGCTCTTATACGATCTTAATGGTGATGACCAGCTTGAGATCATCGTCGGAAGCAAAGACCGCCATCTTTATTGCCTTGATGAAACCGGGACCAACCTCAGTGGTTTCCCGCTCGCTTTGCACACGGAGATTCTGTCAACGCCGTGCGTGTTCGACATGACAGAACGCCGGATCGGGGTTCTCGGTTCTGATGGACGGTTCTGGTCGATCGACCAGCATGGTATCATAAAGGAATTCACTGATTCGAAACACAATATGCTCACCTATGCATCGCCGGTTGTCGGTGATCTTGATCGTGACGGTGAACCTGAAGCAGTGATTATCAACGGGTACGGCACGATCTACATCTACGGTGCGGATTCCCTCGAACAGAAATTCGATATCCTCATTGATACGACCTTTTATCCGACCCCGGCACTCGCGGATCTCGATCACGACGGATACCTTGAGATCATCATGCTCAACAGCAGCCGAACCCTGTTCGTGACCAACCGGAACGGCACTTCGGAGAACAACTTTCCATTTTATTCGGATGAATACCTCTACTATCCTCTCCTTATCGCCGACTTCGATAATAATGGTGCACAGGATATTACGTTCGGCATGGCAACATCTGACTCTCTTGGCAACGGTATCCTCAAGATTATCACCAACCGGAACCAGGAATCCGGTCTCTCGCCGCTCTTTGGTGAAAACGGTTTCACGTCACCCGGCATCGTGGTCGATATCGACGCGGACGGCGATATGGAACTGGCGGCCGGCAGCGAATACGGGAAACTCTATGTATGGGACCTCCCCTGTACGACCGCTGCCTGGAAATGTGTCATGAACACACCGCAGAATTCCGGTTACTACGACGGGGTGTTAGCTGATGTTCAAACACAACCAGGGTTGCTTGGCAATGTCTACATCTATCCGTCGCCGGTTGAACGTCAGGGTATCATACGCTTCTTCCTAAACCAGACTGCAGACGTCATGGTCGAGATCATGGATGTCGCCGGCCACCGGATCGCTGATCAAGAGGTACTCAATGCAACCGAGAACGAATACAACGAGGTGGCGTTCAATTTCGAAAAAGCCGCGAACGGTATGTACATCGTACGGGTCGTTGCAGATAACGGCAGTGAACGTGCCGTGAAACTAAAAAAATTTGCAGTTCTTAAATAATGGATGATCGGCAATGGCTATGGAAGCTGGACATGATTTCTGTTTTTGACCTTTCATCCAGCATCCACTATTGGCGACCATCTTCCATTCCTAAGGAGGTTATGTGATGCTCAGTCTGACACTCATTCTTTTACAGGGGATGAACCCTATTATCGCATCAGCCGCGATCCCCGGACTCGGCCAACTCATTGAAGGGAATGCCGGCAAAGCACGCGCTTTCTTCATTGTC
The DNA here is from genome assembly GCA_016936155.1 of Caldifarciminota bacterium. GTDB lineage: Bacteria > Hydrothermota > Tepidihabitantia > SM23-42 > SM23-42 > JAFGPO01. Next base: position 70,827 of record JAFGPO010000081.1, read on the forward strand.
GAAGGATCGATCTGGCTTGCCTATGCAGGATTCAATTACTTCGGAAATGAACTGCATTCATCAGCGCGGGCATTCGCGATCGATCATTCCGGCGCGAATGCGATGCGCGATGACGACGAATACTTCAATGCCCTCGAAGACTACATGACGACCGACGACTATAATTTGCAGGTCGAGCGCAACGCAAGCTGGTTGTATCCGAATGATATCGAACAGCAGCAGGAGTATATTGCGGAACATGCGTATTATGACGAAGATGTCTGGTCATGGGATACCCTGAGCAACCGCACCGAGTACTGGGAAAAACGCAAGTCAGCACGAGAGAACCTGCGACGTGCCCAGTTCATGCCCGGCTTCGCGTTGATCAACCGGGTCGTTTCGGTGCTCGATGTCGTGCTCTTCACAAAAGAAGACAAGATACATCTTGATACACGACCAGGCAAGATCGGTATCTACCTGCGCTTTTAAAACGCGGTTCCCGGTCAGACTCACAACGTATATGAATAATACCGTGATCCAGTCGCTGTGATACAAAAAGCGATCGATATCCTCAAAAAAAGCCGGTCATTGTTCGTACTTACGGGCGCCGGGATCTCCGCGGAAAGCGGCATACCGACATTCCGGGATGCTGATGGTCTCTGGAAAAACTACTCGGCTACAGATCTTGCTACGCCAGATGCATTCCGCAAGGATCCAGCCCTGGTTTGGGAGTGGTACCACTGGCGTCAGGATATCATACGGTGCGCTCAACCCAATACGGCACACCAGGCGCTCGTTGCCATGGAAAACCGCATGGAGTCATTCTTACTGCTCACCCAGAATGTCGATAATCTGCACCAGCGTGCCGGCTCCCGCAATATTCTGGAACTTCATGGTAGTATCTTCCGGGCACGCTGTTTGAACTGCCGTGCAACGTACGCATACGGGATCGAGAAAATGCCGGATACCGTTTCACCACCAACCTGTCCATGCGGGGGCATCCTTCGACCGGATGTCGTCTGGTTCGGCGAAATGATCCCCCAGGATATCTGGCATGCGGCGCTCGCTTTTTGCGCAACCGCCGATACAGTCCTGATCTGCGGTACATCGGGTGTGGTGTGGCCTGCTGCTGCCCTTCCTGGATACGCACAAGAACACGGAAGCACAATCATCGAGATAAATCTTGAACCTACGCCGGCGAGTAATGTTGTCGACGTAGCGATCAAGGGAAGAGCCGGAAAGATCCTCCCGGCTCTTGTTGAAAATCTTTAACGGACCTTTACGATTTTGTGAACACTCCCGGATCTGTCACGAAGGAAATAAACACCCTTGGCGAACACCTGACCAGAAACCTGCCGGCCAGACACATCAAATACATCCCACATCGTGCGGTCATATACGAATGGACCAGAAATAATCGTCGCACTCCAAGGCGCCCCCAATTCCGGTGATTCCCCTTCCTCGACTTTGATCGCCAGATCACCGTTCCCATAAATATCAAAATCCGCATGCCACTCGCTCCATACAATAAGGTGATTGGTTGAACCAACCGCGCTCTGCACGTTGTCACGAACATACGGCGTGGTATCACTGACCGGGAATATTTCGCTGACCAGCTGCCCGGCCAATCCGATAAAACGTCCTTTAATCACCCCGGATGCTTCGACCCACGCAACGAGGTAGTTCTCTCCGTTGAAAGAAACATCAGGATTAACCTGGTGACCGGTAGTGCAGGTGATGGCGATCCGATCGCTCACCACCCACCCGTCTGGCGACACAAGCCGTCCAAAAACATCCCGCTCATTCCCAAGACTATCGAAATCCGACCATACAACGAGATAATTCGTTCCGTCATAAGCAAGGTGGGATAGCACCTCAGATCCGATGATCGTATCGATGCGAAAAACACTGTCTTCAGGCAATGCCTGATCATTGAGAAAACGTCCGAACACGCCCTGATGGGCCTTTGCCCAGATGACGAGACAGCGGTCTCCATCAAAAGCAATATCCGTGACACTATTGCCGCTTCCGAATCGGACCCCGTTACCGATAACATTGCCTTGGGGGTCAACCCGTAACGCTTTGAGTGCGATGTCCCGCACGCCAGCGAACGCGTCCGCCCATACAACGATGTAATTCTCACCATTGAAGACGACCGACGGATCGGTCTGGCCGCCGGCATCATTACAGATAATAATCAGGGAATCCAGTACTGAAAGGTCCGGTGCGACACGCACACCGAAAATATCAGCCATGCTTCAACAACTATCCTGTATAACAGCGAGCAAATTCACCCCGTCGAAGGCGGCTGCAACCTGCACGGTCCGGTCAATAAGGATCGGTTTTCCCAGCGGATCGAGCACGTTTCCGCTCTCGGAGATGCGGGCCGCGTAAATCGAGCGCTCAGGTGAATAAAAGCGCATATCATACCAGTAAACATAGTATTGATCATGGGCATGGAGCACGACCGGATGCGACTGGTCTTGGACGTAATCACTGACGACAAAATCAGCGGTAACCAGGAGCACCAATGTCAATGTGATCATAGGGGATCGCCATATACCTGTCTGAGGATCGCTTCAGTCTCAAGTGCAGCCTCCTCATCAATGGCATTGATCGCGAATCCGGCGTGGATCATGACATATTCGTTCAATTTGATATCCGGTACGAGCACAACTGAAATCTCACGTTCCACCCCCATGATCTCGACAAGGGCACGGTTGTCGCCTTTAAGTTCTACAACGCGACCGACAACACCTAAACACATAATTTCAATTCCCGATTAACAATGACAGACCATCTATGAAATCCCATTTCAAAATTTCCAATATGATGTATCATTGATTTTTCAACCATTTAACCTCTCTTTGACATTTATGATTTGACATTATATCATTACCCCTGTTTATCCTTCAAACGACACGCATGCGCATAAATCACCTGTCCGTAAGAGATGCAGCCATCATTGGTCGGTAACCGCCGGTGCGTGTACACGGTAAAACCCGCCTTTTCGAGCTCCTGGACAAGGTGCACTAAGAGGCGCCGGTTCTGGAATACACCTCCAGACAGACAGACGAGCCGCGTCTTATATAGTGTACTCAGTCTTTGTACAACCTCAAGGGAAAATTGCACGATCGTGTTGTGGAATTTTGCCGCGATGGTCGATCGTGCTACTCCTTTTTCCAGATCCGCAAGTACTCCTTCAATTATCGGTGCGACGCTGATACGCAAAGGTTCGTCTTCGATAAGGGAATAGCGGTACCTGCCTGAGATACGAGGAACCGCACAATATTCTAAATTGATCGCACCCTCGGCTTCGTATGTTATCTCGCGTACGAGCCCGATCATTCCTGCAACGCAATCGAACAAACGTCCCATGCTCGATGTCTCGATGGTAGAGCGGTGATCCTTGAGCATAGTGAGCACGGAACAAACCTCTTTGCGTGATACCCCTCCGGGTTTGAATATCCGGTCACACAGCACCGCGGCATATGCGATCGCAATACGGTATGGTCGCCGGATACTCGAATCCCCACCCGGTAACGGCAAATATTCCAGGTGCGCAACACGCTCCTGCTGAATGAGGTCACCGACAAAAAATTCGCCACCCCAGATTCGACCATCCAGACCATACCCGGTACCATCGAACGCGATACCGATCGCGCGGTCATGTATCCCACACTCACCCAAACAGGACATGATATGAGCGACATGGTGCTGTACTGCGATCTGTGGCAGTGCATAGTCTGCTGCGATCCTGGTCGAGAGGTAATCCGGATGGAGATCGTGAGCAATACAGACTGGATCGATGCGAAACCACCGCTGGTACTTGGTGATCATCTCCTTGAAAAATTCCAGTGTTTCCAGATTATCAAGATCGCCGATGTGCGGTGACATATAGGCTTCACGGTTCGAGGCAAGAACGAATGTACTTTTGAGTTCAGGTCCAAGAGCGAGCACAGGCATAACCACATCCGGTAATTCCAGAGGACTCGGTACATACCCGCGCGAGCGACGGATGATCGAAAAGCCCCGGTTCGGGAACACAAAACCGACCGAATCATCGCAGCGATTCTCGATCGCCCGCTCGTGGGTCAACACATGGGTCACAATGGAACCGAGTTTACCCTTTACCTCAACTACATCCCGGGCAATGGGTTCATCCTGAATATTCCCGCTTGTCATAATCAAAAAGGGAACGATCTCAAGGAGGAGATAGTGAATTGGTAAATACGGCAACATGATGCCGATATAGGGATTATGCGGCGCTACGGCATCGCTGATGCGAGAACCCTGTTTGCGTAGAACAACGATCGGAGCGATCGGGGAGCACAGACATTCTTCCTCGCTATCAGAGATGTACGCGACAGTACGCGCATGCGGCAGGGTACACATGATCGCAAAAGGTTTTGCCGGTCTCTTCTTGGTCTGCCGCAGCCGCCTGACGGCCTGAGTATTGGTAGCGTCACACGCGATATGGAAACCACCGGTCCCTTTGATGGCGATGATGCTGCCACGCCGAAGCAACCGTCCGGCCGCGATCACCGGATCGACCGGCGCGAATGTCATGTGCTTCAATGCATAGAGCACAAATGCAGGACCGCACTGTGCACAACAATCGGGCTGTGCATGAAAGCGTCGGTCGAACACATCTTTAAATTCATTCGTACACTTCTCGCACATCATGAACGAAGCCATTGATGTCTGAGCCCGGTCATAGGGTGTTTCCCGGATAATAGAATACCGCGGGCCACAATTCGTACAGTTTATAAAGGGATATCGGTAACGCCGGTCCTCCGGGTCGCACAGTTCCCGACGGCAGTCTTCGCATGTAGCAATATCCGGTGCGATATGCGTAAAACCATCACGCCGGGTACTCTTGCGGATAACGAATCGTCTTGTGTTGCGCGGCTTCACAGTGTGGATATCGAGTGTATCGATGACTGCGGCTGGAGGTTTCTTCCCCTGCAGCATGGACAGGAATTGTTCGATCCTCTTTTTGTCTCCTTCGACCTCAATGTCCACGCCCTCGGTCGTATTGCGGACGAATCCGGCCAAATCCAGATCGTGCGCTGCGCGGTAAACAAAGGGACGGAACCCAACTCCCTGGACAATACCGCGGACGTTAATGCGCTTTCTTTGCCGCATGCATTTCTTTCGAGAAATGTTCTATGACCGCATCGTACCCTTCGCCGTTCTTTGATGAAACCGGCAGGACCACGGCATGAGGATTCTCCTGTAATATCCCGGTGCGTGCTTTTGCCATATTGAAATCGACATACGGGAGCAGGTCGGTCTTGTTAATGACGACGACCTGTGCCAGATGGAAAAGAAGGGGATACTTGTATGGTTTATCATCCCCTTCAGTCACTGATAGGATAGCAAGCTTGTAGTCCTCACCGATCTCAAATTCCGCCGGGCAAACAAGATTGCCGACATTCTCAACAAGGATCAGATCGTACGAACCATGCACCTGAGGCAGAACCTGAGCGATCATGAACGCATCCAGATGACACGCGGTTTGCGTGTTTATCTGTACAACGTCGACTCCCAAAAGCGCAAGACGCTCGCTGTCCACCTGCCCGCGGATATCGCCTTCGATCACCAGTATCTTATGGCGCTTCTGCAAGCCGGTAACGACTTTGCTGATGAAACTGGTCTTCCCGGCTCCTGGCGAGGCGATAATATTCACGACAAAAGCACCCAGTCTATCGAATACCTTGCGATTCTCAGCTGCCCGTTCCTTGTTCGATACCAATATTGGCTTAAATACCTTCACTTTCCTCATCTCACCCCTTTCAATTTAAGTGTTTTTAGGATTTTGGATTTTTCATTTTGGCATTTTGAAATTATTCTCCTTCGATCGATTCCACATAGAGTTCCCGCCCTGACGTGATCTCGATTTCCGTACTCCCGCAGACCGGACACACCATAACCGGGTCATCCATCAAGCTTGTTTTTGTGCACTCCTTACAGGTAACACGGATCGGGATCTCCTTGAATATCAATTCCGCTTGCGCACACCTTGAACCAGGGCTCAAGTACTCAAAATAGAACCGGATAGCATCGGGTGCGAATCCCGTGAATTTGCCGATCGTAACCCTCACGCGCGCGATACTTTTGATATCGTTGCGCTCGGCTTCGCTGTTGCACACGTCAACAAGTGCTTTTGTTACACTATACTCATGCATACCGTAAATTGAGATTCATCGCGTGGACACAGCATACGACAGCGTTATTTCACTATGGCAAATTTGCATACCCGGCTGCCATGAGATGTCGTGACCACGGCAAAATAGAGACCACTGGCAACATCCTCGGGGATCGTCCAAACGACCTCTCGAAATACATCATCGGGAATGAGATCCTCTGCGAGCATGCGCCCGGTGATCGAAAAAATCCGCACGTGAGCATCCGCCGGGAGATTCTTGATCTTCACAACCGGAGATGCAACCGCGGGATTCGGATAGATCAAAATGCTGTCGAGGTCGCCGATCGAATCCTGCACCACCATCAGCTGCAATAGTCCGGTCTCACCCCCGAGCCAGAAACAACTGCGCTCAGGGTCGAACTCGAATCCCTGAATCTGGATCACTTCGTTGGAGAATTCCATGAATTGAATATGCACACCAAGCTCATAGTACTCCCACCCCTGGATCACCTCGAGTATTGGATCGTAATAGTAGAGACCGGTCCTGGTCATGATCCAGATCCGACCTTCCGTATCGACCTCAACGTCGAAATATTCCTGGTTGGCGATGTCGGTGTAAGAACGGAATCCACTGTTTTCATATACAACCAGACCTGTGTCATTGGCAACATAGAGCACGCGTTCGTCCGCGATAATACATCCAAACAAGTACTTTGAGATCAGGCCATCACCCGTGTTGAATTCCCGAACGATATCATCATTATGGTCAAAAACAGTTCCCCGGGTATCAACCATGAGCAACCCACCATCCGAACCGGACACGGTCCGCCACACAACGCCGGCAGAATCAATGGCGATCTCAACATTAAAACCCTCCCGTTTGAGACCGAGGAACATCGCATTCTCGAGCTCCCTATCGATCACCCACAATCTGTCTGAAGGACCCGATAATGCAACATAGAGATTGTTCTCATTGTCGAATTCGATATCCCATACCGCGACGGTCGTATCGATGTTGCAGAACCCACGGGGGATGAATAACCATTCATCGTTCGCTACATCGAAACGTATGAGCATGATCGTATCGCTGCCGGAACTGCTGAAAGGATTGACCGCAAACCACATCTTCCCATCCGGGGCGATAACACAGCGGTGAATATTGTTGGACGGTAAAATGGAATCCCGCGTGAAACTGTCCCAGCGCCCATCATCGTGGAGCCATCCGATACCCCGGGAATATGCGGTCCGCGCACCATGCGCGCAAAATACACCATACTGATTTGCCTCGATTTCCGTAATATGATTGGACGGAAGGCACTCGCGGGCTTCTACATCCCAGCGCGTTTCATTCGGGAGAAAATGTCCCAATCCCATGCCGGTCCGGTCTGCGGTCCAGCGGTTCCCCAATCCGCAGTAGAGTTCACCATCGAAATTTTCAACGTCCAAAACCCGGCTCTTATACGGCAGACCGCTCTGTACAATCGTCAATGTCGCCTGATAATAAAAACCTACCTGCTGGAGCGTGTCCATCGCAACGACGATCGAATCTCCAAGGTAACTGACATCAACGATCTCGCGGTTGCTCAAAAGCGTATCAAAAAAAGACCCGTTGAATACATTTAATCCCTGATCCGATGCGACATATATCGTATCCCGGATCACCTCGATCTGCAGGATGTTATTACTCAATAACCCTTGAACCGTCGTGAACTGAACCAGAGAATCCGGATCGAACGATTTTACGAATCGTGTGATACCCTGGTCAGTACCTACCCAGATATGACTGCTGGTCAGGGCGATAGACACAACATTATTTGAGAGGAGACCGTTCTGTACATATAACCGCGTGCGGGTATCATCATCAAAATTATCCGGTGTCCCATGGGTCTGGATAAAGAGCAATCCTCCTGGTGATCCAATATAGATACTATCAGTAAGACACTCGACAACCTGGACAAAAGAACTGATCACCTGATCAGGATAAAGAAGGGTACGAACAAAAGACCGGTCGACCAGAGCAAGGCCCCGCTCATTACCACACCACAGGTATCCAGAACTGTCAATGGCACAACAGTACTGCCGGTTGGTTTGAAGCCCATCAGTATTGTTCACAACCGTATAGGTGTGGGCGACTGGATCAAAAGAAATCATCCCACCGTTCGTGGCACCGTACACCACACCATTTTTGGACATTATCTGATAGTAGTAATTCGTGTTCGTATAATAGAATGGCTGCAGCGTGATACTACTTACGAGGGCTAAAATTACTATCATGGATCAACTTTTTTATGGATTCGGTCGATATGACATATGCCAAACGCAATGCCAGCAGGACTTTTAAAGCGAACGCGACCGGGCCGGAAAGACCGTAGTGTTTTCGAAAGAATAGTGCAAACCCCCTGGAATGGTGCATTGCAGGATGGATATTATCGGTACGGAAGGTTTCACCGCGATAATGTATCGCATAGGCACGGGGTATCCACCATGTTTCCCATCCATGCTTTTTCATTCGATAACAGACATCCGCATCCTCAAGGTAGAGGAAGAAATCCTCGTCAAAACAACCGATATCCTCGAGTGCGGTGCGCCGAAGCATCATGACGGAACCTTCTACGAAATCAACGCACTGGGGTTTGGTATAATCGAGCGAAGAATACAGGTAGGTACGCGTCCACGGGTTGTTCGGGAATACCCGGCGGGCAAGGGACCGCCGTCCGAACAGAACATTGGTGGAGCGCGGAAAAGTACGGCAGGTTGGCTGACGATAACCGGACGGACTGAGGATCTCCGCACCGACAACACCACAAAGCGGGTGTTCGTCCATGAAGGCGATCATGGTCTCGATCGCATGCGGGAAAACGACAACATCTGGATTGAGTAGTAAAATGTATTCTCCGCGCGTCATGCTGATGACGCGGTTCACAGCGCAGGCAAACCCCCGGTTCTCAGTACCGCGGATATACCGAAGCAACGGGAACCCGGCAGCCGTTTGTATAAAACTGTGATCGTGCGAACCGTTGTCATACACCGTGATATCATGGTCTCTAAGTGCACCGTTCATGGCGTGAAGTGAAGTAACACAGTTGTGCAAATACGGACCGGAATTGAAATTTACGATGATGATATTGAGTTTCATCGCCTCTTGAACATCGATCGTAAGCGAAGTCTCCAAACCAGCCAGAAGGCTTCCCATATGATGTGTTTCGACATCTTGGATCTACCTTCCCGGCGTTCAACGAATATTATCGGTATCTCCTTCACGTTCAACCCGGCATGGAATACTGAGAACACGCTCAGGATCTGAAACCCATATCCGTCGACTTGGAACGTACGCCAGTCGACGGCTTCAAGCGCCTTGCGGGAGTAACACTTGAACCCGCTGGTCAGGTCGCGAATCGGGATACCGGTCATGACCCGCGCGAACCAACAAGCACTGTAGGAAAGCAGCAACCGTTTCATGGGCCAGTTCACCACGGACACGCCGTGCACGTAGCGTGATCCAATGATCAGATCCGCCTTATCGAGCAGCTCAATGAAACGGGGGATATCTCCAGGATTATGTGAAAAATCAGCGTCCATCTCAAACGCAAAATCATATGCTCTTTTGATTGCATAGTCAAATCCCATGACATAGGCAGTACCGAGTCCAAGTTTACTTGCGCGGCGTATCAAATGCACTCTCTTTTCCCGTGTTTGCACCCGGGCGACTATATCCGCCGTATTATCAGGGGAATTATCGTCGATTACGAGAATATCGATTGTTTCGGACATAGAAAGGAGTTTGTAAATGATCTTTTCGATATTCACAGCCTCGTTATACGTCGGGATGATAACGAGTCCTTTTTTCATAATAACATTATATATGCTCAAATATATTTGTCAATCGCTCACGCTAACCTGTGTGGATATGCCCTGCAACGTGCTCCTTGACTTGCCAGTAAAAACAGCTATAGTAGCCTATGCATGTGTACATCGAGGACCTGTGTGATCATGTCGACCAGATTGTAACCATCAAAGGGTGGTTATACAACAAGCGCTCGAGCGGAAAGATCCGCTTTCTGTTGCTCCGTGACGGTACCGGTATTGTCCAAACAGTACTTGCTCAGGGGGAATGCGACCGTGCACTCTTTTTGATCGCGGATACGATAAACCAGGAATCTTCGCTCGCTATCACCGGAAAGGTCCGGCGCGATAAACGCGCGCCAGGCGGCCATGAGATCATTGCCCAAAAGATCAAGATCATCCAGAACGCAGAAGGCTATCCTATAACACCCAAGGAACACTCGATTGAATACCTGCTTCCGCTGCGCCATTTATGGCTCCGTTCCAAGAATCAACACGCCATCATGCGCATCCGTCACGAGATGATCAAGGCATTCCGGGATTTCCTCGATGAACGGGGTTTCATCAATGCTGACTGTCCGATCCTTACGCCTGCTGCATGCGAGGGCACAACGACGCTCTTCGAGGTCGGGTACTATGACCAGAAAGCATATTTAAGCCAGAGCGGCCAGCTATACAACGAGGCGACCGCAGCCGCGCTCGGGAAAGTGTACTGTTTTGGACCGACCTTCCGCGCGGAAAAATCAAAGACGCGCAAGCACCTCACCGAATTCTGGATGCTCGAACCGGAAGCCGCGTATCTCGAACTCGACGGCATCATGGAACTTGCCGAGGATATGATACTCGCCATGATCGAACGCGTTGTGAAAAACCGGGAACCGGAACTTACGACACTGGAGCGGGATATCACAAAACTGACGACGATCAAAAAACCTTTCCCCCGGATAACCTACAAAGAAGCAGTCGCGATTGTGCAGAGAAAAGAACCCTCGTTCACAACGGGCGATGATTTTGGAGCACCCCACGAAGCGATCATTGGCGAACAGTTTAATACGCCGGTATTTGTCCACCACTATCCCGCGCACATCAAAGCGTTCTACATGAAACAAGATCCTGCGGATACCTCTTTGTCCCTTAGTGTTGATATGATCGGACCAGAGGGCTATGGAGAGCTCATTGGTGGTGGTCAGCGTGAAGATGACCATGATGTCCTGATCAAACACATCCGGGAGCACAACCTGCCTGAAGAGGCATTCCAGTGGTACCTCGATCTACGGAAGTATGGAACGTGTCCGCATGGCGGATTTGGATTGGGATTGGAGCGCACGATCGCCTGGATCTGCGGCATCAAACATGTCCGGGAAACTATCCCATTCCCAAGAATGCTGGATAAAATATATCCGTAGTCAAATTCGAAATTCCAAAATCCAAATATCAAACAAATGACAAGTGACCAATGACTCAATACAGCAGATATGAAACCTCATCTTGCTAGATGCTGCTTCTCAAAGTCAAAACTCTAGATTCAAACTAAAAACCATCGTAATTTAGGGAAAATTCTAAAAATCTTAAATATTAGAACTTTATTAATATTTGTTATTTTTATTTTATGCTTTTTCAATTTATTTGATATTACCCCTTGACAAATTGAAA
>JAFGPO010000082.1 GCA_016936155.1 Caldifarciminota bacterium
TAGACCGAAGCCTGCTGGATAATAAGGGGGTAGCGGGCCTGGGAATAGCCGAGCGTGAGCCAGGGAAATCCGATTTCGCCGGTTCCCCGTATGAGTTCCAGACCGCACACGGCTAAAGGAAAAGCCCAGAGACCGAGCTGTTTGCCGAGGAGGAGGGCGACGCCGTAATAGATCCCATAATAGAGGAACAGGAGGACGAGTCCGGCGATCATGAGCATTTTAATGTTCATTTCGATCTGGAGGAAGACCAGCCAGAACAGCCCGAAGAGCGCGAAAAGAAAACCGAACAGTATACCCAGAATAAAAGCCTGGGACGATCTGCTGTTCTCTGATGCAAGAAACAACGGGACAAAGCCGATCCATGCGAGGAAGTGAAGCTTGATCGGATGGAAGGACAGAGCGGTACACAGGGCGGAAACCATCACAAGCACTAATTGCCGTTTGGTGATGGAACGGATGAATCCCGGGATCAAAATTATAGATCGACCAGTTTTTGCGATCGCGCTGATTTGTAGAATGCCTCACATACTCGCGCGATAAGCAATCCATCTTCGAGGGTCGTGAGGGGTGGTGTGTTATCCAGGATATACCGGATAAATGTATCCGCCTGTCGTTCATATGAATCACGGTAGAGATTCTGATGAGCGATCATCGGAGTCACATTGAAGAGGTCGTTGTGCAATTCTTTCTGGATGCGGAGCGGATTGAGCAACGCCGCCCCTTTTTTACCGAACACATTACAATAGAGAAAATCCTGTTCAAACAGCAGCGACCATCCGACTTCGATCGTGAGGAGCGTCCGGTCAGCGAAATTTATCATGCAGAGCGCCGTATCTTCGACGCCGGCGTCCTGTTCTTTCGTGTGGATGGATGCAAAGATCGTGGACAATGTTTTGTTCTTGAGAAAATAGAGTGCAATATCAAGGAGTCCGATGCCCAGACTTAAAAAAGCACCCCCGCCGCTTTGCATTTGATCCAGACGGTTACGGCTCAGCACCCATTCGTTCGATCCGATGAGCCAGCCTGTCTTGACATAATACACATCACCGAGTTCCCCGCCCTTGATGAATTTCTTAAGCGTTGCGACATCCTGACGCAAGCGGTTATTCATGGTCAACGCACATTTTTTACCGGTGCTCTTTACCGCATCGGCGACCTCTTGGGCTTCGGCTTTGGTAAGGGCGATCGGATTTTCGCAGAATACGTGCTTGCCATATTTGAGCGCGGATATCGCCATTGGCCCGTGTAAGAGATTCGGCGCAGCGATTATCAATGCTTCGATTTCATCGTTATCGAGCATCTCCTGGATATCCTGATACCGGCATGGTATGTCATATTTACTGCCCAGATGGTCGGTCTTGCGGATATCAGCATCGCACACGGCGAGAACTTTACATCGTGGATGTTTGATTAAAAACGGCAGGTGAGCGATCTGTGCGTGTGCTCCGCAACCGACGATGCCGACCGTGAGCATCTCGTTCATACGGCCATCGATTCCTGGTTACACACCAAAATAGAGTGTGAATTCATAGGGGTGAGGACGGTTATGGATATCCTCGAATTGTTTGGTTTTAACCTCGATCCATGATTCGATCAGATCCATTGAAAAAACATTACCATTGAGCAGGAACGTATAGTCTTGTTTTAACGCATTTGTTGCTTCGTATACATTGTGGGGTAATTTCTCCCGCTTATCCACCTTGTACCTGTTTTTTATTCCGTCTATCCCGGCGAGCAGGACCGCAGCAAGGGCGAGGTAGGGATTCGCGGTCGCATCCGGGATTCGGTATTCGATGTTCATCATCTTTTTATTTTTCAAGTATTTCGGCAGGCGGATCGCCGTCTTTCTGCTCCCCACACCAAAGTCAGCATAGGTGGGTGCTTCGAATCCAGGGATGAGACGTTTATAGGAATTCGTGCTTGGGTTAACGAATGCGCAGAGCGCCCGTGAGTGGTGCAGTATTCCGGCGATATAGTGCAGACACATCTGGCTCAGTTTATTTGCATGTGCGTGTCCATAAAACAACGACCGCTTGTCAGTGCCCAGATACTGGTGAAGGTGTAGTCCGCTCCCTGGTTCATCGAGCAGGGGTTTGGGCATGAAGGTGGCATAGAGACCATGGCTGCGGCCAAGGCACTTGATAATGTACTTTGCCAGGAAGATATCGTCGGCGCTCGTTACAAGCGGTCTAAAGAGCAGCTCAACCTCCATTTGCCCCCTGGCTCCGACTTCGTGGTGATGGTATTTGCAGGGGATATTGCACGATTTGAGGGTTGTCAGTACATCGTTGCGGAAGTTGTAATAGCGATCTTCAGGAGGCCCGATATGGTATCCACCCCGATAGCGGATCGGGAATATCACTGCATTCGGATCGCGGTCGGTAGTATCGAGATGGTAATAGCTCGATCCCGGACCTTCGCCAAAGGATGCGTGTTCGAAAATGTAGAATTCAAGTTCCGGTTGGAAGAATGCGGATGTCTTCAATTCCCGCCGACAATAGTCAACCGCCATGTGAGCAACGTGGCGCGTATCGCGCTGGAATGGTTTTAATGTATCAGGAACGTAGATGCTGCATAGAAAGGAGGCGGTCTTTTGTTCAAAGAACGGATCAATAGACAGAGTGGACAGGTCAGGGAGAAGGAGCATATCTCCCTTTTCAACCGCCTTATACCCGGGTAAGCTCGAGCCGTCGGCACCGACGCCGTTACGCGTAACGTCACACAATCGTTCGATTGGGATGGTGATGTGGTGGAGTGTTCCGGTCAGGGATGCGTATTTCAGGTCAACGTAGCAAATTTTTTCACGGATCAATTTTTTCTGAAGCGTTTCGACATTCATGGTTCGCAATTATAAACAGATTGCGCGCAATGTCAATTCATGTTTTATGCTTGACTTAGTTTTGTTTTTTATTATAGTATAGAAGGAGGCATGCTATGGCAATGGCAAAGACACAATTTATCTGGATGGATGGGGAATACGTTAATTGGGATGATGCGAAGATCCATATTCTCTCTCATGTGATCCACTATGGCACAGGAGTGTTTGAAGGCTTGCGCTGTTATGACAGCAAACAGGGATCAGTGATCTTCCGTTTACAGGATCACATTGATCGTTTGTTCAACTCAGCAAAAATATACCGTATGGAGATTCCTTTTACGCACGATGAACTGAACAAAGTCACGATCGAACTGATCAAGAAGAACGGTTTGAAATCCGCGTATATACGTCCGATCGCATACCGTGGGTATGCTGCGCTTGGGGTCGATCCTTTCCCCTGTCCGGTAAAAGTGTGTATCGCGACATTGCAGTGGGGTAAATACCTCGGGGACGAGGCATTAGAACAAGGCGTTGATGTCATGGTTTCAACATGGAACCGGATGGCGCCGAATACGTTCCCGGCTATGGCTAAATGTTGTGCAAATTATATGAATTCGCAGCTCATTAAAATGGAAGCGATCCTTAACGGGTATGTTGAAGGTATCGCTCTTGATGTCACCGGGTACGTGAGTGAGGGTTCGGGCGAGAATATTTTTGCGATCAAGGACGGTGTCATCTACACACCGCCGTTGCATGCCTGTATCCTGCCCGGGATCACGCGGAACACGGTCATGATGTTTGCCCAGGACCTTGGTATCCCCCTGGTGCAGGAGATGCTCACACGCGAATTCCTGTACCTGGCGGATGAAGTGTTCTTCACCGGGTCAGCGGCTGAGGTTACGCCGATCAGGTCCATCGACAAAATAAAGATCGGCATAGGGTCTGCCGGGCCGATCACGAAACAACTGCAAAAAACCTTCTTTGAAGTAATCGATGGTAAACGGGAAGACAAACGCGGATGGCTCACGAAGATAGCGTAATGCGTAGAGCGTACAGCGTAGGGCGCAGTTCCCTCATGCCTTCTTATTGCCTGCCCGCAGCCATCTATGCCTTCTGAAGCGATGAAGATCGCGATTGGTGCTGATCACCGAGGATTTCCCCTTAAAGAGAAGATCAAAAGGTATCTCATTAAGAAAGGCAATAGGGTCAATGATTTTGGCGCTGATTCGGCGTTACCCGTGGATTACCCGGATTATGCATTCGCAGTCGCGCGGTCGGTGGCAGGAGGCAAAGTTCGCTTCGGGATCCTTCTCTGTCTTACTGGTCAGGGCATGACAATGGCCGCGAACAAAGTGAAGGGTGTGCGGGCAGCGTTGTGCACGACCGCTCAAGCCGCTCGTCTGACCAGGGCGCACAATGATGCGAACGTTCTTGTTATTCCAGGATCCCTGAAGTACAGCGCAACGGTTCGTTCGATTATCTCGACATTTTTCGCGACGCGCTTTGAAGGCGGACGGCACAAAAAGCGCGTTGATAAGATCCATCGTTATGAATACCGCTATCACTGATACGGTACCGCCATGAAAATACTGCCGGTAGCATTTGAGAGCATGGGCGTCCGGAGCATGGCGACGTATGTGGAGACCAATGATCTTCGGATTTTCATTGATCCAGGTGTTTCAGTCAGTCCGGATCGTTATTCCATGCCTCCGCACACGGTCGAATTAGACCGCCGGCGTGATATGCTTGAATCGGTCAAAGAGTGGGCGGGTCTTTCAGATGTCGTTATCATTACGCACTACCACTATGATCATCACAATCCCGATGAGATCTGTCTTTATAAGGGTAAGGATATTCTGCTGAAACATCCGCGGGAGCATATAAATCAGAGTCAGAAACAGCGGGCCGCTACTTTGCTTGGTCTTATAGAGCCATGTGCCCGTTCCGTCCGGACCGCTGACAGTCAGGAGTTTATCTTCGGTAACACGCGGATCGTGTTTTCGCCGCCTCTACTCCATGGTAACTCACCGGCCCTCGGGTATGTGGTCGGGGTATTGATCGAAGACGATCAAAAATTCCTGTATACTTCGGATGTTCAGGGTCCCATGAATCAGGAAGTGGTTGATTTCGTGATCGCCCACCAGCCAGCAACAATCATTCTTGATGGTCCTCCAACGTACCAGATCGGTTCCCACTATAAAAAAAGTGATATAAATCAGGCTTTCGAGAACATCAAAAAGATCATCAGTGCGACCTCGATCAAGTCGTTCATTATCGACCACCATTTACTCCGTGATCTGAATTGGCAGGATTATGTAAGTGACCTGAGCAGCGTGAAACCTGCGACTAAAATTTGTTCTGCTGCTGAATATCTTGGGAAAAAAGTTGATATCCTTGAAGCGCGCCGCAAGGAGCTGTATGGCGGTCAAGTCTGTGTATAAGATTGTTCATAAGAATGTGGATAAATATGGAAAATATGTGGATAAAGTATAATGTCTTGAATTACGGGACTTTTCGGCTATCGTTAATACAGATTATTATAGGTTATCCACAAAATCAACATAATTCGTACAAATGAAAAAAAGCGACCAAAACAAGATTTCTGAAATGCAAAAGCTCGCAACTAACATACGCGAGGAAGTACACAAGGTTGTTATCGGACAGGAGCGAGTCATTGAACAGGTTTTAGTAAGCATGTTCTGTCAGGGGCATACTCTTATTGTTGGCGTGCCTGGTCTTGCCAAAACGCTTCTCGTCAATACGATCGCCGACATCTGCGACCTTTCCTTTAACCGCATTCAATTCACCCCGGATCTCATGCCCTCGGATATCACCGGGACTGAAGTCATTGAAGAAGATTTAACAACTGGCAAGCGCAATTTCCGTTTTGTCAAGGGACCTTTGTTCGCCCAGGTCATCCTTGCTGATGAAATCAATCGGGCTCCACCTAAAACTCAGTCTGCATTGCTTCAAGCGATGCAGGAATACACTGTGACCTATGCCGGGCAAACGTATCGTCTGGAACGCCCATTTTTCGTGCTCGCCACGCAAAATCCGATTGAGCAGGAAGGAACCTACCCGTTACCTGAAGCACAGCTCGACCGGTTCATGTTCATGGTTATGATCGATTATCCAGACGCGATTCAGGAGAAAGATATCATCAAAACCACGACCTCGGCATATCAGGCTGATCTGAGAAAGGTTATCGGCACGCAAGAACTCATCGATTTGCAGCAACTGGTCCGCGTCATGCCGGTTGCCGACGATGTTATCGAACGGACGATCCAACTGGTTGCCATGACGCGTCCTAAGGATCCTTCTGCCCCTAAAGAAGTGCAGCGTTACGTTGCCTGGGGTGCAGGTCCGCGCGCCTCGCAGTATCTTATCCTGGGGGCTAAAGCAAAAGCAGCACTCAACAGCAGGTATTCCCCGAATTTTGACGATGTAAAATATATCGCGCACCCGGTGCTCCGCCACCGCGTGCTCACGAACTTCACGGCCGAGGCCGAAGGCATGGCATCGGATCAGATCATTGATCTCGTTTTAAAAGCACTTTAGGTTGCATGAGAGGTTCTATTTATCGGACGCCTGATAAATCAGGCGTATACAGGTGCGGAGTGTAGCGGTCCGATTCATCGGACGCCTGATAAATCAGGCGTATA
>JAFGPO010000083.1 GCA_016936155.1 Caldifarciminota bacterium
ATGATGGTCCAGATGGTATCGAGCAACACTCTATTGCAGACGATCGTTGACGACGACAAACGGGGACGCGTTATGAGTTTCTACGCCATGTCATTCATGGGCATGGCGCCGGTAGGCAGCCTGCTCGGCGGATGGCTGGCAAAAATTATCGGCGCGCCGAACACGCTGTTTTTCGGCGGGATCCTCTGCATTATCGGTGCCCTTGCCTTTGCTGTAACGCTCAGCATCCATAAATACTATTTCCCGCGTAACCGATAAACCGCCATTAGAATATCCGCGAGTAATCTCCCTGAAGAATGTCTAACAGTATAGATAGACACCGAGGCACTGATGCTGTCTTGCTCCGGTATCTATTATCATTATACTAAAAACGCTATGCCACAGAAGAACCGACCACAAGATCCGGACACACACCTGATCAAAGCCCTGGCTGGTGGTGATGAACAGGCGTTTGAACTCCTTGTTGAAAAATATCAACCCATGATCTTTAATACGGTCTACCGTTACCTCGGTACTCCAGACGATGTTGAAGATTGTGCCCAGGAGATCTTCATAAAAATCTGGCGTAATATCAATAAATTCAAAGGAAAATCAAAATTATCGACCTGGATCTACCGGATCACCGCGAATCATTGCCTCACGTTCCGCAGGAAACACAAAAGAGCGCCTGTTTCGCTCGACGCACTCAGTGAACAGGACGCGGAACCAAAATCACTTGCAATCGATCCTGACTATGAAACAAAACACAAAATAGCATTGGTAAAAGAAGCGATCGACCGCTTACCCGAACGCCAGCGCCTGGCGCTTATTCTATCCCAGTTTGAAGAAAAAACATATAAAGAGATCGCTGAGATCATGGATATCAGCGTATCATCGGTCGAATCGCTCATTTTCCGGGCACGAACCACCCTGAGACACTGGTTCAAGAAAAAATAGGCGGCAATGGAGCGCAAGAAATTATTCAGCAAGAACGTCAAAATATATAGGAGATTGAAATGAAGTGCTCAGAAATACAAAAGAAACTCTCTGCATACCTGGATAACGAGGTGTCGCAAACTGAAAAAGGGACTATCGAGGCACACCTTGCATCCTGCTCAGCTTGCCAGCATGCTTTGCAGGCTTTTTCCATGGTGAATGACGAACTCAAGCTGGTGCCGGGTATGGAGGTACCACCCTACTTCGCCACCCGCTTGAAACAGAGAATGAAGGACCTGCACCGTGGTGCGCCGGCCCTCGGGAGAATACGGCAATTCGCGCTGCCGGGTTTTACCGTTATCCTTACGCTTATCGCACTCATATTAGGGAACACTATGGCAAGAACGATCTATCAAGGTATGACCGAACCTGAAACCGCCGCAGAAACCGCCAACGTATTCGGTATCAGCGCATTCGATGAATACCCGGAAGGCTCGGTTTCGAATATCTACACGGCATTGATCACGGAAGGTGAAAAATGAGTAAGAAAACGGTCCTTATCATCCTCATCGCCTCGGTAGCGATCAACCTGGCGACGGTTGTTACGTTTATGTACTACCTGTCAAATGAGCACCGGACAGAACACCCGATCGATCCCCAGCATCCAGACCGGTTTCCCCAGTGGCATGGAGGCCGGCTGAGGAAAGAACTTGATTTGGACCCTCAGCAGATCGAAGTATTGAAAAAGGTGAACGAAGAAATCGATATATCGGTTCGCCCAATACGGGAGGAACTGCGCATGAAACGACAGGAACTCATGTCCATGGTCTACGATCAAAAACCTGATCAAGAACGTATCGACACACTGATAAAGGAAATCGCTGGGCTGCAGGCCACGCATGATGCCCGGATCTTCTCGGGACTGATGAAGGTCCGTGATATCCTGACAATAGAGCAGCGGAGGCAGCTGGGCATACTGATACATGGACTGATCGGGCATGGTGGATTTCCCGGACCATTGCGTGAACCTGGTATGCCTCCTCCACCCTTGGACTCTGAGGGCCGATAATCATGAAAATAACAAGGAGCAATCATGTCAACGATCAAGAATAAATCCGTCCTGCTGCTGATCGCAGCACTATTTATTGTTTCATCCAGCCTCGTATTCGCGCAACACCCGGAAGGAGATGGTAAAGGAAAAGCGCCGGGCCATGGCGAAAAATTCTCTGGTCACGGCCCCATGATCCCTGACCTGACCGACGCGCAGAAGGAACAGATGCAGAACCTGCACATGGAACTCTTAAGAGCAATGAAACCGCTGCAAAACGAAATCGGAGAGAAGGAAGCACGCCTGCACACGTTACAATCCGCGGATAAGGTGAATATGTCAGAGATCAACAAGGTGATCGAAGACATCGGTCAATTGCGGACGAAAATAATGAAGCTGAACGTCGCGCATCACCAGGAAATCCGTTCCCTGTTGACTGAGGAACAGCGCGTATTTTTCGATGCTCACCACCCACCCCACGGCGGCCATGGAGAACACCACGGCCAACCTGATCGCGGTCCACGCTGAATAACCTGCGGGGCTCTGCTCACATGTGCAGAGCCCCCGTACCTTCAGTGCATTGAGTCGATCCCATACACTCCCTGTTGACACACCGGGTGAATTTATTACTATTCTACAGCATGGGAATGAAGAAAAAGATAAAAAAAAGTAAAAAACAAAAAGAAAGTAAGAATGTAATCACGATAAAACCAACCTACAAACACCGCGTGCCCCACAAGCCGACGCGCGCGCACCGCAACCGGAAAAAATACACGCGCAAGGGAAAAATAAAAGATGAACAACGCACGGCGTTAGCAGCCGGGGAAGAAAAATAGAACTGCTATGCAGGTTTTTGAATAACAAAGACAGTTGATCCATGCGCTTCTCTGTCTTTGTTAAAGATATCAATTTCCGTTTGCCGGGCATACAGGAATGCGACTGCCTGTTCATCATCCTTGACCTTATCGCGAATACTATCAACCTTCTCCTGCAAGGGTTTGAAATACTCCTGCCACCAGGCATCACCTGATATGATGATGTGGGCGACAAGCGCATAGCCAAGACGGGGTATTATTGCCAACTTTTTCGACAGATCACCCGCTTCATCATGGAATACAAGAAATCCTCCTGATCGCACATACTTTCCCCATTGCTTCAGACTCTGTTCAAAACCAAGCACAAACACTGAACCCTCTGCCCAGATAACATCGAAGTTCTCAACCGGAAAATCCATATTCACTAAAGATTGCTCGATGATCCGGATAGTATTCTCAAGGTGCGCCTCTTGTACCCTCTGCCTGAATCGATCAAGTGCCGCGGCATCAATATCAATGGCCGTGATCTCACCCTTAGTCTGCCGTGCAAGCTCCATTGTTGACACTCCGGTGCCGCAGCCGATATCAAGAATACGGGGATGTTCAATGTTGGGAAGCAGGCCGAATGCTTTCCTGGTATACGGCAGCAAATTCTTCCGGAATTCATCAAGATCGATCAGTGGATTATATTTCATCAATTGACCTATAGTATACCATGTCATCACAGTACGTCAATCTATTTCCGTTGATTTGGTGCGATTCATCTGTATACTTAGAGAAAACTGGAGGATCTTTAATGATCAAAAAAATATCCTATGTAAGCCTGTTCTGCATAGTATTGGCGGTGCTTGGTATAATGACGCTTAAGCAAAGGCTGCCGATCGGTCCAGTTGTGTTAGGGTTATCAATAATACCGCTCGCTGGCATTGCCATTGCTAAACGCTCGTTCAAACGCGCGGTCCCGGACCTGATCTTCGGCGGTTTGGACACCGGCCTGTTGACGATCCCTGCTCTGTGGGGCGGTGCCTTGTTCGGTGTTGCCGGCGCGATCGCGGGCGGGGTGATCGGCGACGCCCTGACTGACGGTATCGCCGGTTTTGTCGAAGGGAGTATCGCCAAGTGGCTGCGCGACAAGGGCATCGAAGAATCGCGCGAGCCGGTCACAACGTCGCTCGGCAAGATGGCGGGCTGCCTTGTGGGTAGCGGCACTGTCCTCTCGATCGCGCTCCTTATCGGCATCCAACCCTCATTCATACAGTAGAGAGAGCAGGGCTTGTTCATCTTGACTTTGATCAGTGGACAGGTAGAATTTCACGGCGGCTTATATGATTAAAAAACAACCCAAAACTGTGGTATGTCAGGTATGCGGAAAACACAAGTCACTGGATGCGAGCATTCCTGGTGTTGCGGTACGCGATTCGCTGGTCGATCTTATCAAACACGATCACCCGGACTGGACCCCTGACGGCTACATCTGCAAAGACGATCTCAACTACTACCGGACGCACTATGTAAAGAAAACCCTGGAGGTTGAAAAGGGGGAATTATCGGCTCTCGAGCAAAAGGTAATGGAGAGCTTAGCTGAACAGGACATCCTCTCAAAAAACATCAATGTTGAATTCGACGAAAAACTCACCCTCGGCAACCACCTGGCTGATAGAATGGCTGCTTTGGCGGGAAGCTGGATTTTTATCATATGTTTCTTTGTGGTACTGATTCTCTGGATCAGCGTTAATGCGATCGTGCTTTTATGGCGCCCTTTTGATCCCTACCCGTTCATTCTACTGAACTTGATCCTCTCCTGCCTTGCCGCGATCCAGGCCCCGATCATCCTCATGAGCCAGAATCGTCAGGAGACAAAAGACCGGTTGCGCTCTGAACACGACTACATGGTCAATCTGAAGGCGGAACTTGAGATCCGGCACCTGCATGAAAAAATCGATCACCTGCTTACAAATCAATGGCAACGTCTTCTTGAAATCCAGGAAATCCAGACCGACCTGATCGAAGAGCTGCATAAAAAAAGCAAAAACTCATGACCTGGCTGTGCTGTACACTGTCTGTCCTGTAGTGCGGTAGCGCTATTC
>JAFGPO010000084.1 GCA_016936155.1 Caldifarciminota bacterium
AAAACACCACTTTGTCAAACTCTTTAAAATATCTTGCTTCATAAAAGCAAACCTCCGGGTGGTCTACTTTCATTTGGCCATCAACCCCTAGTTTATAATATTGGTATTCGTATTGACTTTCTTTAGACGGTATTTATAATTATGTATGAGCAAGAGTAAAGTATCACAAAGAGCAGAACGCATGCCGTATTCCGCGATCCGCAAGCTGGCGCCCCATGCTGATGAGGCCAGGAAAAAAGGCATACATGTTTTTCATTTGAACATCGGGCAGCCGGATATCGAGACCCCGGTCGAGATCTTTGAGGCGATCGCGCAGTACCGGGAAAAAGTACTGAGTTACGGTCCATCAGGCGGTCTTCTGGACCTGCGGGTCGCAATCGTAGAATATTACCGTTGTCTTGGGTTCGATCTTGATATCGATAATATCTGGATCACCACGGGCGGGAGTGAGGCGATCATTTTCGCCATGATGACAGTGTGCGATCCAGGTGATGAGATCATCGTCTTCGAACCTTTCTACACCAACTACAACGGGTTCGCCGTCATGTCCGGGGTGAAACTCGTCCCGATCACGACCAGTGTCGACCAAGGATTCCATCTGCCTGGCAAAGAGGTCATTGAAAAAGCGATCACTGCGCGCACGCGCGCGATCCTCATCAATACACCGAACAATCCGACCGGTATGGTCCTGACTGAGGAGGAGATGTTCGTTATTAATAGCCTGTGTAAGAAACACGGATTGTTCCTGTTGTCTGATGAGGTGTACCGTGAATTCGTTTATGATGGTCAGCACCAGGTCAGTGCGCTTTCGTTGCCTGATATCAGGGAACAGGTTATCGGTATGGATTCGATTTCCAAACGTTTCTCCGCATGCGGAGCACGGGTCGGTGCGATTATCAGCCATAACAAAACGATCATGGACCGGATCTTAAAATTCGGACAGGCACGGCTGTGCCCGCCGACTCTGGAGCAGATAGGGGCGATCGCGGCATACAAGAACATCAATAAGTATATCAGGCCGATGATCGATGAATATGAAAAACGGCGGGATATCCTTTTTAAAGGGTTGCAGTCGATTCCGGGAATTGTGTGCCATAAACCAGAAGGAGCGTTCTATACGGTAGCCCGGCTGCCGGTAAAAGATACTGATCGTTTCTGCAAGTGGCTGCTCACCGATTTCCAATGCGACAAGAAAACGGTCATGCTCGCTCCTGCCAACGGTTTCTATGCGACGCCGGGCAAGGGCCGGGATGAGGTCCGTATTGCCTATGTGCTGAAAGAACCTGACCTGCGTGAAGCGATCGAGGTGTTGAAGACCGCTCTTAAAACATATTCAGAGTAGATCCTGTCTTTCATGAACATTGTTGGATGTCTTCAGAGGATCGGGATCGCACTTGTGGGAGTGCTTTCTGAGCGCGTCCTCGACTGGCTTGCTACTGGTATCGGTTCTGCATGCTGCGCCGTGCTCACAACCAAAAGGGCATACATAGAGACCAATATCCGGCACATCTTTCATGATGCGCCTCTGGCTGTTCAAGAGCAACGTCGTCTGGTGAAACGGACATTCGTCTTTTTTGCCCGTGCGATGGTTGATTTCTTCAGGCTTGGATCGATCACCCGTACAAGGTTCGACGTCGAGTGCCGGGGATTCAGTAATTTAACTCGCGTCCTCAATGACAAGCGCGGTTGCATACTTATTACTGCTCATATCGGCAACTGGGACTATGCCGGTGCTTACCTGGCTGCTTTTGGAATACCCATGAGCGCGCTCGTCGAAGTGACCGAACCCGAGATGTTTGAATTGTATACCCGTCATCGCGAGCAGACCGGGATGAGGACATTCCCGCTCGAACGAGCGGGTCACGCTTTTCTCCATGCGATCAAGAGTAACAGAGTGCTTGCAGTGCTCGCGGATCGTGATATAATGGGTTCTGGTATCGTGGTGGATTTTTTCGATGCAAAAAGGAAGATACCGCGCGGACTCGGGGAGATCGTGATCAAGAAACAGATCCCCGTTATCTTTGCGTACATGGTGTTCCATCCGGATCCTGGTAAGCACAGGTACCTGGGCGTGATCGAGGAGCCGAAGATCTTTACCGGGAATGTTGAGGATTTCCATGGCTGGCTTGTGAGGAAGTTAGAGTATCTACTGCGGATGTATCCGGATCAATGGTTCGTGTTCCACCCGGAGTGGATCGAACAAGGAGTGAGTACCTGAATGTCTGGATCACACAAAGTGCCTAAAATCAAAGTGCGCGTGATCGGTGAGTTCATCCCGGAATACAAGAGCGAACACGCAGCCGGGTGCGATCTGTGTGCGAGTGTTGAACAATCAGTTGTGCTCCAGCCCGGGGCCTATTCTGTTATCCCGACCGGGATCAGGATCGAGATACCGCCTGGTTATGAGGCACAGGTACGTCCACGCAGCGGACTCGCGGCACAGCACGGCATCGGTGTTCTTAATGGTCCGGGCACGATCGATGCTGACTACCGGGGTGAGATCAAAGTGATCATTTTCAATTTCGGACGTGAGTCGTTTACGATCAAACGCGGTGATCGGATCGCGCAACTTGTGTTCAGTGCCGTGGTGCAAGTTGATTTTGCCCCGGTCCAATCTCTTTCTCCGACAGGGCGCGGCAAGGGCGGGTTTGGTCATACGGGTACATGACCATGGCTGTTGATCCACTAAAAATACTCCTCGTATCTGAAGTTTTTTACCCCCACACCGGTGGGGTATCTGAGCACATATTATACCTCTACAGGAATCTCCGTGCGCTTGGACATGATGTCAAAGTTCTTGCACCCTCGTTCGGGCGCAACGAGCCGCATACCGGGGAGAACTTCCTGCGCCTCGGACGCGCGTTCAAATTCCCGAAAAACCAGTCTTTCAGTGCGGTTACAGTCGGGCTTACGATCCCCTGGAAAATGAAGGACATTCTTGACCATGAGCGTTTTGACATCATACATATCCATGGACCGATCGCGCCGGTCCTGCCTTATTACGCGCTCAAGTACTCAAACGCGAAGAATTTTGTAACCTGCCATGCCGCATATGAAGATAGCATGGGCTACCTGCTCTGGGAGCCTGTGCTTGAACAGTATTTTCGGAAGATCCATGGTCTGATCGCAGTATCCGAGGTCGCCCGTGATTCATTCTCACGATACTGCCCTGGTGACTATCGCATCATACCCAATGGTGTTGATACGGATCGTTTCCAGCCAGACCTTGAACCTATGCCTCAACTTAAGGGATACTCGCCCATTGTGCTGTTCGTGGGCCGGTTCGAACCGCGCAAAGGGTTGAAATACCTTTTGCACGCGTTCCCCGATGTTGTGAAAGAATTTCCCACGGCAAGATTGGTCGTGGTCGGACAAGGGTTCCTTGAACGCTTGTACCGTCGTTCTATCAAAGAACATATCGCGCAGAATGTCATTTTTGCCGGCTACGTTGATCCACAAGACCTGCCGCGCTACTACGCATCCTGTGATGTTTTTTGTTCTCCTGCGACCGGGGCTGAGAGTTTCGGCATCGTGTTACTTGAGGCCATGGCCGCTGAAAGGCCGGTACTCGCATCCGATATACCAGGATACAGGAAGGTTATGGAGAATGGAAAACAAGGGTGGTTCTTCAATGGTTGCGATTCCAAGGATCTTGCGTCGAAATTGATATCCTTGTTGCACGAGTCGGATCTTAGATCGCGCATGGGTAGGCACGGACGTCAAACCGCGTTAATGTATGACTGGCGCATCATCGCGAACAAGGTGGTTGACTACTACCGTGAAGTACTCAACCGTGGTGGCTGAGAATGTGGGCAACGCTTCGGGACCGGAATTTTTCGATATTCACATTTTCGCAGACCATCAGCCAGTTCGGTGACAAACTCGACTACATCGCATTGATCGGTCTCATCGGTTTGTTCTCAGAACAACAGACGCCGTTCCTCTTATCGCTGCTCGCGATATTCATTACGCTGCCGGTTCTCATTTTTGGTCCGGTGGCAGGAGTCCTGGTCGACCGCTGGCACAAGAAGAAGGTCATGGTCATCTGTGATATCCTTCGTATGCTCTGCGCAGGGGGTATCCCGGTCGTTTTTCTCATTACGCGCAGCATCTATGTGGTGTTTGCGCTTGTGTTTTTCATGTTCCTGGTTACGCTTTTCTTCAATGCCGCGCGAAGCGCTATCATCCCGAACCTGGTGGGGAAGGAAGATATTTTGAAAGCCAATTCCATGGTGAATTTCGTGAGCCGGGGTGCGACCGTGCTCGGTATGTGGCTCGGTGGATTGATCGTGGACTGGGGCATCTGGCCGCGGCTTATCGGCATCGCCGGCTGGACAGTTGCTTTTGTCCTGGATGCGCTCACATTTGGGGTCTCGGCGATCATGCTCTATATTATGAAGGTTGAACTGGTCAAGCCGCCACGAGCCGAGCGGCATCTTGAAGCGCGGGGATTGGTATTAGTGTTCCGCAGCAGTCTTGTTCGTATCTGGCAGGAACTCAAACATGCGATAGGTGTCATTATTCGGGAACCGCGTATTCGATTCGCGATGATCTCCATTCTCTTTCTGGTCATCGCCGCGGGCATGATATATGTGCTCGTCATACCGATCGTCCAGAAAGAAATGGCATGGGGTACGAGCGGGGTCGGTAATCTTGCCGCGATCGGGGCGTTCGGTCTGCTCGGTGGTTCATGGCTTGTCGGTGTATTCGGGCACCGGGTTGATATACGGAACATCATGATCATTTGTTCCGTGATCCTCGGTGCGATCCTTATCGTTTTTCCGTTCCTCTCCCGTTTCTGGATGTTCGCGATCGCGACATTCGTCGGCGGGATAGCGATCTCGCCGCTCTTCATCGGACAGGATACACTGATCCACACCTACGCGCATGAATTCGTCCGTGGGAGGATGTTCTCGATCCGTGATTGGATTTTGAGTGGGTCTTTCGTGATCGTGGCCCTGGTTATTGGCTCGCTCACTGCCGTCGCGACCAAATCGACCCTGTTCATCGTAACTGGAATTCTGCTTGCATCATTCTCGATCCTGAGCTGGATGCTCTTTGTCTATGCAAAAAAAAGCGATTCAGTTTCACCGCATAACGCCTGATCTCCAGTTCTGCGGAACATGGAATACACCGGCCCAACTCGAACGGTTTTTATGTTTTTTCAGGGACAATGATATGCCGGTCGTCCTGCCTGAAGAAGGCCCCGGCCTTATTATCACATTCGATGATGGGGAGAGGAGTTTTTACGATTATGCTTTCCCAATTCTCAAGCAGTACCGGACGAGGGCGATCGTATTTTTAATCGCTGGTTACATTGGCAAGGAGAACACGTGGGACATCAGTCTTACGGGCCGGCGTGTTCCGCATTTGACCTGGGATCAGATCTGCGAAATGAAAGAATGGGGAATCACATTCGGGTCACACACCATGACGCACCGGAATTTGACCCGTGTATCAGATAAAGTATTGGAATGGGAATTGAACGCGTCAAAACAGATGATTACTGATAAGATCGGCGAATGCCGGTACGTTTCCTATCCGTTCAACCGTGTGAACGCTCAGGTCCTGCGCAGTGCCCGGGAAGCGGGATATTGTTATGGCTTTGGCGGGGACGGTACAGATCGAATGCTGGTCAAGAAAGAAGCAGTGTACATCACGGATACCAGGCAAAGCCTGCGGGTTAAAGTATATGAAGAACCGCCCCTGTTATACTGGTATGAACGAAAAAAACAACAAATCATTAATATGTTTACCATCACGACAATGGTGATGAAAGGATTGTAGAAAATTGCACACCTGGATTGAGGAGGTTATTATGGGTAAATTCGGTCTCGCTGCTTTGATACTATCGTGTTCTGTGCTCGGTGCGCAGAGCCATGATGAACTCGTTGCCAACGCCGTGTACCTCTACGAGACACGGCATACGAATATGGAGAATCTCGCAGAAGCGCGCGATATCCTGGAAATGGTGTTGGATCATGAACCACAGCACGTACGCGCGCTGTACGAATTGTCCCATGTGTATTTCTTGCTCGGGGACAAGGCCACCTCCAAAGAGGAGAAAATAAATCTCTATACCGCGGGGATGGAGCATGGGAAAGAATCGAAAAAGGCCGATGACAAGTGTGCCGAGGCTCATTTCTGGTACATGGTGAACATGGGCCGGATCGGTCAGACAAAAGGTGTTCTCAATTCACTTTTCATGGTCCCCGACATCCGGGGGGAGATCGATAAGGTGCTCAAGATCGATCCCGAGCATACTGGTGCACTCGATGCCAAAGCGATGCTCTACTTCGAGCTGCCCGGGGTGCTGGGCGGTAGTCTCAGCAAGTCCATCGAGTGCTTGAACCAGGCGCTCGCGATCGATTCGAACTATACC
>JAFGPO010000085.1 GCA_016936155.1 Caldifarciminota bacterium
AATCCTCAACAGGGACCGAACCGCTGATTTTCTGAATGGAAACCAATAACTCTAAAGGTGAGAAAAATTTTCATTCGGCAAAGCTGACTGTTGACAACACTTATCAAATACGTAAAATATGCTTTGAGAAGGCTTATGAAGGGAAAATCCGAGCAGAAAAAACGTAGAAGAGCCGGGAAAAAACGCCGGAGCGCGCAACCGCTTTCGTTAAAAACTAAACAGCAGCTCATTGCACAGATCAAGGCGCTCCAGCGACAAGTTGAGGGTTTTGGAAAAGATCACGCCCGTGCGTATCCAGTTTCTGCGCATAAACGCGCGGCCACTGACCAACACCTGATGATCCTCACTGAACTGCCGGAAATCGTGTATAAGGTCGACCCGGACGGGAAATTCGCTTTTATCAACAACGCGGTACAGGTCCTCAACTATAATCCAAAGGACCTGATCGGTAAACACTTCCGTACGATCGTTCATCCGGATGATGTCAGGTACTTTAGCCGCGCCTATGTCCTGCCAAAATACAGAGGCACGGTCACGGGCGAGCAGCATGCGCCGAAACTGTTCGATGAACGAAGGACTGGCCCCCGCAAGACCAGAGATCTTGAGATCCGTCTCATATCAAAAAATTGGAAACGCGAGAAAAAAGATCCAAGAGAGTTCATCGGCATCGTCACCGCCTTCGGTGATGTCAGCTCGACCGGTCAGTACGGCCCGAACGGTCGAGAAAAAGGCAGGCGCTTCCTCGGATCGCTCGGCATCATCCGCGATGTCACCGATCGCAAACACATGGAGAATGCCCTGCGTGAGTCGGAGGAACGTTATCGTGATCTAGTGGAAAAAGCCGGCATTGCGATCCTGATCGATGACCAGGAAGGACGCTTCAAATACTTCAACGCCCGCTTCGCCACGCTCTTTGAATACTCGCACGACGAGATGAAACAACAGGCGATCGCGAACCTCGTGCATCCTGACGATGTCCAGCGGGTCATGGGGTACCACACTGCCCGGATGCGCGGCAAACCCGCACCATCCCAATATGAGTTCAAAGGAGTATGCAGGAAAGGGGCGACCATCTTTCTGGAAGTCCATGTCGTGGAACTCAAGGACGGCGACAAATGCGTCGGTACACGATCGTATATCTGGGACATCACGTCCCGCAAAAAAGTGGAAGAACACCTGCGCGCGCAGATCCTCCACGATGAACTGACCGGCATCCATAACCGCCGTGGATTCACGCTCCTTGCCCAGCAGCAGCAGAAGATCGCCCAGCGTCAGAATAAAGGGTTTCTCATCCTCTTTGCAGATATCGATAGTTTAAAATATATCAATGACACCTATGGACACCACGAGGGGGACCGGGCGCTTAAGATCGTTGCCGAGGTGCTGAGTGCGTGTTTCCGTGCCTCGGATATTATCGCACGGATCGGCGGTGATGAATTCGCTGTTCTGGCGATCGAATCGGACCGACTGAGCAATACCCTCTTGACTGAACGGCTGCACAACAAATTCATTGCTTACAACGACCGGAAAACCCACCCTTTTACGCTCAATATCAGTATCGGCACCGTGTACTGCGATCCCAAATGCCCCCTGCCCATCAATGACCTGCTCGCGCAGGCAGACAAAGTCATGTACGCGGAAAAACGGAAAAAACGCTCCTGATTCACCCGGTTGGTCGTTAAATCAAATCTTGACAAATCCTATAAGAACCGTTACAATACCTATGGAATGGAGTGATGAAGAAAAAGAAGCGAACCATCGCAGTAAAAATGACTAAGAAACAGCGCGATCCCGTGCTCGAAAAGCATATGAAAAAAGCACGGATGCTGCAACAAGCGCTCGATGATATCTCGATCGTCCACGCTCTGAACATCGCTTCGGCACATGGCGACAGCCTTGACACAATCCTCAATATCCTGACAGAAAGGACGAAAAAGGCATTCCAGTCCCGCGGCGCGTCGGTATACATGCTCAGCCCGAACAAACGATCCCTCACGCTCCTCCTCACACCGATGATCAAAGCGATCATCAAAACGATGAAATCGACGTTCAAAATACCCGTCCCGGATGCGATCACTATTATACTGCATGAGAACAGCTACTACCGAGAGATCATTGATCGAGGCATGCCTGGTATCATCGACGACGATCGATCGATTAAGCGGATGATACAGGAATTCAGCGATGATCCCGTGCTCAGCAAGCTCATTCCGAAGATCCATAAATTCCTTCAGATCCGGTCGGTCATGTTCGCGCCATTGATCGTTGCGGACGAACCGATCGGCATCATTGATATATCCAGGAAAACTCCTTTTACCGATCATGATCTTAAGCGATTCGCTTTCATCGCTCAGGGAATCATTCCCATTCTCTCCCTGTACAAATCTCAACGCGCGTATGATGAAGGACGTGAGTTGTTCACGGAATTCGTACATGCCGCGGACCAGGGATTCGTATTTTGTGACAGCAATCTCAATATAACCGACATTAACGATCATCTGCTCAGAATATTCAATCTTGAGAAGAACGATATTCTAGGCATGAACCTGATCGACCTCAATCTTGGAGCACTTGAATCTGGTCGCTACGATGAATATCTTAAAGTCCTGCAAACCGGCGAACCGGTCACGTTCACCAAGGTACCGACACCACCTGAATTCGGCGACCGTTATCTGCGCGTCAAAGCGCGCCGGATCGGGGACAACCTGATTTTGATCGTTGATGATATCACTGACCAACACCTGGATGAGCAGATTCTGCGTGAAAGTGAGACAAGAATGCGGTCCATCATAGAGAACCAGACAGACCTTATCTGCCGGTTTACTGCGAACAAAATACTCACTTTCGTAAACACTGCGTACTGCGAGTATTTTGGCAAAAGCAAGTGGGAGCTGATCGGCACCAGTTTTCTCGATCTGATCGCTGAAAAAGACCGGAGTTTCGTGATCGCTGATATCGATCGACTTGACCTGGAGCATCAAGTCGGAACACTGGAAGAACGCGTACTCATGCCGGACGGCTCGATCCGCTGGCAGCAATGGATCAACCGGGCAGTCTTCGATGAAACCGGCACGATCATCGAGTATCAGTCTGTAGGACGCGATATCACTGACCTGAAGATTGGGAAAACGAAGAGTAAAAAAAACGTAAAGCGTAAGGCGTAGGGCGTAATTCACTAAATGCTACTTAAGACCGCAAATTGTAACTAAACCAAGATATTCCTATTTGGGCAATTGGGATTTAGAATTTGTTTGGAATTTAGTATTTCGAATTTCCCGCGGAACACTGTTCCGTGGGTCAGTGTCCTCCCACTACCATATACCCCTCTGCCCGCAGGCGACGGGCAAGACCCTCCTCGGCAATGACGGCTTCATCGTAAGTAAATGGACCAAGATCCGCGTACAATTCAGGCATAAGACGTATACCATAGTTCTTCACATAGCGGCTTGATTTGTATCCGGCAAGATGCTTCTGGAATCGCTCCTGGGGTTCCAAACCGGTCATGCCTACGTAGACACACGGTTTAGTCCGGTTATATTCCGGGTTTAACCGGCGTACTTTTATAGACCTCTTTATGCGGTCATTCAGCAGAATCACATAGATGTGGTAGTGACATCTTTTTTTCTTGGGAATTTGCCTTGTCAATGCAACGTATGGATGTTGCCGGTTATTCAGATCTCTGATTCGCCGCCAGAAATGCTACAACAAGCCAGCCTGTGAGTACAGCAGCTCCGATCACGATATCCCGGCCGCTCCCCTTGAACTCATATTGGGGGAGAGCGTCTGCCGGTTGAAGCGCGGGTGTAACCGGTTGTCCCAGGGATGGCTCAACAGCAAGCGATTCAGTCAGGGCCTCGATCATCTGAACGCTATCGCCTGAGACCGCTTCAGAGACCGTGCCGGTCACAGGTGCGGTATCCAGGAATCCGGTCCCATCCTGCTTCTTGGGTGGTGTCTCATCCTGAGCATAAAGCATTGCGCCCGGGACCAAAAGAAGAATCACGCACACCCTAGAAATCAGTTGTTTGATGATCAAATTAAACCTCCATTTCTGCTCATTAAATTATAATGGTAATTCGAATAATGTCAATACACCTGCCGTCGTATTCGTTAATGACGGATTATTTTCTTGTAACGCTGGTTTTTCAAGCCACTTTTTCGGATTACGCTCTACGCGTTACAGTTCCTAGTGTAAAGTAGTGTCTGGCGCTTCGCGTTTAGCAAAAATGGTTCCTGATTTTTGGTATTAAATCGCCCGGCTAACGGTTTGGTGCCTTCGGTTCGCCGTTTTTTAAATAGCATTTAGTGTTTGCCAGCTAGTACGGTCTTGTCAAAAAACGTATAGTAAACGTTATATACAATGCATACCGAAAACCGCGCGCTACCACCGGGTACGTATGTTTGACTGAATGCCATGAATATGCGAGCAATGAAAGGAGGATCGTGAGTATACATACCACAGTGTACACCTCGCCGCAGGATAGCGTGCCCCCGAACAGGTGTCTCAACCCGTTATTGAATACGGAACCATAGATGATGAACAAATGAAGCACATACAGGAAAAGCGACTCCTGGCCGAATACCTTGATCACAGAGGGCAGTCTATGCCACAGTCTTTCACCACAGGACAGCAGGGTGGTTATAAAGAGGAGTACACCGCTTTTCAGTAAAAAATTGCTACATAGAATCGTGTCCGGATGAATATAGCGGATACCACTCAGCACGACTAAAGCAAGGCTCAGGATAACCGCGGAACCAGTCCACTCGTGCTTTCTCCTCATGAATAGCCTACCGCACAACGCACCAAAAAAGAGATATGCTGAAAAAGGAAAAGGTGAAAAATGTGATTGTACAAAGTAGTACTTCACGAACGTCGGTAATGCCTCGATCAATGGCACGAAAGGTAAGCACAACGTCATGACCAGTACCGTAGCAATAAACAGTATGAGTATCATTGTCCGCACCACTGTCTTCAAACGCAGGAAGTAGAGAAATTGCAGCAGGCATAATGACACACCAATACATTGCAAGATGTCAACCTGCAGAAAACGGTCCCATGCGGGTGTCCCGGCGACCTGGAGCGTTTTTTGTAAAGAAAAAAAAGGAAGGTGGAGCACGTACCCGACGATAATTACAAAAAAGAACCGTGCAATCCGCCTGATCAGGGAAGTTGAAAAATGCCTGTATTCCTCTGATCGCGGCAGGGTCGAAACCACAAACGTAAAGCCCGCGATAAGGAGAAAAAAAGGTGCTGTGTATTCGCGAACGTAATTCCATGCTGCAAAAAAGCCGCCTGCGCGCAGAGACGGTGACAAAAGCGCATGCAGACTATGCCCATGGATCATTTCCACGATCGCAAGCCCGCGCGCGATGTCGAGGAATAGGAAACGCGGTTTCTCAGGTAAGACCGAATGCATGATCGTTATTTCTTAAACCGCAGGGTATTAAGGATGAGTCCCCGGTACAGCATGAGCCGGCGCAGCGTATAATCTCCGATCAACTGCAGAGCCTGCCCTGCAGGAGTGGCAAATCGGTCTTCAACGCGCGACAGGAGGATCACGCTTGTGAACCGAACGAGCGACGTGAAGGCAAAAAGGAAATGGTAGTTCACAAACGTAAATCCATACAGTTCGATGCGAATCTCTGCAAGCCCCTGTGCAATGAATCCTCCGGTCAACGACGCAATGAATGCAAAGATCCCGGTGATCGCGGTGAATACCGCAAAATACCCCTCTTTAAGGGACTTGTCCTCGGTCAGATTAAGCACGATATTGAACAAACTAAGATTGATGCCAGTCCAGAATATCCCGGTCAAAAAAGCATCGATCCATATCGGAAGAAGAAAATCCGGTTTTGCGAATAACCAGAAGAGAGGTAAACAGGCACTGAGAAGGTAACTGATCGCAAGCACGGGCTTTGCCCGGAACATATCGATCGCCTTTCCCCAGAGGATCTGGAAGACCAGGCTCGATATACCGGCAATGATCGTGTAGAGCGCGATCGTCGAGTACGACATGGACAGGTTCGTGAGCATATGTACGACGAAAAACGGGCTTGCCATACCTCCAAACAGGTACCATACTCCGATGAATATCAGCAAGTGGCGGAAATTACGGTCTTCCAACGGAGTCAAAAAGAGGGTGCGCAGATAGGGAACCTGAATCGCTTCCTGGGGATCCGGCTGCCGTGAAAGTATTCCGGCCGCGATCGTCGAGGACACAGAGGCGCCAGTAAAGAGCACGCCCAATCCTTTACCGACTGCTTCGACAGTTTTAAATGCATCGAGTATCCTGCCGCCAAGCAACGTGGTGGCCATACCGATCAGGTTCAATATCGTGTTCCGCATTGCGAAGTACCGTCCGCGTATGGTCCTGGGTACGAGGTCGCTCATCCAGGATAGCCACGCGTTACTTGATAAGTTCATAAAAATGTTATAGAGGATGATCAAGATGAAAAAAACCGTCGGTCGTATCCTCACATTGAAGAGGAGGAACACGCCGAGGACGAAGAATATCCCCCGTCCGAAACCCGAGGTGATGACACACAAAGTACGACGGCTGTTAAGGATCTTGGCGAAGAAAAGAGAGAAGAAGCCGAATCCAGCACAGAATGCAGGGATCGCGGAAAGAAAACCGATGCCAATATTGTTCAGACCGATATAGAGCGCGAAACTGGTCAGGAACATCCCGGCGGTAATATTGATATGTACCTGGGCAAAAGCACCTTCCACGATCGAAATGCTCAATCCCGGTACCGAACTCATCAATCCCCGCCTGCGCTCGACCGCGGTATTCGCAGTATGCTCGTTCCCTTTCATGATAATGGCATGTTGGTTTCCGTGCATTATACAGAACGCCCTGGTGATGTCAACAGGAGGACAGTGCGGATTTCCTCATCAGATTACAAATACTATCTAACGGGGCAGGCAGATGACCAGCGGGTAGGATATCGGCAAATCAGAATATCAGGTTTTTATCTGATGCGCTGATAGTCTGATTATCTGCTTACTGGTACCCTGATATCCTGATATGCTTTTGTGATTTTTCTGCTTAGTGCCTACTATACTGCTTACAGTCTTTAGGGTAGCGTGCAGCGTCTACCGTCTCTCTCACCTTACGCCGTACGCACTACGCTTCACGCATTGCGTTCCGTCACGTCCGTGATCATCGCGAGGATCTGGGTAATCTCGCCTGTATCATCGTGTATCGGCATGGCAAGTATTTCCCCGATGAATACTTTTCCATCTTTTGTGAGGAATTCCAGTTCGTAGGCAGGAACGACCTTGCCGGCAAGTCGCTGACTGAATTTCATCATGGCCGTGGCCTTACCCGTCTTGGTCAAGAAGGGATACAGGATATGGTGTTTGCCAAGGATCTCCTCCGATTGATATCCGAGCCAATTACAGATCTTCTTATTGACATCGATGATATGACCTTCCCGGTCAAGCAGGATATACCCCTGGGGGGAATTCTCAAATATCTTCTTATATCGCTTTTCACTCTCACGCAGCGCTTTTTCCATCTGTGTACGGGGAGTGATGTCACGAATAACCACGGTCACACCGCATGAACTCCCATCATTGTCTAAGCGGGGTGAGATCCTTGCATTGAACCACAGGGTCGCACCGAGCATCTCCCATGGGAAATCAATCTGCTGGGCGATCTTCTTCTTCATACTAATGCTGATAGTCTTGCTGAATTCCTGTGCGATCATATCAGGGAATACGTCCTTGACCGATTTCCCCTGGTAATCGGCCGGGCTCGAAAAGAGCCCTGGATGTTCAGGCGACTGGTAGTACTCAAGAAAATTGCCCTCTTTATCCAGAATGAATACAAAATCCTCCATTGACGCAACGATCGATCGTAGTGTTTCCCTGTGCTCACCAAGCGCGGCTTCAGCCTGTTTACGCCGCGTAACGTTCCGCAGTATAACCACTGCTCCTTCAATGTCATCACCACTGCGCAGGAGTCTTGTGCTTGCCTCAATTGCAACCGTTGCACCATCCCTGGTCAACAGCTCGAGTTCGATCACCGGGGTCACTTCACCGCTCGCCATTGAATCTTTGAAGCTCTTGGTCAAAGAAGAAGATGCATCCTTCGGGATGAGGTTGAATTTGGCAAAGTGCTTGCCGCGGAGTTCATCGGGCTTGTATCCAATGATCTCTTCGACGCTTTCATTGATATCCACGATCGTGCCGAATTTATTGACCTGCAGAATAATATCATTACTATGCGTGAATATCCGTTTTAGTTTGTTGGTGGCTCGCTCGAGCGCGGTGTGGGTGTCCCTTTCATAATCCTTGGTCGCCTTTATTTCTTTAAGCATGCTATTGAGACCATTGGCAATAGAAGCGAGATCCGCATAACGGCCTGATACGTTCACCCTGACTGATACTGCGCCGTGCCTGATGTGCTCGATGCCAGCAAGTATCGCCCGCAGATCTTTTTCTCTTTTGGGATCGCTTTTTGCCATAGAACGTTCCCGCTATTATAGGGAGTAAAAACGCCCTGTCAACAGAAACAGGGCACACTGTGCCCTGTTTCCCCATTTTTCGTTTTCAGGAACTATTCGTTACTGAACCCGTTCAACGTTCGTTGCTTTATCGCCTTTTGGAGATTGAGTTATTTCAAATTGCACCCTCTCCCCTTCCTGGAGTGTCCGATAGCCTTCACCCGTGATGTCCTGAAAATGAACAAAGACATCACCCTGACCATCCTCACGCTCAATAAAGCCGTAGCCTTTGCGTGGGTTAAACCACTTTACTTTGCCGTATAACATCATACTCCTTTCAAGCACATACTCGCTTACTTAGCAGAATTTTACACATACTTCCTAAAAAGTCAAGAGAAATTTTGTGCTTGCGGAGTCACACCAATATGCTCCCGGCTTGTATGCCCGCTTACAACGATCCCCTGCCCGCAAAGGTAAACGGATCCGCGGCAAAACCACCATCGTTCCTCCCCTGGCGGCTTGCAGGATATCCGGGGATCCTGCTGTCAATGGGATCACCACAGGCAACGTGGAATGAAGCTGTTCAGTCCCTTAATTGCAGCTGTCCGGTTACCCGAACCTCATCTTCGATCTCGATCTTAGCCGGCCAGGGATCATCGATCTTGACCTTGATCGCCGGCGATGGATAGGCGCTCCAACTTGTTATTTCTGTTTCCACCGGCTCTCGAATTATCACCTCGATTGGTTCGTTCAATACGATCTTAGTGCTTGACGCACCTGTCTCCTGGGCGATTGCAAAGGGAATATGCACGATCTTGTCCACTGCCAGGATCGTGAGCATCGCCGCGATCCAGATAAGCGCGAATTTCATGGTCCTATCCGAGGGGATCATACTTCCTCCTTGTACAGTTGTTTTTTTCTGGCAATTTACTGCGAGTAATGATGCAAGTCGTAATGGTCAGCGCTTCTTATGGCATAACCACCAGTCATAACACTCGAATTCACCGGCCTTGGCTTTTGCCAGCCGCTCTTCTGCAGCCTTCACATTCGTTGCCGGGGGTATGATCACATGATCACCCACGATCTCGTTATTCGGCCAGTTCGCCGGCATCGCGACCTTCTCCTTGTCCGCGATCTGCATCGCTTCCACGACCCTGAGGATCTCATCCATGTTGCGTCCGAGCTCCTGCGGATAGTAGAGAATGATCCGGATCTTCGCATTCGTGTCAACGACAAAAACGGCGCGCACGGTATTCGTTCCCTTGCCAGGATGGATAAGACCTAACGTCCGGGCGACTTTACCAGTGTCGGCGATGATCGGAAATTGGATCTCAACATTCAACTTCTCTTTGATCCACTCTTCCCATTTCATGTGCGCGAAGACCTGGTCGACACTGAGCCCGATCAGTTCACAATTCAGCGCCTTGAACTTATCATACCTCTTCTGAAAAGCGACGAATTCGGTCGTACATACCGGCGTAAAATCCGCCGGATGACTGAACAGAACGAACCATTTCCCGGAAAGCGCCTTGGGCAATTCCATGATGCCCCTTGTTGTCTGAACCGTCATTTCAGGAAACGCATCGCCCAATAAAGGCGTGCTGCCTTTGCATTCTTCATGCGTACCCATAAAATCTCCTTTCTATGTTACATTTTTTGACGAATCTGATTATATCAGGTGAACCTGCCGTGTCAATGTGAACCCCGGGATCCATGCACACGACTGCCAGTCACTATGGACCGCTATTACACGAATTTCATGCAGGCGTTGACAGGGGGATAAACCGGATCTGACGCTCCGCCTATTTTTTCTTGATGATAAACCCGGTATCATTCACATACAGGAAAAACGCATCCTGGCTTGGATACTGGAACGCACCAATCCCGTACGCAGCATCGACAAAGGGAATTTTCGCGCCGTATCGCAGCAAAAATCGCCACAGTGTGTTCTCAGGCGCGATCTGGTACACGCTTGATTGATCTGCATGCTGGACATCTCGACCCGCGAACCTTGTTATGCAAACATATGACCCGGCACCGAGCCATCTGAGACTGGTGCTCCATCGCATGATATAACCCTCGATCATCCATTGATCGCCGGTTAGATTGAAAAAGTGGCTTTGATCGGTCTTTTCATTGACAAAGGTCATAATGATCGTGTCATTATCCTCCTCGGCGTGAATGTATCCGATCCTCTCTTCATGGGAAAATCGAGAGAACGTATGCAGGAATAAAGCAATGGATGCGAATGCTAGGCCAAAACCACACATAATAAGGAAAACCACGAATGAGGCAAAAAAGCCCTTCACTGTGCTGCGTTTTTTAATGACACTGACCAAGGATTGAACGATCACCACGAGGCCGATCGCCAGCAGAACAAGACCGATGATCCCGAGCATTGCCACGAATTTATCCATATATTCATTATAGTTCCACGCATGTTGAAGTCAATACCACCTGGGCACCCGAGACATTTCTCCTCATGCATAGTACAAGGTCAATTGACATACAACGCAAGTTCTATTATACTCACCTGTGATCAGATGTCTCTGCATGTTTTTTCTGACCTTCTTGTGTATGATCACGTTACCCGCTGCAAAGGCGCAAACCGAATGGTCAAAATACGAAGGTAACCCGGTCATGGTCAAGGACACGACATTGCATGGCCTGTGGGAATGGGCCGGGATCGGACAGCCGTCGTGTTTATTCGAACATGATACATTCAAGATGTGGTATGCAGCAGCCGGCGTCGCGTTTCTTGGCGATACGATCCTGCGTGGCCGTATCGGGTATGCGTTTTCGATCAGTGGC
The DNA here is from genome assembly GCA_016936155.1 of Caldifarciminota bacterium. Taxonomy (GTDB): domain Bacteria; phylum Hydrothermota; class Tepidihabitantia; order SM23-42; family SM23-42; genus JAFGPO01. The sequence goes on from JAFGPO010000085.1 coordinate 11,263, forward strand.
AGCACATGGGTGAAGCAGGAACCTCTTGAACCGGTCCTCGACGTCGGTGATTCCACAGCGTGGGATTCACGATGGTGCGACACGCCGGCACCGCTCTACGATGGCATCGAATATAAATTATACTATTACGGGGATTCCCAATCCGTGGTCTTCTCCGCGATCGGGGTCGCAACCTCCCCGGATGGGATCTCTTTCACGCGCTACGGGAATAATCCAATCCTGAAACGAAGCCCGGAGATCATGGATTGGGACGGATTCTGGGTAGAATCTCCGGCCGTGCTCTATGACAGCACCTACGGCATGTATTCGATGTGGTATACCGGTGTCGGGTATGGACCCGGACACCCGGGCGACACCTGGATACGGATCGGGTATGCATTTTCATACGATGGTCTTACCTGGGTCAAGGATACGATAAACAACCCGGTCCTTGAAACCGGTGCACCCGGTTCCTGGGATGATGGATGGGTAGCCGTACCTGCAGTACGCTGGGAAGACGGGCAGTATGAAATGTGGTACTGCGGGGCATCGATCGCGGATTGGCTGCCAGACAGTTCCCTGGATACCGGGCGTGTGGGATATGCAACATCACCAGACGGGATCACCTGGGAGAAATATCCCGGCAATCCCGTGATAACCACGTTCGATCCACCGGTTGACAGCGGTGGCCCCTGGGCACCGGATGTCGTATGCGACGGATACAGTTATCACATGTGGTATGAAGCGATCAACGGCATGCATTATGCGACTGCGCCATCGAATGGAAGTACGACACAGGTATTATTTGATTATATTAATGCTTTCCACATTCAACCGAATCCCTGCCGTAACACGTGCACGATCACCGCAACACAACCCCTGCACAGTGTATTCCTGTATGACATCACTGGCAGGCTTATCACGATCATGCACAATGATACGCCGACATGCCAAATGCACCTGGACATGAAGGAAATCCCCTCAGGCATATATTTTTGTGTACCGGTATCCGGATCGGAAATAGTAGGAAAAATAGTCGTCCATCCGTAGTACTTCATACCTTGACAACAGAATGATATGCCTTACAATTAGTCAGCACACACCACCACAAGAGGAGGTTTTATGAAGAGTATCGTAGTCGTACTATGCAGTTCTATCATCCTATCCTTTGGCACCCCTGTGTTCCAGGATGGGGTGATGATCGGAATGCGAGAACAACTGATCCCGGATGCGCGGCAATTTTTTGTCATCGATTCTTTCCCGGCTGGTGCAACTAACTACTCGATGGGACTTGCCTGTGACGGCGAGTATATCTGGAATGATGAGACCTTCTTGCACTGGTTTGCTCGAATGGATACGGCGACCGGTGCCGTCGTCAACTCATTCAGTACTACGATTGGCAATCGTGATATGACCTTTGACGGCCAATATCTGTGGGCATCAGACTGGAATGCAGCATCGATCAGCAAGTTCGATACTGCGACCTGTACGGTGGTCAATACGTACTATCCGCCATTTTACGCGGGAAAACCACATGGTTTGGCCTGGGACGGCACGCACCTCTGGGTCGGAGAAGAATCCGGACGTATTCACCAGATGACCCTGACCGGTGATACCGTACGTTCCATCCCCTCTCCTGTGTACTATCCGTATGATCCGCGCGGTCTTGCTTTTGATGGTCACTATCTCTGGGTCGGGTACCAGAGTTCCGGGTTGATCTACAAGGTCGATACGGCGAATGGAGCGGTCCTTGAAACTTTCACCGCGCCCGGCGTCGTGTCGGGTCAAAGGTTCCAGCAAGGACTGGCATGCGACGGCGCGTACCTCTGGTCTACAGTAGGTGGAGCAGTACAGATGATCTATAAAATCGATATCGGTCTGACCGGCATAAAAGAACATGCAAACGCGCCTGAACCAACTATTTTCTTCAGCGCCCGCCGCAATCCCTTTGTAAAGAAGATCGTGTTGCAGGTTACGATCAGCGAACCCGTTGACGTGAATATATTCATTGCGAATGCTGCTGGACGGATCCTTGATATACTTGAAAATGGTATGATCTCATCCGGCACGCACTCTTATATATGGAATGCTGTTGGCCATGCACCCGGGGTGTATTTCGGTGTCCTGCATACTGCAAGAACACAAAAAACACTGAAGTTGATCAATGTGAGCGACTAACAGGGCATAAAAAGACACCTTCTTCAGGTACATCCAGGGCTGCTCGTTGAGATTGATGTCTTCTCCCTGTCCATGGGGGAATAGTGCGTATACTACTGCGGCGATGATCAAAAAGAGTATCTACAGATACCCGAGTTCGTAGAAAATCCAAAAACGAAGAAACTGACTACCGCCACTACGCCAAATACGGCTATAGCAAGCACGGCGATACGGTATCCTGTTTTATGACCGCATGTAGACACCCTGTCTCCTGCTCTCATAGTAATATGCAACCACAGAAAATCAATCCCTATAAAATCCATCCCGGGACTGAATGTACAATCTTGACATCAAGGATACATTGTCTATTATACTGAGTAATCGATGGTCTCAACTAGGAGATAAAAAAGGAGGGCCAATGGCATATTGCCCGGATTGCGGAAAAGAAATACCTGAAGGTCAGGAAAAATGTTCTCTGTGCAGTCAACATCCCGCGCATATCAGTGACAAAGTACTGGCTCACATCAATCTGCTTACGAAACGGATTAACAGCGATCCCTCAAACATCCAGCTGCGCAGAGACCTTGGCGACCTGTACAATAAACACGGACTGGCGAAAGAAGCACTGCAGCAATACCAGGAGATCGCGAAGGTGAACGCGAAAGACCTTCACGCTCAAAACAGTTCCGCGTTCATCTATCTGCGATTGCGCGAGCTGAATAAAGCAGAGCAGGCATTCCTTGCCGCACTCCACATCGATCCAAAATCGACCGAGGCGCTAGTCGGTCTCTTTAGAACGTACTATCTTCATGGTAAAACGGATGAAGCGATCGCATTGGGCAATAAACTTGTCGGAATGAAACCGAGTAATGTCGAGTTCCATATGCTGCTGAAGAACCTGTACGCACAAAAAGGTGATGGAGAAAAGAGATTACAGGAATTACTCACGCTGGAAAAACTGATCCCGGATAATAGTGACGTCATCAAAGAGATCGCAGAACACTATAAATCCAGCGATTCATTCGATAAGGTCATTGAGTATTACTGTAAGATGGAGGAAAGAAAACTCGATGATACGGATCTGGGCTTCACCATCGGCGTACACTACTTCACCACCGGAAAATTCGAAGATGCGATCGTCCACTTCTCCAACATGCTCAAAAATCCCGATGTGGGTCCTGAGATGGACATCAAGATACAAGCATACCTGGCTCTTGCGTACTACCGGAAAGGGGATATCACCGATGCGAGAAATATTTGTGTTGAGATCCAGCCATTGCATGCCGCGGCCGTGGATGGAAATCTAAGGAAGCAGCTCGCTGCGCTTTTCTACGACCTCGGACAGAGCGCATTGAAGAATAAGGAGTCAAAGGAAGCAAAACACCTGTTCGAAAAAGCACAATGCTATGACAATGAAACCGAACACTATGCACAGGCCCTCAAAACCATGAAACAGGAGACCATTGCGAAATATACGAATATCGCGAAGAAAGGCGGGCTGATCACAGGAGCCGTGCTCGGTGTGTGCATACTCATCGCCCTGATCTGGATATCAATACGCAACCGGGTGATCATGCATATCGAACCAGCTGACAATATCACGGTCCTGATCAATGGTGACTCCGTAGGCACTGCTGATGACACCAGTGGCATCGTGCGATCACCGGTATATTTCATGGGAAAACATGATGTCGTGATCACAAGACCCGGTTACGAAACCTGGACCGGCACAGCCACCATCGGATTCGCACGGCCAGCCAGAATTGAAATCCACTTGACCCCGATCTACTATACACTGTCCCTCGCGTCGGTCCCGGAAAGCGCGTCTGTTATTATTGACGGGAAGGTTATGGGAGTAACGCCGTTCGTGTCGGACAAGATCCCGGCATGCCCCCATTCCATTGAATTGCACCTCCCGGGCTATGCTCCATGGCGCACGAATCTCCTGCTCACTGCCAGGGATTCTATCGATCTTGACACTGTTCATCTGACCAACCTGGCGGGGAAATGGACCGGCGAGATCGGTTCAAGCAGCTTTGCCTATAATGCTTCGTTTACCATCACCATCGAACAAAGCACCGATATCCTGACGATCAAGTACTTCCATCAGCCAAGGGAGGAGTGCCGGTACAGCGGCACGCTCAAAGGAAAAGTAGAGAACAACGCGTTCCATGCAACCGGGAAGGTCACGTATAAGTACTACAAAGTGTTCTACTGGGCAGAGGAAAAACGGCAGATCGTCATGAACGGCACGATCTCAAACTCCTGGGATAGGATCGAAGGAAGCCACACGATCGAGAGCTTCGCGCCTGAACAATGGTGGGCGCAACACCAGTAAAGTTCGAAACACCTCTATCCTCTTCATCAAAACGGTTGTATCCGCTTTTACTCTCGACTGATCAGTGCAGATATCGCACTATAACATACAACGTCGCGACGATCAAAGAGATGATCATCACGGGAAATCCAAATTTTAAAAAGCTGCGGTAGCTGAGGGTCATACCGTGCTGCCGGGCGATCCCCGCGACCACCATATTCGCCGCCGCGCCAGTCAATGTTCCGTTGCCTCCCAAGCAGGCACCCAGCGATAGTGCCCACCACAGAATAAATCCATTCTGTGGTGATTGTGCGATAATGCCCTGCAAAAAAGGGATCATTGTCGCCACGAATGGTACCGCACCAACAAATGCCGCTGCGAACGCTGAAACCCATAATACTGCGAGCGCCATCAGGGTGATATCCCCCCTTGTGATATCCAATAATTTACGTGATAGTATAATGAACACACCCTGCTCATTGACCGCCGCGACAACAATGAAGAGTCCAATGAAGAAGAATATTGTCTGCCATTCAACATCCTTGAATACCTGTTCGATCGAGGTGCGCGTAAGAAAAATAATGAGCGCCGCGCTGGTCAATGCGATCGTCGCGGGTTTCAGACTCAATGTATCGTGCAGGATAAAACCGGTGATCGTAAGCGCGAATACAATGAGACATATGCGGGCAAGGCGAATATCAGTGATCGATTTCTTTTCATCGAGCTCCATGATGCTTGACTTCAGCTCTGGTCGTACATGAAGCGAAGAACGGAATACCAGCAGCGCCCATCCAATAAAAACAAAAAAAACTATTATCACTCCGGGCGAGAGGTTTGTAAGGAAATCGTTGAAACTCAGATTCGCCGCACTCCCGATCATGATATTCGGGGGATCCCCGATCAAGGTTGCCGTGCCGCCGATATTTGAGGCAAGCACTTCACACACAAGGAAGGGCATTGCGTCCAGTTCAAGCGAATCTGCGATCAAGATCGTCACCGGAGCAACGACCAGCACAGTCGTTACATTATCCAAAAAAGCGGAAAGCAATGCCGTGGCGCCGGAAAGGAAGATAATAATAAGGATCGGATTCCCCTTTGCGAGTTTTGCTGATCTGATCGCAAGGTACTGGAACATCCCTGTTCTTTTTATCACACTGACCACCATCATCATGCCGATGAGCAGGAAAATGGTATTCCAGTCGATCGCAGCAAATGCAGGGTCCTGGTCGATCAACCGGAGCTCGAGAGCTGCAACCGCCCCAAGCAATGCGATAAGTGCGGCTTCAAGTTTACCAAAAGCCACAACAATATAAATAAGAATAAGAAGGAGAAGGCTGGTGACAATACCGGTCATTTCGGAAGATGACGGATCATAGAGGGGGAGATAGCAATCCCATAATAATACTGCGCTGATCGATCATGCCGATATATTTCATCCCATCGCCAACCACTGGAAGGTGATGATACTTCTTGTGGACCATAAGCGCGAGCGCCTTGAAGGTTGAATCATGCTCATGTACCGCGATGATATCCCCGGTCATGACATCGTGGACAAGGAATAATTGGCTGGTTTCCGGATCGACGATCTGACTGAGGAGATGGTGTTCAAGGACCTCTGCCTTTCCAAGAAAATCTAATGACGGGATGAGATCGATATACTGGGGGAAAAAGTGTTTGATCAAATCGTGAAGGGATATGATACCGACCAACGTTGTTCTCTCATTGACAACCGCAAGGGTAGTGCGATCAGTAGTTTTCAGGATGGAAACAAATCCGTTCAGGCTAGTTGCCTCAGGAACCGCAGGTGCGGTCCGGTCCACGATCTCGCTCACGAGCATATGTTACTCCTCATATACATTATACTACAAGCAGTAAATAAATCAAGTAGATGGAAAGAGCGTATCACGCGTCTTATGTAAAAATATGCGTGCCCAGATGAAGGCGATCATTGCCCCCATAGAATTGCCTGCAACAATACCCCACCACACGCCGGCCATGCGCAGGTCCAGAAGTATGGCAAATATAAACGCGAGCGGGGCCGTAAGGATGATCGTTCTGATCAAGGTCACGATCAAGGAGTAGACACCTTTACCTATGCCCTGGAACATCGAGGACGAGAGCATACCGAACGAGATCGTAGGATAAAAAATGAACATCGTGCGCAGAAAACGGATCAATTCCGGCTGAATACGTACTGCTTCCTCCGACATGGTAAAAAGCCGGGCGATCGGCACCGCTAACAGGAATGTCAGCGTTGCGATAATGAGTTCGATAACAAACCCGATCTTCACTGCATAGAGATAGGCGGTCATTAGTTTCTTATGATCACGACTCCCGTATGCAGCGCCGGTAACGGCGGTAACGGCAGTTGCCATCCCGATAAGAGGGAGGGTCGCACACATGACAACACGCCACCCCGTGGTAAAGACTGCAACGCCGTCAGTACCGCCAACCTTGACGACGATGACGTTCAATATTAATACGGAAACAGACATGGTCAGTTGCTGGACAGCGGACGGTAATCCCACTTTGAGAATATCATTTACGACCGAGCGCATGAAGCGAAATCCTCTCAGGGTGATCGAAACATAGGAATCGCGACGGATACAGATCCAGTAGAACAAAAGTGAAGCCGAGATAAACAAAGAAAACACTGTCGCAAGCGCAGCTCCGCTCACTCCAAAACCGAGAATATAAATGAATATAGGATCAAGTATGATATTGAGACCAGCACCGATCATCATGGCATACATGGCTCTTTTCACATCACCCTCACCGCGCAGAAGCGCACTGGCGATATTTGAAAAGAAAATAATCACCGTTCCGGCGAACATGATACGTCCATACTGCGTAGCGGCATCCGTAATATGTTCGGCACCCATGGCGGCGAAGATGGATCTGGCAAACAGAAAAAATGGAACGCATACACTCACGGAGATACCAAGCATCAATACTATAGTATGGGCCGCGATCCGTTCGGCTCCTTTTCTGTCATGTGCACCGATACACCTTGATATCGCAGAGCTTCCGCCAACGCCCAATCCAGTGGCGAGCGCCATGATTATGAAGAAAAAGGGAAAGAAAAAACCTACTGCAGACAGCGCATCAGCACCCAGCCCGGATACCCATAACGCGTCGACCAGGTTGTAAAGCGTCTGCACGGACATGGCAACGATCATCGGGATGGAAAGCCTGATAACCGCCTGTTTCGGATTTCCAAGCAGCGTTTTTACTCCCTCGGTGTGCGGTGTCTGTGGGGCATACCGGAGAGGATGCATCGTGGATTATATGATATATGCTCAGCTTGTCAACGCCTGCCGCGTTCTCTATGCAGTCCGCAGGTATTGCAAAGTCAACGGGAAATTACTATAATGGCCAATGTACTACGGTGACCATACCATGGTGTCTCGAAATCCCAACCCGGGAGACCGGATCCGTGAATACGAAATACTGGAAACGATCGGCAAAGGCGGGATGGCGACCGTATACAAGGCGCGTCACTCATTGATCGACCAGACCGTTGCGATCAAGATCATGAAGCCATCACTCATGGACGATCAACAATTCTGCGAACGTTTCATCCGCGAAGCACAGGCACAGGCAAAGCTAACCGGTCATCCCAATATCGTCACAATCCACAATCTGTTTGAAGAAGATAACCTGTACATCATCGTTATGGAGTATGTCGACGGCATGTTCGTTGATGGATCCAGAATCCGCACCCTTGCCCAGTTCATCGAACATCGCGGCACGCTGAGCGTGGAGCAGTTCAAGCCCATCCTCGAAGGCATGGTATCGGGTTTAATGTTCGCTCATGAGCACAACGTTGTACACCGGGACATCAAACCATCCAATATCATGCTTACCGGTAATGGTACAGTAAAGATCGTGGATTTTGGTATTGCCCGGAGTATTACGGATCAGCGTCTTACAAAAACCGGGATCGCGATCGGCACCCCAAAGTACATGTCACCTGAACAGGTACGCAGCAGCAGAATCGATGCGCGCAGCGATATCTATTCAGTGGGTATTACCATGTACGAAGCACTCACTGGTGGCGTACCATTCAAGGGCGACACGGATTATGAGATAATGCGCCAGCACGAGGATACATTGCCGCCCCTGCCCCGTTCGATCAAACCTGATATTCCCAAAACGTGGGAGGACATGATCCTCATGTGCATTGCAAAAGATCCCGCACAGCGGCCGCAAAGTGTCCACGACATACAGAGTATTCTTGTCGGAGAAAAGAAGGCGCGGCGACCAATAATAACAGAAGAACAGGATCTTCCCGAAGAGCCCGGGGAAAAACCACGGACCACTGGCGGTCATCACCGACCGCCGGTATTGACAGCGCGAATAGTCGGCGCTGCAGCGATCCTGTGTCTGCTCATGATCGTATATTACTTTGCGGTACATCTTCCGGGCCAGAGAATGAAGGATGCTGTTTACACTCTCGATTCCCTCCCCACTGATACCCTGCCCGGGGATATCATCCTCAAAAAGTATGCCGATATCGGAAAAATGATCACCGCTTCCTCCTATGTGATATCGGCGTTCATCATGTGCAGCGAAGATAATCTGAACGAAATCATTATACAAATAATAGGTGATGAACCGGATATGGTCTACATCCACTTTACGGATAACGGAGATAAGGTCGTGGCTTCAAGCAACGCAAGCGCGATCGGGGCTGAATACCGTTCCGATATCCTCACCGCGGAAGAGAACACGGTTCGCAGGCGGAATGGATTCTACGAAGGTGCATTCACGGTAAGCGCTGAAGAGAATATTTTGGGAGCGCTCTATTTCAGCGCCCGTGAGCCGGATGACGAAACGGCGGTTTCTCGTTCTGATCTTGAAGTATTGCGTTACACCAGTATAGGTAATTTCATTTCGCACTCCCCTGAAATTGAGGAGGCCGTGATACAGCATAACGTAGCGACACTGAATGGAATGATCATGGCGGTTCAGCGCGAGATCCCCGACCTCAAGCACCTGCATATCACTGATAAAAATCACCGAGTCATTGCATCGAGCGATACGACCATGATAAACACCAATTTCCCGGCAGGTAATGAAAGCCCGGATGGTACTGTACAGGATACGGAAACTTACAACGGCGAATTCAGAATCACCGTCAGTGATATCCAAATAGGTGTGCTCGTACTCGGCGCACGACTACACCGCTGAATTAAGATCGATCTCTCCGCACTTCAGCATACATGGAAGATCTCGTAACACTTCTGGCCGATTAGTTCTTCTGGTGATTTATTGACCGCCTTAAGAGCCGCGCGGTTGGCGCTCACGATCGTATGGTCCGGCTTTAATATCATGGCAGGATGACCGATCGCCTGAAATATCGTATCCCATTCTATATGGCTTGATTTTCCAGATCCCTTTTCTTTGTTTTTCATCCGATCCTCTCTCTACATGCTTACTATTCCATTATGCCACACCCCGGTAGGGTGTCAAGTCATCTCCTCCGCGTCGCGATCATGTTCATTCACGACGCATGACTGTGTGGTGTGGATAACCTCATGGTCGCGCCAGCAAACACGTAGTTGATCCATGTAAAACTATATACCGCTTCAACATCAGAACCACCTTCGAGTACGCGGTATCCTGTTTTCAACGAGATCCGGTCATTAAGATCGCCATAAATCGCAAGTGATACATCCTCTGCCCTCCCCTGCGGAGCCGCGAGTGCATCGCCATCCAGAACCACACTGAAGGATCCGGCAAACCGCCATGTCACATTGAACTTGATCAGCGGCACAAACCCCAGATCGGTCTTTTCCGACACATGGGAGGAATCCTCAATACTGATCGCCGCGTCACGGACTTTTGCAGTCAGCCCGAGACCGAGATGCACTCTATCCCCCACGTTCCATCCATGTTCATAGGAAAGCCGGTATGAGTTGAATTTGTACACACCGGATAACGTCACGTTTGGTGCGAAGGACTCCCCTGCGAACACGACTTCCCTGTCGATCCTTCCGGTCACGGTGAACCGTAATGGTGCGACAAGCACCGATAATCGATCCCTGACGCCTGCAAGAAAGGTGAATCGCCCCCGTACGAAATAGAACGGATCGGTCTGCAGTTCGTTTGTAAATGAAATACGGGTGCCGGTGCTTTTGGGGATCTGTATATCACTGTACCTGATAAACGCGCCACCCGATTCAAGGTCGATCTCGAAACGGGGCGCTGACTCAGCAACAGTGGAAACAACAGCCACTGCAAAAAGTATTATCATGCGCTTCATAATGCATCCTCCTCATCGCATTGTCCGCGATTTTCATTATTTTTTCTTCACCCAAAAATCGAATGCCCGACCGGGAATGAAAATATCCACACCGACGGATTCTTCGTCAAGCGCATTCTCGATCGCATGCGGTTCGTGCGCGCTGAAATAAACGGCATCCCCGGGTTCAAGGTATGTTTCCTCGCCGCTCGCATTCCTCACCTTCATCCGGCCTTTAATGACCATACACACCTGCTCAGGTGCGTGCTCGTGCAAAGGTGATGCGTGCCGCGGAGGTTTGATGAAATACTCAAGGGATACGCTCTTTTCGCGACACATACTCGCTCTCATCCAACCCTTTTCCGGCTCGTACTTTTCTGCTTCTTTCAGATGGGTCACAATCATCTCAGTTTCTCCTCGTTTTTACAACGGTGGTCATATATCCTCCCATATTCTATGCTTTATCAAAACAAAATCAATAAATAAATATCTCCGCCTCTTGACATTCACCAAGACCATACTACAATACATCAGGAGGCTACTATGAAAAAATATTTACAGCGTTTTATCTGCCCCCTCTGCATTTTTGTATTAGTGGCGCCTCTATTCCTGCACAGCGATCCGGTCACAGCATACGATCATGCCACACTGCAAGAGGTTATCAATATGAACGTTGATTGCCTGGCAGACGCAAAAGCACTGCGGCAGCATGCCGTGCTCTGGGATACGACCCACGGCACCTACCTTAATTACTCTCCGTTCACCCGCTATTCGACCCTCACTTCCATGCTCATTGACAGCGGGTACACCATCGATCTGTGCGCGACCGGCGTGCACACCGTGGATCTTTCGCAGTATGATATGATCCTGGTTTCGGTCATGAACAGCTGGAATTCTCCCTATAGCCAGGAAGAAGTAGATTCTCTCATCAGTTACTATAATCAGGGACGGCAGCGGGTCCTCCTCACCGGTGACGGGAACTTTTGCGAGAACACGTACATACCATATGCGGCAAATATCCAGTTTTCGTATAACGTGTTCGACTGGATCAGCGCCAACGGCGGCATCTTCATCATGGGCGATAATGCGGGATGCATGAATGGCAATATTAATCCGGTTGCGAACGCTTTTTACATGACCGCGGGTGTCTCAACGATCTCTCCAAGCGACCTTTATTTCTCGAATTTTGCGCCGCACCCTGTCTTCAATAACGTTTCCCAGATCTACTACCGGGCGGCGGGTTCGATATCCACGACCACACCCGCTGAAGCCATCGCCTGGACAGACGCTTTGGAACCGGTGATCGGCCTGCTCGATGAATCAGTCGGGATCAAAGAGGAACAGGGGCGTATCGTACATGTAAAAACGATGCGCATCGACCCGAATCCATTCAAGAGTTGCGCGAACATTTCGGGGGTTCCCGGGACCGCATGCATTCACGTGTATGATGCAAGCGGCCGATTGGTGCAACGCGTGACCGGTACCGTGTTCGGAAGAAACCTAAAACAGGGTGTCTATTTTCTGGGACTGGAAGGGTATGCGCCCAAGAAGGTTATAAAAATAAGATAGTCTCCCTGATATCCTTGCTGTCAAAGGCACAATTGGACAAGCACTTCCGTCGATACTGTTGCAACGCTTACGGTATTTCAGAATATGGATCAACTGGATCGCGCTCGCAAGCACGATCACAAAATAGTATGCGCTCAGGGTGCATTCACGGATCACTATAGACCGGATCAAAAAACACAATCCCGTGATCTCAATGAGCACAAACGTAAAGGCGGAAACGCCTTGAACATCCTTGGTCCGCAGAATCTTAATGATCTGCGGTATACTGATACATTATCCCGTAACAAACCCGAGCCAACTGATGATCCTTGTAATATCCATTGGTCCCTCCTAAAACACGACTTTCCAGATGAAGAGGCCGATCATCACGCAGCCGATCGCGAATCTGAATACCCCGCCGACAAGCAAACCGATCCAGGCACCGGTTCCTGCTTTAAGCGCCCGGCCGGCTTTGCGCCCGGCAATGATCTCGAAGAACACGGCGAGCAGGAACGGCAGGATGACGATCGCGAGCCAGTGTATGAATATCCCGATCAGCAAACC
>JAFGPO010000086.1 GCA_016936155.1 Caldifarciminota bacterium
ACGCCTTACGTACTTTGGCGCGATATCTGAAGTTCGGGGCTGGACAAAGGACAGCAAGCGCATTCTCTTTTCAAGCAATGTACGCCAATGGTACGCCCGGACATTCTTTATCTATTCGGTAAGCCGGGACAAAGACCGGCCACAGAGGATGAAAATTGGACCGGCTAACGCGATCGCATACGGACCTGGAAAGAAATGCGTGATTGGACGCCACGCGTATGATCCCGCAACATGGAAACGATACCGCGGCGGCAGGGTCGGTGTACTGTGGATCGATGCCCGTGGAAATGGGCGTTTTGTACAATTGCCCAAACTCAAGGGCAATTGCACCTCACCAATGTGGATCAAAAACCGCATTTTTTTCATCAGTGATCATGAGGGCGTCGGAAATATCTACTCGTGTTCGATGAGCGGGAGGAATCTCAAACGCCACACGGATCACACAAGCTACTATACACGCAATGCAACAACTGACGGCGAACATATCGTGTACCATGCAGGCGGAGATCTCTATGCATATAATATAGACAAAGATAAAACAACTAAAATCGAAGTCCTTTATCACAGTCCGCGCGTGCAAATGAACCGGAAATACATCGAAGCATCCAAACACCTTGAGGATTATGCGATCCATCCATCCGGGACCCGGATCGCGGTCACAAGCCGCGGCCGGGTCTTCTCTATGAAAAACTGGGAAGGATCCGTCTTGCAGCACGGGATGAAATCGAATGCCCGGTACCGCCTCGGGCGATGGCTGCATGATGGCGAACGGTTGATCATCGTTACCGATGAACCGGGCGAAGATACCCTGCAGGTCCACTTTCCTGGCACAACACGCCCACCACAGGCACTGAACTGCAAAGGTATTGGAAGGGTCATCGAACTCGAGCCCAGTCCCAAACAACCGGTTGTTGCAATAAGTAATCACCGACACGAACTACTTCTTGTAAGTCTCGCGGCAAAGAAATATACTATTCTTGATAAAAACGCATACCGCCGCATTGACGGTATCACCTGGTCTCCTGACGGAATATGGATCGCATATAGTTTTGCAGATACCGCGCATACATCGTGCATAAAACTCTGCAATACACGTACGCGCAAGACCTTCCGCGCGACAAAGACAGTTATGCTGGATTTTTGTCCAAGTTTTGATCCGGACGGTAGATTCCTCTATTTTCTTTCGAACCGTCATTTCGATCCGGTGTATGACACGCTGCAATTCGACCTCAGTTTCCCGGCAAACACCAGGGCCTTCCTGATCCCGTTGCGCAAAGATATCAAGTCGCCGTTCACCTATACCCAGGCCGGACCAAGCGGGCTCGACATACCCTCGCTCGATCAGATCTCCACTGCCCGGACAAAGAAAAGAACGCGATCCTCCATTGATATAGATGGCATAACCGAACGACTTATCGCATTGCCATCACCTCCAGGTAAATATGCACAGATATGGGTGCTGAAAGACAAAGTGTTGTTCTCAATATTTCCGATCGAGGGCGGGATCAAGTCATGGTTGTCCGATGATGAAAGCAGCTCGAATGGAATACTGAAACTATACGATCTTAAAGAACAAAAAACGATCGACGTGGTCAATGGTATTCAGGACTTCGAAGTATCACGTGACAATGAAATCCTCGTTTATCGGGCTAAAAACCAGATCAGGGTGATCAAACCGATGGAGAAGGTCGATGAAAAACTGCCCAAAGAACCAATCGGTCCAAAGAGCGGATGGATTGATCTCTCCCGTATCCAGGTGCTGGTCGAACCCCTTGCTGAATGGCAGCAAATGTATCGCGATGTCTGGCGTCTGCAGCGCGACCATTTTTGGACACCGAACATGTCAGGGGTCGACTGGCATAAGGTTTATGAACGATACGCTCCGCTTCTCGAGCGTATCGGAACGCGTTCGGAGTTCTCAGATCTGATATGGGAGATGCAAGGGGAATTGGGTACGTCACACGCCTATGAATGGGGTGGTGATTACCGGTTGGAACCGCCGTACATTCTGGGATTTTTAGGCGCTGACTTTGTATATGACAAGAAACACGATGCATATCGGATCATTGATATTGCGATCGGTGATCCATGGGACATGAACGCTTCTTCGCCATTGCGGACAGCAGGCTGCAATGTATCTGAAGGAGACCTTCTGATCGCGGTCAATGGAGTGGTGGTCAACCGCCATATACCGCCCGAGGAACTTTTGGTCAACCGTGCTCGCACTGATCTCTCTCTGACGATCGCGGATCGTAATGGCAAGAATATGCGCACGATCGCAGTGAAAACCCTGAAAGATGAGGGATCAGCACGATACCGTGACTGGGTGGAAATGAACCGTGACAAGGTTCACCGGTTGTCAAAAGGAAAACTGGGATATGTTCATATCCCGGACATGGGTCCGTTCGGCTTTGCCGAATTTCACCGCTATTTCCTCGCCGAGATCGCTCGTATTGGATTGATCGTTGATGTACGCTATAACCGTGGCGGGCATGTCTCTGAACTTTTACTTGAAAAAGTCGCCCGGAAACGCATTGCCTATGATGTTACTCGCTGGGGCCCTCCTCATCCCTACCCAAATGCATCGGTACTCGGACCGATCGTCTGCCTCACCAATGAGATGGCCGGTTCAGACGGTGATATCTTCAGCCACGCATTCAAACTCTACAAGATCGGTCCTCTAATCGGCAAACGGACCTGGGGAGGCGTGATCGGCATCTCCCCGTACTATACTCTGTCAGACGGCGGTATCACCACGCAACCAGAATATTCATTCTGGTTCAAGGACGTGGGGTGGGGCGTTGAGAACTATGGTACGGATCCGGATATCGAGGTCGATATCGCACCGCAGGACTTTGAAAAAGGAAAAGATCCTCAACTCGAACGCGGCATCCGCGAATGTCTTGCTCTCCTGAAAAAGAACCCCCCGAAGGTCCCCAAGTTCAACAAACGACCGACATTGAAATTGCCGGAGCGACTATAATAATTCGTTATTAGTTATTCGTAATTGGTAATTCTGTAACTATTCAATTGGAGATGCTTAAACCTTGCGCATCACGCTCTATTGCTTGCAGTCCTCTATTTCCATGATATCCGTAATTTCGATTCGTCCCGACACGCCTTAAACATCAATAAGCCGGCAATCCATTAGGTAGGGTGACCGGAAATTCGTCCTTTGTCCTGCCTGTTTGCCCGGAACCGGGAACAACCGTGCGGACAAAGGTTTATCCAATGCGACCGCGAGTGTCGCGACGTCCTGCAGGATCACCTGTAGTCTTCTGATCGATATCGACCCGGGCAGCGGTACGCAATCCAGTCCTGTCCCGCAGACGCTCGAGAGCGTGAGCAGTCGATCGAGCGTGACCCTTTTCTCACTGAATGCATGCGCTAATCCATGATCCTCGAGCACCGGGAGCATGAGACCGCAGTAGCCGCATTTTTTCACCGGGATCGACCTGAGTACTCTGGTGATCATGCGCGCGATACTCAATGTCCCGGGTGCACCGAACCGTTCGTTGAGCAACTCTTCAAATGCCCGGACCAGACTCTCGCTTTTTTTGAGCGATGGTGCGGGCGATGTATCGATTCCGCAAAACCGTACTCTCTGTTTCCGTTCAATATGCAGTGCGATGCGTTCGATCCTCTTGAGCGAACTGGTCATGATTCGCTGTAGTGTTCGCGACGCTGCAGCAAGATCGCCGCCACCAGCGAATGCCCGCACAATCAGATCGCTGCTTTCAAGCGCGATCGAAAAACACGGTGCTCCGGTATGGTAACTTGCCGGGTAGAACGGTATGTGCGGCGGGCAATTCGCGATTGCGGCGAACCGGAAATTACCATACCCATGCTTCGTCATACTGGAAATACTTTTCATTGCGCGTGCTGCTTCTTCGATCGATCCATCAAGAATGCCTATTTTGCGTAACGCGATCGTTGCGGATAGAGACAGACCCTTGGTGGTTGCGATCAAAGAGGGTATGGAACGTATTAACCCCGGCTGTTCAACCGTGCCAAGATTCACAAAATTGATCCCATTCTCGATGCATGTCTGCTCGATCGCGGACACCTCGCCGGCAAGTCGCTTCCCCGATACATAATGTAAGTACGCACTCCATGGCTGCGTGGTCAAACGTACGGTCTGAACTTCGTATCCGGCACGTTCGAACACCTGCTTCGCTTTGAGCGTGAACGCGGCGAACCGCGCGATCTTTTTAAGAGATACTGGGCAATCAAGACGAAAGCCGGTTGTGATCGATCTTATCTTCATGCGTCCTCCTCGAGCCCATCTTATTGATCACTACTATCAATGTCAAGAAATTCATGAGTAGATTCAGGACATCAATGCCATTATTTACTTTCTATAATTCTGGTTTTCAGAAATTAAATATTTCTTGAGATATCGAGTCGGGAATTCGCATTATTTCATCATGAGGAACATTGACATACGCGTCGTATTGAGTATAATATTTGTTATGGATTGCAACGAAAAGAGCAATTTAAAGCGGTGCAATTGCACCTATGAACCATGCTCTCGAAAAGGAAAATGTTGCGAATGTTTGCAGTATCACTTAAACATGAACGAATTACCGGCATGCTGTTTTCCCGACGCAGTTGAACGGACCTTTGATCGTTCATTTAAACGGTTCGCGAAGATCCATTCATAGATCGAGGAGCGCCATGGAAACGATACGTGAGATCTCAAAACCTGGCAGGAAAGGTTATTCGCTGCCCGGACATGATATCCCGGGTGTTGACATCGACCCTAAATGGAAAAGGAAAAGGTCAGCCGAACTCCCCGAGGTCAGTGAACCGCAAATCATCCGCCACTTTGTCACGTTGTCCGGTTTAAACCACCATGTTGACAAGGACTTCTACCCGTTGGGTTCCTGCACAATGAAATACAATCCAAAGATCAACGAAGAAACCTGCCGCATGAAGGGATTTGCAATGGTGCACCCGCTCCAGCCAGAACACACGGTGCAGGGCGCGCTCCAGCTCATGTACGAATTGGGAGAGTACCTTAAGAACATCGTAAACCTGGATGCGATCACCTTGCAACCAGCAGCCGGGGCACACGGAGAGTTCACCGCGATCAGCATGTTCCGCACGTACTTCAGGAACAAAAACGAGGCACGGCAGTACATCCTTGTTCCGGACTCAGCTCACGGCACCAATCCCGCGAGCGTGAATTTCAGCGGATTCAAACCGATCACACTGCCTTCCAATGAACACGGGTTAGTCGACGTTGAGAAACTCCGAGAGCTGATGACCGATGAAGTCGCCGGGCTTATGCTTACGAATCCCAATACCCTGGGATTGTTCGAAAAAAGTGCCCAGGAAGTAACCTCGATCGTCCACGACAAAGGCGGTCTTGTCTATCTGGACGGCGCAAACCTCAACGCCCTGCTCGGTATCTGCCGGCCTGGAGATATGGGATTCGACGCGGTGCACTTCAATCTGCATAAAACGTTCTCGACCCCCCATGGCGGTGGAGGCCCGGGCGCAGGACCGGTCGCCGTCACCAAAATATTGTCTCCGTTCCTGCCTGTCCCGTTGATCGTGCGTAGCGATGATACCTATACTCTTTTCTATGATCTGCCTCATTCGGTCGGCAAAGTCCAAACCTTCTACGGCAATTTCCTGGTCATGGTGCGGGCATACACATTTTTACGGATGATCGGGGACCAGGGACTGAAAGATATATCCAAATCCGCGATACTCAACGCGAATTATATTATCCAATCACTGAAAGACGACTATTATCTCAAATATCCATCCTTTTGTATGCATGAAGGCGTGCTCTCGGGAAAGAATTTGCGTGACCACGGGATAAAAACACTTGATGTGGCCAAACGCCTGCTTGATTTCGGCCTTCATGCGCCCACCGTATATTTCCCCCTGATCGTCAGTGAGGCGCTTATGATCGAACCGACTGAATCCGAATCGATCGAAACGCTCGATCGATTCATCGCGGTCATGAAACAAATACGCACTGAAGCGGAAAAAGATCCTGAGATCCTCAAGACCGCGCCCCACGACACGCCGGTACGGCGCCTTGATGAAGTGAAGGCGATCAAAGAATTGAAAGTGACATGGAAAACTTAGATTTCGAGGTTACCGAAGAACGGAAGCAGTACCTGGTCAGCAAGATCGCGCAGCGTGTCGTCGATTACCGATTAGCACCAGTGGCGATCGTTTTTCTCGAATCGTCAAAACCGCTCACGTTCATCGGGAACCAGTTTTTGATCTTTATGCAACCATTCTACCGTGCTCTATTCTCTTTCCGTGAATACGAAGAGATCACCGCAATGCTGGAGGATAGAAAGAACGTCGAGATATTGATCTGTGAGATCGAACGCCTTGAGGAGGCAAGGAATGAAGCAAAAAGAGCTGCAAAAAGACCCCCAAAGAATACTCGCCACTGACTGCGGCAGTACGACGACGAAAGCGATCCTGATCGAAAAACGCGGCGATGAGTATCGACTTGTCGTACGCGGTGAAGCACCGACTACAGTCGAA
This sequence comes from Caldifarciminota bacterium, assembly GCA_016936155.1. Lineage (GTDB taxonomy): Bacteria > Hydrothermota > Tepidihabitantia > SM23-42 > SM23-42 > JAFGPO01. The sequence continues at coordinate 6,520 of JAFGPO010000086.1, forward strand.
GCACCGTACGAAGATGTCACAAAAGGCGTACTTAATGCGGTACGGGAAGTAGAGGAACTGTCCCAGTGCACGATCCTTGACGGAGAACGGGTCATTAAAGGCATTGACGGAAAAAGAGGCGTTGACTTCTATGTTTCCACCTCATCGGCTGGAGGCGGACTGCAGATGATGGTCGCCGGGGTCGTCCTTACCATGACCGCAGAAAGTGCCGCACGCGCAGCCCTTGGCGCAGGAGCGATCGTGATGGACGTGATCGCTTCGAACGACGGTCGCCTCCCCCATGAAAAGATCGAGCGGATCCGGAACCTGCGTCCTGACATGATTTTGCTTTCCGGCGGGATCGACGGCGGTACAATTTCACATGTTGTCGAACTTGCCGAGCTGATCAAGGCCGCGGACCCGCGACCCCGTTTCGGCACCGGATACCAGTTGCCCGTGATCTATGCCGGGAACAAGGATGCACGTGAGATCATTCTCAATACCCTCAAGGACACAACCTCCCTGGTGATCGTGGAGAACCTTCGACCGGTGCTGGAAAGGGAGAATCTGGATCCGGCACGGCACAAGATCCATAACCAGTTCATGGAACATGTGATGGCGCATGCTCCAGGCTACCAGAACCTTATGGCAATGACCGATGTACCGATCATGCCGACACCCGGCGCGGTCGGTCTCCTCGTGGAAGCCGTGGCAAAGCGTGAAAAGATCTCAGCGATCGGCGTAGATATCGGCGGGGCAACGACCGATGTGTTTTCAGTATTCCATGAAATCTTTAACCGAACCGTGAGTGCGAATCTCGGTATGTCGTATTCGATCAGCAATGTCCTCGCAGAAGCGGGGATCGAGAACATCATCCGCTGGATACCGGAGGACATCGACGAACGGAGTCTGCGTAACCGTATCCGGAACAAAATGATCCGACCGACCACGATACCCAGTACGCTTGAGGATCTCCGGATCGAACAAGCGATCGCGCGCGAAGCATTACGCCTTGCTTTCGAACAACATAAATCCATGGCCGTCGGTCTCAAAGGCGTTCAGCAGGAACGCACCATTTCGGACGCCTTCAGCCAAAGTATGACCGGTGAGTCTTTAATCGATCTCATGATATGCAATCTCATCATCGGGTCTGGCGGGGCGCTCTCACACGCACCGCGGCGCAATCAAGCAGCACTCATGATGATTGATGCGTTCCTCCCGGAAGGCGTGACACGCCTTGCCGTTGATTCGATCTTCATGATGCCCCATCTCGGTGTACTCTCGACCGTGCATGAACGTTCCGCGACCGAAGTATTCATTAAAGATTGTCTGATACCGCTAGGAACCTGCATCGCCCCGGTCGGTGAAAGCAAGGAAGGCAGCAAGACGCTGACGGTCCAGATCGAGTATAATGATGGCAAAAAAGATGAACGCATTGTTCCATTCGGAGATATACTGCTCATCCCCCTCCCGCAGAACGAAACAGTGAAACTCTCCTTGCAACCAGAAAAAGGATTCAATATCGGAGAAGGCAAAGGGAAATCAATGGATATTACGGCACAAGGAGGCCTTGTCGGCCTCATATTCGATTGCCGGGGTCGACCATTTCGCCTGCCTGATGATGCAAAAAAACGGATGGCGCAGCTGCGCAAGTGGTTTAAGGCGATGGACCTTTATCCATCCGTCGCGTAGGGAAGAATACAAGTAAAGAATAATAAGGAGGTTACATGGCAGTTCCAAAACGGCGACACTCGCACGCGCGCAAGAATAAGCGGCGTTCGCAGTACAAAGCGACTTCGTACCAGTATACGGAATGCCCCAAATGCCACAGTCCAAAGCTATCGCACCGGGTGTGCCCAACGTGCGGCGCTTATAAAGACAAGATCGTCGCGCCGCCAAAAGAGAAATCCGAAAAAACATAGTAGTGGTCCCATAATGACAGCAGATAGTGAAAAAAGTGTATCGAATGCCATTCGTACAACCACTCTAGACACCGCATGAAGATCGGATTTGACCTTATGGGTTCGGACAAAGCTCCGCAGAATGAGCTTGAAGCACTGCACCTTTTAAAGGATGATCCAGTTGCCGATATCCTGGTGTGCGGCAAGACTGATCATGAAAAGGAAGTACTGTCCCTTGGTTTCGAGTTCGTGCTTGCCGATGAGGTTATAGGCATGCACGAGATACCATCGGTCGCGATACGTCACAAGACGAATTCCTCGATGGGTGTTCTCATGCACTTACTGAAAAAGGGCGATATCGATGCAGTTGTCAGCGCCGGCAATACCGGTGCGCTCTTCGGCTTCAGCATGGTGAGTCTCGGCAAGATCGAAGGTCTCTCGCGTGCCGGTCTAGCGATCACCCTGCCGGTCGAGACCGGATATTCAGTGCTCCTCGATGTTGGATCCAATATCTACCCCAAGGCGATCGATTACCACAATTACGGGAAAATGGGTGCAATCCTCGCGAACATCATTACCGGCAAAAAAAATCCCCGGATCGGTCTGCTCAATATCGGGAGCGAGAGCATGAAGGGGGATGAAACACGCAAGCGCGCCTATCAAATGCTCATGGAGAGCGATCTTAACTTCATCGGTAACATCGAAGGCAATGATATCATGAAAGGATTCGCGGACGCGATCGTCACCGATGGATTCACCGGTAATGTTATTATTAAATTTTCCGAAGGCATGGTCGACAGCTTGTGGCGCATGCTCCAGGAAGAAGTTGATGCTGTCGCACGTCAGCGCGTCGGCCAATTCCTCGTGAAACCTGCGATCAAAGAACTAAGAGCGAAATTCAATTATGAAGAATATGGAGGCGGTATACTGCTCGGCGTCAACGGTATTGTCATCATCTGCCACGGTCACTCTTCCCCCCAAGCCTTGAAGAACGCAATTCGATTCAGTAAAATATGTATTGAATATAAGATCGTTTCTATGATCAGAGAGAGAACCGCATAAATGAAAACATACCTTGCTGGCATAGGCACTTCGGTCCCGCCGAAGATCCTCGATAATGCTTATTTTGAGACAATTATTGATACATCTGATGAGTGGATCCGCACGCGCTCCGGTATCAGGGAACGCCACGTTGTGGAAGGAACGACTGCAACGAGCGATCTGGCCCTGGACGCCTCACGGAAAGCACTTGCCCAGGCAAATATCGAACCAAAAGATATCGAAGCGATCATCGTTGCAACCGCAACGCCGGATATGTATTTTCCGAGTACCGCATGTGTTCTGCAGAATAAACTTGGTGCGCGTAATATCATGTCATTCGACATCGCAGCTGGATGCACAGGATTTCTCTATGCAGTTGGGGTTGTTGATACATTCATTAAGAGCGGATATGATAACGTCCTGATGCTCGGTGCAGAATGCCTCACCAAGATCACTGATTATACAGATCGTTCATCCTGCTTCCTGTTTGGCGATGCAGCCGGTGCAGTAGTTTTCAAAAAAACCGAGGAAGACCGGGGGATTCTTTCCTCGTATTTTGCCTCGGATGGCTCGTATGGCGACCTGCTGAACATGCCGGCAGGTGGTTCCCTTCGACCGGCATCGCATGAAACGGTTGACCAGCATCTTCACACGATCCGCATGTTGGGCAATGAAGTATTTAAGGTCGCGGTCCGGGCAATGGGCGAATCCGCGCTGAAAGCCCTCGAACGCGCCAACGTCGCCCCTGAACAGGTGGATCTCCTGGTACCCCACCAGGCAAACATCCGTATTATCGAAGCAACGGCAAAACGTCTGCACATTCCGATGGATAAAGTAGCGGTGAATATCGACCGATATGGAAACACCTCTGCTGCCTCCATTCCCCTTGCCCTCGATGAAGCAATCCAGAAGGGGCGGGTGAAACAGGGGGATCTTGTGCTCATGGTGGCATTCGGTGCCGGATTCACTTGGAGTGGCGTGCTCATGCGCCTGTGACGACCCAACCTTTTTTTAAGCCACGTAAATCAGTGTACACTTCTAACTCCTTACACAGACGCCCGCTTATCCTTTTCGCTGCACTCCTGACCGGAATTTCTATATTTATATACGAGATCCTGTGGATGCGTATGTTCGCGCTTCTGTTCGGAACAACGACGCTCGCTCTCGCCGTTGTCATCGCGGTATTCTTGATGGGGATGGGATTAGGGAGTCTCTATTTCGGTCGTCAAGCGGATCGTACCCATTATCCCGTACGCATGTTCGCGCTGTGCAACTTCGGTACCGTACTCGGTGCTCTGATCGTTTTCGCGGCAACCCACCCGGCAAGCCGATTGTATCCGATCCTCCGCCACTGGTTTGCTCTCCAGGGGAATCCCCTGGGTGTCACCGTGGTCATCTCTTTCATCCTCATGATCCTTCCAACCTTTTTTATGGGAGCGATACTTCCCTTACTCGGCCGTATGTATGTCGCGCGCCGGGAGCAGATCGGCAAAGGTATCAGCCGGCTCTATATGCTTCATACAACAGGTAATATCATCGGCGCGCTGCTTACCGCCTATGTGCTCATTCCAGTACTGGGCCATACCTTCACCCATTTCGTCGCCATGATCATCACGTCAAGTGCCGGACTGCTCGTTATCGTTTTCCCCGCATCCTTTCACTATGAGATCATCCCCGTATCAAAACCGCTGGCGAGGAAGAACCCTCGAACGACCCATGGCAATGCAACCCTGCTTCTGGTCATTGCCGGGATCATTGGTTTCTGCGCGTTGGCCTTTGAAATCCTCTGGATGAGAGTACTGCGGACCTATGTCACGAACTCAACGTATAGCATAACGAACGTGCTCATCATTTATCTGGTCGGGGTCAGTCTCGGCAGTTTCATTTACTTCCGCTGGATGCATCGCAAAGCACACCTGTGGTTGCTGGCAACAGGCCAGCTCGTGATCGGCGGCTATTCCCTTGCCGCACTGATCTCACTTAACCGTCTCCCGGTCCTCCTGTTCTGGATAAGAGATCTCCTTGCGATCCCGTTACTCCGCGTCGCACTGCCCGGGATCCTCATTTCTGCTACCCTCTTCTTTATCCCTGCATTCGTGATGGGGCTTACTTTCCCGCTCCTGTGCCACATGTACGCCAGGCGTGTGGAACACCTCGCCCGGGGGATCGGCCGTGTTTATTTCGTGAATACCTTTTGCGGTGTTGCTGGCTCGATCGTTGCCACGCTCATACTCCTCCCCCTCGCCGGCATTACCCGGGGTATCGGCTTCATCGCTCTTTTCATATGCGGCAGCGCACTCCTTACGCTTGGCTTGGACCGGGGATCGAAATGGTCAATGCGGTCAACCATGGTCCTTGGCAGCGCGTTTGTCAGTACACTGATCCTGTTCATTGCCGGATTCCGGCATACAATGATCCTGCCACCGTCACTATCCCGCTCAACCCTGCGTTTTGAACAAATACTTTATTATAAAGAGACATCCGATGGTACCGTGATCGTCACTGAAGAAATGCATACCGGCATACGCGCCTGTTATATCAACAATAATGCCGTGTGCGGAACGACCTACGATGCGTTGAAAGTCGTAAAAATGCTGGGGCACGTGCCCTGCCTCTTCAACCCGGCGGCGCACCGGGCGTGTGTCATTGGATTCGGCATTGGCATCACTACGTCTTCAATCGCACAGCATGATCTTGAATCGATCGATTGCGTCGAAATATGCCCCGGGGTGTTTGACGCGGCGCATTTCTTCACCACCTATAATCGGGGGATCATAGCCAACAAAAAAGTGCATCTCCTGTCTGAAGATGGAAGGATCCACCTGCTTGCAACGGGGACACGCTATGATATCATATCATGCGATCCTACCCACCCGACACTTGGCTGCAATAACCTGTATACTCGGGAATACTTTGAACTCTGCAAAAGCCGGCTCGCAACCGGTGGAGTCGTATGTCAGTATCTGCCGCTTCATAAGCTATCTTTGCACGAATTCAAAATGGTGATCCGGACCTTCATCTCGGTATTCCCTCACGCAACGTTCTGGCTGGCCCATGCCCATGCGGTCATGGTGGGCACGCTTCATGAACAACACCTTGATTTTGACGAAATGACAGGGATTCTCCATAGGGTTAATGACAATATTATCTATGACCCCTATGATCTGGCGTGTTCGCTGATCCTTGATGAACACGCGGCCCGGGCGTTCGCAGGCACCGGTCCGCTCAATACGGATGACCATCCATATCTCGAGTTCTTTTCTCCGGCCAGTACAACCAAGAGCAACTGGGATAACAACCTCTATCAAATGCTCTGCTGGCGCATCGAGCCGACCACGATTATCCATGGTGTACCTGACACATTGAAATTGAGACAATACATTGCTGCACAACAGTACTTCTTGAGCGCCCTGATATTCAAGAACCGCGGTCAACTTGACGACATGCTCAAAGCCATGGAAACGGCTCATTCGATCAATCCGGCAAGCGCAGAAATACTTTTCTTCCTTGAACACGAACGCTCACAGCTCCAGACGTTGCAGCGATAGCGGTCACCACTCATACGCCTTGACACCTTTTCCATGGTTCGTATAATTATATAAACAAGTAGTAATATTTATAAGACCAAATCTTGGAGGGAGGTCCAATGAGACACCTCCTATGCTTATACCCCCCTGTTGGGCCCCCCTCCGTACGGACTTGGCGCTGCGTTAGGCCTATGGTCAGGGAATCTTAAACCTTGACAATTGTGTTATAGTAATTATTATATAGTAAGAGTGAACTTTATACTATACACATATATATACGTTTACAGGTCTGATAAACGAGACTTAAATCTAGTTATTTGTTCATGACACAGAAAAAACGCCATATAGATATTGGCGCAAGGAGGCACTATGCACAATAAAACAGTTTCCTGTATTGGTGTGTTGGTTTTCAGTCTCGTACCACTGTTTACGAATGCGGACTGGATCCATTTCGATAACACGAACTACGGCGATGCGGAAGTCATCCTCCTCTCCTCCTCTTTGAATGAAGCCACGCTTCGGATCGTGATTCCAGGATGCGAACTCACCACCGTGCAAACGTCGCACATGATCAATGCACCGAACGAACTCTTCTCCCTTTTAAGCATTCCCCATGCATATCACACTGGCGGAACCGGTCTCCCCTGCTTACCCGCAGTGAAACAAACCATCGGTGTACCGATCAATGCTGATATTTACATAGAAATACTGCACAGCAGCTACACGGACAGAACACTTCAATCGATCAATGGTCAGAACCGGGTCATGCCGGTGCTCGAACCGGTCTTGAAAATGCCCGGAGAAAAGCCAGTATTCACCCTGGATGAACGCGCCTATTCACACGATGCGTTTTATCCATTCACTATTGCGCGCGTGGAAAATGATGATATCATGCGGGGACACCGTCTTGCTCTGCTCGAGATCGTACCAATCCAGTATAACCCGGTCACGGGTATCGTGCGTTGCTATTCTGAGATCGTGGTCAAGATCACATTCCCCGGCGGTGACTACGCCCAGACGCAACAGCGGGTACAAAAGGATTACTCACCGGTATTCGAAGATTTCCTGCAACCGCGTATCCTCAACTACGACCTGTATGACCTTGATGATGTGCTCCCCTTACCGATCCACTACCTGATCATCACCCATAATAATTTCCAAACTCAGGTGAACAATCTTGCCGCATGGCTTAAGAAAAAAGGATTCATTGTCAAAGTTGCCAACCAGGATACCATCAGCTCATGGACCACATCCGGCATTGAAACCTACATCAATGCGCAGAGTCCAGAGCCGAGTTACCTGCTCCTGGTCGGGGATGTCAATGGCGGCTATATGCCCGCACCGGTTGGCAGTGCTTCAGGAAAGAACACTGATCTGTACTATGCGGAAACCGACGGTTCCGGGTATCTCCCGGATATCTTCCACGGACGCCTGTCAGTCGAATCAAGCGCCCATATCACGACTGCCGTCGAAAAGATCCTCAAGTATCAGAAAGCAAACCTGCCGTCAGGTTGGTTCAAAGACTGCGCGTTTCTTGCGGGCAATGATAATTACACGGTGAGTGAAGGTACGCACAATTACTGCACGAGTACGTTCATGGATCCGCATGGCTATACGACCCACAAACTCTATGAAGTGACCTACGGAGCCACAACCCAGGACGTGGCCGATAATGTCAATGCCGGCCGCATTCTCACGACCATGTCCGGACATGGCAGTGATGATGGATGGCATGACGGCCCTCAATTCACAGTGACCAACGTGAACCAGTTGACCAATGGTGACCGTCTGACCATTGCAACGGGTCATTGCTGCCTTGCAAACAATTTTGGGTCAAGCACGAACCCGTGCGGTGGAGAATCCTGGATACGCAAGCAGAACGGGGGCGCGGTCGGGTACTACGGATCATGCCCCTCAACGTACTGGGATGAAGATGACTGGCTCCAGCGCGAGTGGTATGAAGCGGTGTATGCCGATGGGATCTATGAACATGGCCGTTTCACTGAAGACGGCATGTATGATGGCGTCTATAATTCATCATCATCCATGAAACAATACTACTATGAAGCATATCATGTGCTCGGAGATCCGTCTCTTGACCTGTGGACCGAAGCTCCCATGACTATGACCATCACCCATGATCCGATCGTGTTCCCGGGCGCGGTCAACTATGCGGTAACCGCCTTTGACGGCGGAACACCCCTCCAGGACGCGCTTGTGTGCTGCTGGATACCGGCCCAGTCACCTGAAGTCCATGTCGCCGCATATACCAATGTTTCAGGTCAGGCTGCGCTCAGTATTTCACCGACCACTCCCGGGGATACGATGTTCATCACTGTTACAAAGCATAACTACATACCGTATGAAGGGTACGCGCTCGTGACGGCCGCGACCGGTCCATGGGTAACGCTCGGAAAAACGATCATCAATGATTCGGGCGGCGATGGACAGGTCAACCCCGGTGAATCAGTTGATTTCGGTGCATACGCGAAGAACGTCGGAAGTGATCCGGCAACCAGCGTGTATGGACTGCTCTCTGAATCAGATCCCTATGTTACGATCACGGTCGATTCCAGCTGGTATGGTACTATCGCGCCGGATGATTCCTCACTCTCCAATCCTTATTATGAATTCGCTGTTGCCAGCAACTGCCCGAATGGACACGCAATGAATTTCGAACTTGCGTTCACTGATATCCATGACAGCACCTGGATCACCTATCCAACCATCATCGTGTATGCGCCGGTGCTCGGGTATGTGGACGTGGTGGTGACGAATGACGGCAACGGCAACGGGATATTGGATCCGAACGAGTCGGC
>JAFGPO010000087.1 GCA_016936155.1 Caldifarciminota bacterium
GTGGTATCGAATATATGAATGTTCTCGACCATATCATCGAATAAGTCGATGCGGATTCCGTATTCTTCGTCAGCAGGATGGACGTCAACCGTATCACCCCGGACGCGGAACGTGCCGCGCGTAAATGCGATGTCATTGCGTGCATATTGTATGGCAACGAGGCCGTTGAGCAGCTTTTCGCGCGGCATGGGCGCTGATCTGGTTACGTGCACTACGAGTTCCTTCATCTCATCCGGGGAGCCGATATTATAGATGCATGAGACCGAAGCGACGATGATCACGTCAGCGCGGGTGAGGAGGGCAGATGTTGCCCGCAGACGCAGGCGCTCGATCTCCTCATTGATCGAAGCATCCTTTTCAATGTATATATCGGTTTCAGGCACGTAGGCTTCAGGTTGATAGTAGTCATAGTACGATATGAAGTATTCGACCGCATTATTCGGGAAGAACTGCTTGAACTCACCATAGAGTTGGGCAGCGAGCGTTTTATTGTGTGATATTACCAGGGTTGGTTTTTGCACGCGCTCGATCACATTCGCGATCGTGAACGTTTTGCCTGAGCCGGTTACCCCGAGCAGGGTCTGGAAGGGAATCTTCCTGCGTATTCCCTGGACAAGCGCTTCGATCGCCTGTGGTTGATCGCCTTTGGGTTCAAAGGCGGATCGCAATTCAAAATTCACGCTTCAGGATCTGGTATGTCTGCGGTCCGATAGTCAAACGCAACCGCTGGTTGTATGCGGTCTTCTTCTCTCCCGTGATCACATCACCGTACACGCCGCTCCACGCCGGGAGTTCAATGAATGTTTCTTTATCACTGCTATTGATGATAACGATGATACCGCCCCGATCATACGCATAGACCTGGTGTATATCGTCCGCATACAGCGAGTAGAACGCAGTACTGGAAAATTCCGGATGTTCTTTCCGTATCTTGATAAGACGTCGTATTGTTTCAAGCAGGGTTCGGTTCTGGTCTGATTCGTTCCATGGAAAACTGCCGCAATTGAGCCATATCGATCTGGTCATGCCCACTTCATCACCAAACAGGATTGTTGGCGAGCCCGGCATGGTCAACATGAATACGTAAAGGTTTGCCTGGAGCGCAGGATTCGGACAGAACCGGCGCGTTGTGTAATCGGAAACGCGGATCAGGTTAATGTTGTTTACCTGCTGGGGATTGAAGAACAGGATTTTCCGGACCCCGCGATCGAACTCGCTCGTTGGTATCGAACGATTGATGAAGTACGCGGTGAGAAGATCAGTAAGCTTTCTGTTGTAGCACCCGTCAAGACCGCTGCCGGACACGAGCCGGCGGTCTGAGCCGGTTAAAAGAATGTCTGGATACCGCAGCTTCAAGTTTGTGCGCAGGGTCTGTATGAACGTCGGATCGAGGATACTGTCTTCACCTATGAAGAAGCCGTCGAATCCAAAGTGTTTCCAGTATTCCAGGTATCCGAGGAGGTAGTTCGCTACCTGTGCATTGCTCAGATTCAGTTTCGGGAACTCAGGGTCATCGAGCCAGCACTCATAGGTCGGAGGCGATTTTCTGATCGGCAAAGCTGTAATACGGTACCAATCGAGATACTTGGATTCAGCCTGGTTTTTTTCTATATCCTCGAACGTGGGGAATTCCATACCCGTATGGCTGAACGGCATTGTACAGACGATCTTCATGCTCCGCCGGTGGATTTCATTGATCAGGTTTTTGAGTGCGATCGTATCACCCAGATGCGGGTCGATCAATGCGTAGTCCCGGGGATTAAATTTATGATTTGACTCCGCGATGAATATGGGTTCAAGCAGTATTATATCGACACCGAGTGATTCGATGTATGCGATTTTATTCCTGATGCCGACAAGGTCCCCGCCGTACGGCTGCCACTGATGAGGCTCGGAACCCCACGATCGCTTATCTTCAGGATCGTTTGTCGGATCCCCGTTAGAAAACCCGTCCGGGATGATCGAATAGTAGATCTTCCCGTGGGCCCAGGATGGAGTTGTGAACGCCGGGACCGTGGCTGTGAACTCTCCAATCTGGGGGATTCGCAGAGTCCCTTGATCCGTTGTGACAGTGAAGTAGTAGGACGCGCCCACATTGATGCCTGGAACAGTTGCGGCATAGTATTCGTATGAATCCTCACGAAATACCGAGGACATGGCAATAGGGATCGTATCGACATAGACATGAATCTGTGTTGGGCTCGATTGCTTGAGGCGCACCTTCACCTCGTGGATAGAGGGATTAACGTAAAAGATATTATTCGGGCTGTGGTATACATCGTTCAGCGTCAAACCGTTGAGAAACAGGGAAATAAGCAGGAATAGTATAGTGATATTCACCCTCTTCATATATAATATTACTGTTTAATGGATTTTTGTCAAGGATGGGGAGGTTGTGAGTGTGAGACTTAAGTGATGGAGTCTTATTTGCTGAACCCCGCACCTTGTTTTACATACGCATTGTGCAATGCGTTAGATGTGTTTGTAGAACCTACAGAAAGTCCCAGGATCCTTCAAAAACATGAGAAGAACAAGGTGCGGGGTATA
>JAFGPO010000088.1 GCA_016936155.1 Caldifarciminota bacterium
ACCACCCGGGTTTCGTTCTCCGAGAATGGAAAAAGACCGCGGTAGTATTCGGATCCGGGAGTGGTGCTTCCGCCTGCTGCCCAGTGGAAATCATAATTCCGATTCGGGTCAACGCCATCACAATCAAGATCAAAAACACCATTTTCGTTATTATCACGTTTGTTCTTACGCCAGGTTGTATCGATGCCCCGCATCACGACATCATGTCCTTCCGGATTCAGAAGTGGCACAAACCATACTTCGCGGTTGTTGATCCAGTACGTTGCGGTGGAGTCGCTCCCGTAACGAGTAAGGAGGTCCTGTATCATGTACATGCAGATTTCGATCCCCAGGATCTCTTCAGCGTGATGGCATGCGACATAGAGTACACGTGGTTCGTCCTCGCGCTGGCCCGCGTTATCCGAAATTTTAAAGGCGAAAATAGGGAGAGAATCAGTCGTTGAATACCCGAGTGTATCAAGGACGGTTATCGCAGGATAGCAGCGGGCAAGGGTATCGAGCTCAACGCCGATTTCAGCAAGTGTGTGGTAACGGGCATCAATGCTCAGGAGGAAGAATATAAGTAACATAATAGTGGTCAATTATATATGACAGCCGGTCATTAAGCAAGGGTGATCTTGAGTTCGTTTAGCGAAGAAAAACGATCTTACGGACCATAGTCTGTCCATTTGTTATTGCTCGGATAAAGTAGATGCCCTGGGGTACGTAGCGGTCAAGGTCGTCAGTACCGTCCCAGGACAGGATCGTAGGTACTGAGCTGTAAATTGCAGGCTGAGAAAATGACTTCACGCAACGGCCGGTAATGTCGTAAATCGCGATTTGGCTATTGTTATGGGGAAGTTGGAATTTTATGCTCACGCTGTTCAGACATGGATTTGGATATACTTCCAATAACAATCTCCCCGGGTAATCGTGCATCGTGTATTCGTATATCCCGGTCGGCGGTATGCCGAAATATTGCATGATCGAATCGATCAGGACGGTTTTCGTCGAGGGGGGAGTGGAATTTTCGAGCGATCCCAATTCAAAAGAAAGCCCGACAGAGCGGTTATATGCCGCAACACCGATCCCAAAAGTATTCTCTGTTTTTACAAAAATGCTTCTTCCCATACCCAGTTGCTCGATCCGATCGATCGAGTTGGATTCGCCGTCACACAAAAAAGTCATTGAATTTGTGAAGGTGCTGTCAATGCCATTGAGATGCGACAGCGGACCAACGCTCGTGCTGACCGGATTAATCTCAAACAGGGGGTAAAAGAAGAATCCATGGTTGTAGTGCGGGTCTGCATACCATACATCACCGCCCTCCATATACACTTTTCCATTGAGAATCTCAAGATATTCAAGAACCGCAGGGCCTTCCCAACTGCTGTCCGTGACAACATAATTGTATGGATACACCCCGAGACAGATGAACATGGTTTTGTAGATCGAGAGGAATTCATCCGCCGGGAGCACGTCCGCGCTGTAATCTCCATTGAAGCGCAGGGAACCGAGCAAGGAATCGATAACCGGACCACTTGAATGGTTCAGATCCGGATCCCAGACATAGTAATCGCGCTGCCCGGCATAGATCGCAAAGGATATCGTGTCAATATACACGCCGGATCGCACCTCGCAGGAGACAGAAATCTCAGTGCCCGGAGCCTGCTGCGTGCTGGCGAGGATCGCGAACGGATCTGCCTGGTTCGTTCCATATGCACCCGGCGCAATGGTCCCGAACGAAGCGATCGAGTCGAGAAAGACGATATTCGTATCCGCGCATCGCAGGAACGCCGTTACCGTGTCCGCTTTGTACGTCCCGGTGTTCATAATGGTCATGAGGAGGATGGATGTGTCCCCAAGGGGTACATATTTGTATGTGCCGGGGAACGTATAATCGATATATTCCAAATTGGGTGCATGTATATCGATCAGGATGCTGGATACCCACGATGCTGATGTGGTATCCGTGATCATGAGGTGCAGGTTGACAAGATAGGAATCAGGGCATGTTGGATCGATCGTGATATTGTAGCCGTCGGCAGAAGAATAGACGGAATCCAGGCCAGGTATGGGACCGAACGATTTGACCGTATCGTCGAGCGTGGTGAACGTGTCAGGCTGGCCATATGTAATATACGCGGATACCCCGTAAGCGGTAGAATCGCCCCAGTTCATCAACCATACCGGTATTTCCAGTTCCTCCCCGGGATTGGCAACGCCGTCGTTATTGCCCCCGAGTGAATCATCGAGCGTGAAGCGCCGGAGCGCGATGTGGGCACCGCCCGCATAGTGCACCGCAATAGCCCTCTGATAGGGTAGAAGATTCCGTCCGGTCACTGTCACACGGACAGAATCACCCGGGATAGAAAGCGTATCAATGAACATGACCTGTCCATACCTGTTGGTGTAATCATAGTGGTGAACGGTCGTATCGCGATCGGACGTGATACATACGAGCGCGCTGTCGATACGTACGGCACCAGCAGAAACCTGGATGCGGATCGTGTCCGGCGGGGTGCCGGACCACAGGATGGTATCATGGGCTACTGTGATCGAGCGCGGCACAGCAGTCCATAAGCGCATATCCGGATCGCCAAGGCAGGTCCAGCTGTTGTACTCAAGGGAATCATTGAACATATCGACATAACCCTGCCGTCCGTATTCAGCCGCGCGGCCCAGGGTGCACTGTTTGTCATTGAATATACCAGAGAGCGTACCGCGGGCAAGGGCACTCCTGAATTCCGCGGCGTGGTACAGCGCGGTGGTTGTTCCGAAAAACCCGGCGATACCGCGCGGCTGCTCAGGCGTACCGAGGTTCAGCCATGTATAGCCGATCCCTTCCACCGTAGCGCAGGTTGCGGAAATAATGATCGGCGTCATCCAGCCATTATTAAACAAGTCAATCCATAACCCCATGAATGGCCAGTCCCATATATAGAATCCGACACCACGGTACATGATGTATGAACACCCTTGATTACATGCGTTAAGTATGTCTATGCTATCATCGCCGAAACTCTGGGCGAGTGAGTCGATGTACTCGAACCCTGCTTGCTGCATCAACTGGCGAGCGTAACGTGTATCAGACCAGTATACCGAATCAGCCGGGAGGCTGTCTTCATCTTCATTGACGATCGTCACGCCGCGCTGGAACCACAGTGTGTCCTGACACCAGGGGTTTTTCTCGTAGGCGAGTATCTTAGTAACGATGGTCTGAACGTGGAGCGTGTCGTACACCCATAAACGGCCCGGGATGATCTCGTTGTGGAAATCGCCAGTCATGTTGGTGTAGTAATTGTCAGTATAGACATCACCGAGCGGATGGGTATAGCGAACCTGCCGGATTTCATTATCATTGCCAACGAGCAGTACGTATTCAGGTTTGATCTCCCATGTAGCGTAGGCATTCATAATGTAGTTTTTGATCTGGGTCGAGTCGGCTCCGGTCTCTGATAGACACACGATTTTGCTTTTTACGCCTTTTTCGTTTTTCCAGGCGGCAAGGGGTTGGATCGCATCATAGTAGCGGTCATGGGTAATGATAAGATACCGGGCACCGGTCTGTGCTGTACACCACCCGATCAGGATAAATACTACTGCGTATATGTGTTTTATCATCATGGTAGTATAACCCGATGGTGTGAAAAACCTGTGAAACGGGATAGTATCATCCGGCAGATCATAAGTTACTTGATCACCGTCACCTTTGAGATCAATTTCTGACCATCCAGAGGAATGTGCACGAAATAAACCCCGGCTGGTACAGGCTGACCTGCATGATCAGTGCAATCCCAGGTTACACGCGCGGTGCGTAAGGCGTCGGGCGTAAGGCGGAAAGATTTCACCACACAACCGGCAATATCGTATATGCCAATCGTCACGTTCTGCGCAATATGCTCTATGCTGTACGCAATAAGTACTTCGCTCCGGACCGGAGAAGGGTAGGTGGTAACACGCGTTTGTTGCATCGTAGAAACATTATGTTCCTCAACTCCTACGCCATGCCAGTTCTGCCCGCCATCAAATGTGTAGAGGATGATGTCCTGACCGCATGCGATACCATGGTCGTTATCAGAGAAATCCACGTCGAACAAGGTTGTTGTCGCGGGATTCGTCTGGAATGTCCAGGAAGCGCCACCGTCGGTCGTATGGATGATCGTACCGAAACGGCCGACTGCCCATCCATTATTATCATTAACAAAATCCAGCGCGCGCAAGTAATAGGTATTCACCGGTGGTGTAACCGGAGTCCATGTCAGGCCTCCACTCGTTGTTGTCCAGATGAGCGCTGAGGTGTCGCTTTCATCGCCGCCGATCACGATACCGTCGAGCAGATTGAAAAAGTGTACGTCAAAGAAATCCTCGAAGCCGGTTACCTGAAGCAAAGAATCCCAGTTCACTCCACCATCCGTTGATTTAAGGATGAGCCCCTGACCCGGGAGAATTGAATCCGGGTACCCGGCAACGATCCATCCGTCGTACTGGTTCAGAAAGGAAACGCCATACAGTTCTGCACTGTACCAGGGAATGAAGATTTGCTCCCAGTACGATCCGCCGTTATCGGTTCTGCCGATTGCGCCGTCACCGCATACGACCCAGCCGTGATTCTGGTCAATAAATTCAAGGCGCGTGGCGTATTTTGACAGGCCTTCGGTCTGCCGTATCCAATCGAGTCCGCCATTATCCGTGTGTTCGATCTCTCCAAGGACCCCGCACGTCCATGCTGTAAATTGGTCTATGCAGGTGATATCGAAGAAGCGCCGGGCATTGGAGTCCGGTGCCTGTTCAAACCATGACGCACCGCCGTCCGTGGTGTGAAAAATGAGCGCGGTATCAATGCACGCCACCCATCCGTGTTGATTGTCCGGTGCAAGCGCAACGCCGTGATAACTGTGCTGGGCAATGAGTGGTGTGAAAACAAATGGAATAAGCATCAGGATTCTCATTATTACCTCCTTGTACTTCAATGGTAAGTTATTTTCTGGCCATGTCAAGATTAGCGCAATAGAATGGCTTTTGTATGAAGGTCTTGTTCTTCAACACGCATATGGATGAAATAAACGCCCTGGGGGAGTGGTATACCACGTTTGTCCGTACCATTCCATGATAAAACCGTAGGCAGTGCGCAGTAAGCAGTAGGCAGAGAGAAAAGCCTAACAAGTCGACCGGTAATGTCGTAGATGTGTATTGTTACGTCATGCGCATTATGTCCTACATGATATGCGATACTCAGTTCGTTCCGGAACGGATTCGGGTATACCTCCATCATGTATCCGGCTGCTGCGTGTTCACCGTGTTCCAATACTCCAGGAAACGTATCAGGCGGATCAGTGGTGAATTTTATCGCCCGTCCATCAGTCAGTACAGCAGCTGAGTTCGGATACTCGTTGGCATAGGAGTATTCAAGGCCGATCGTGTGGTCGACATTTTCGATGCCTACGGTTGCATAGTTGTGCCATATATCATCATTGGTAATATCGTAGTATTGGAAAATAATCTCGCCATCGCCGGTAAGAGTCGGGCAGTACTGGGGATCATAGAGTATGATTTCAAAGGTTTGAAGTTCCGCTGGTGTGGGATTTGTTGGATCGTGGATATGCTGGACACGCGAGTACTCGACAATGAACCGATGGTTCGATGCGTCGTTCCAATAGCACACCCGCCCGCTCGAATCTGTCGCGTTCGGGTCAAAGTCATCCCAGAACGGGGCGATGAGCAGGGGCGGACCGCCCGCTGCGCCGATATGCCAGTTGTACATGTCTGCGACCCAGGTCGAATCCATGGCGATATATCCATTGGAACAGATGGAAATCCTGTTATAATCCGCAGCATAGTACTGGAATGCAAAAGGAAGGGCAATGGTCTTAGTCTGGTCGTTTTCCAGGTACAACGAATCACCAGGGCCGCTGAATAAAGGATCGATTTCGATCCAATTGTATATCGGGCATTCGTCGCAACCGGTGTCAGTATTGTCATAAGCAAAATACCCGTAGTCGTCCGGACCGGTCGGGGCAATGCTTACGACTTCACCGATGATCAATTCAAAGAGCAATGTATCAGTCTTTGAGCAATTAGCATAGGATATGATCGCGCTCATCTTAATAGGATGACCTGGCGATACATTGGCTGACGCACTCACTGTAAAGGGATCACCTGAGTTCGTTGTGGAATCATTGATCGCGATCGTGCCAAAATTCCCGTTTGCATCGGTCACCACGACGGCAGTATTATGGGAGCGTAGTACGCCCGACGTATTCTGTCCGCTTAATGCCCCGATGTTCTTGATTGTGATCGTCATATCGCTTGTTTCTCCGGGTTCCAGGATTCCGTTGCCGTCGATTATCTGATCGCGCAGGAACGCACACAAGGGAGCTTGTACCGGGATCGTCAGCCCGGCATCCCAATTTCCTTGAGAGGATGTGATCGCGAGCGTGAATACGACTGGATGATCATGGGGCGTATTTGATGAAATAGTGAATGAAAAAGGACTTGCCGTGGCAATGTTCCCTGGTGTGATTGAACCATAGGACTTTGATGAATCGGTGATTGTGATGTAGGGATCGTTCGTTCGCAAGATCGCATTGACGTTTGTCGCGGTCGTCGAAGTACCATAGTTGCGAAGTGTAATAGCAAGGTCAATAGGTTCACCAGGGTTCAACGCACCATTGTTGTTCCCTCCGGAATCATCGATCGTATGACTGTCGTATCCTACGTACACGGTGTTGCTCGTGATGATACAGTGACCGCAGTATGGTTTGAAATTATGTTCGCTCACTGTTACAAACAGGCTGTCCGCAATTGTTGTTCGGAAGGTGAAAGAAGCATTGCCGGATGCATCAGTGTACGATACCACCTTGACCTCATCTTCTTTATAGCAACTGACAAGGGCGTTCTCGACCGGCTGGGAGGCAGCATTACGGACCTGAACCGTCATGATGCTGCTGCCAACCGGCAGAGAGGCGTTGTGAGTGACTACAAAGGTGTCAGGAATGGCTGTCCACATATCAAGGGATGGGTCGCCGAGCAGGTTGTAGGTGTGGAAATAAAATGATGTACCGGACGCCCAGGTCGTATCAAGAGGGAAGTTCATGAATACTTCAAGTTTTCCACGGTATAGCGCAGGTCCGAGCAGCGTGATCTTGTCATGAAAGACACCATAATATATACCCATATCCAGGCAGTTGTTCCACCGGCTCGAAGTGGTCGCCGCTGAGGCGCCGAAGAATGCCACGGCGCCGCGTGGATTAACTGCATTACCAGCGCGGAGCCATGCCTCGCCAAAGCACGTAGCGTAACCGAAGTTGCCGTTCAGGCAGACAATGCTGGTGACAATGGGCAATTTCCACCCGTTTGACAGGCCTGTTACTTCGGTGTTATGGAAATTCGGGTGTATCCAGCCATCTGGATCAGCGTCACCACCCCGGTAATTGATAAAGCCGACACCCTGGTTAATGGACGCGGTGATTTCTGCACTCCCGGAGCTCGGTGGATAGAATACCGTGTCAATAGCATTGTACCCATAGTCGAGCATGCGTTCGCGGATCAGCCGCTTCGTCGGGATCGGGGTGGTCATGATCGCGATCGGGTAATTCGCGGCGACAACAAGAGCACGTTTGAACCATGAAGGATCAATGATATAAGGATCAATCTCATAGCCGAGGATCTTGGCAACCATGGTCGAAAGTTCTGTCGTATTCGCGGCAGGAAGGCGGCCGAGCAGGACATCACTTAAAATATCATTGCCTTCAATGAGCGAATAAGGATGGTCCGTATAGCTGACCGGCGTTATGGTCGAGTATGCAGGCAAGAGACCATGGTCACCAATGAGCAGCACGTATTCAAGGGAGATCGTATCATGATAAGCATTAGCGATGTAGTTTTTTATCGATGCTGGAGTACTGCCAGTCTGGGACAGGGTAGCAACAGCAACATACCATCCTTTTTTTTCTTTCCAGCGGGCAAGCGGGAGAACATCATTATACAGGGCGTCAGGTACGATGATGAGATACCCCTGAGGTTTATTGTCGGATGTTATGCAGGGATTGAGAATAAGTCCCTGGAATGCTTGTACGAACGCCGGGGTAAGTTCGAAAATAGGTTTTGTTTGTATCGAAAAAACACGTATTTTAATGATTTTTATATTTGAAGTAATGTTATTTTTTATATAAGAAGGGAATATGTGAACAGGATATATAGTGTGTCCTTGTAAGTGGATCGGTTGATTGATCATGAGCGGTTCGATTGTGGGATCGAAATTGTCGGTATGTTGTGCTGGTATTTCCTCAATGACCTCGTATGCATATCCAGGCATGGCGTCAGATATAATGAACCGCGTTATCGGTGTGTTTTCATCAGCCTTTTGCTGGTCGAACACGACTTCGAATATGACCTCAGATGAAGAAGATGCGATGATATTGACCGGATCGTTATTGTGGACCAGGCCGACAACGGCAAGGATCAGGATCATTCGTTTTCCTCGGTCGCGATGATCAATCCGAGGTCGCGATCCGCAATGTACACGAGGCTGTCGCATGCCATGACATCACTGGCATACGATGTCTCGATCACTCCATAGAGAACAGGATCCGCAGGATCGGAGATATCTATGATCTGAATTCCCCCCTCCCCGTCTGCGACATAGGCAAGGTCGTTGAGTACATGGACGTTATTGGCGTATTCCGGCGTATCGTATATTCCCGCAATGAACGGCGCAGCCGGATCAATGATGTCAATGATGATCAATCCGCCCCGTCCGTCTGCTACATACGCCAGATTCTCTGATACGTACACATTTTGGGCATTCGAAGGTGTATCGATCGAACCGACAAGGTAAACGTCGCTGTCTGGACGGGCTGCATAGTAAATATACAGCCCCATTTGTTCGCACGCGACAAATGCGAGCGAATTGTCAACATAAATCCCGCGTGCATCACCGGGCGTGCTCACGCGCTGGTCATAGTATGGATACTGGGGAATACTGCAGTTTTCAATAATGAAGAAATCAAGCGCGGCAATGTAGACATAAAACGTATCTGACGGCGCAACGACCTTGTACTCGGTATACCCGGGATCAGAGCCGAGGAGCGAGCACGCAGCAGGATTTTTGATATCGACGATCGCGAGCCCATTACCTGATGCGGTTGCAATAAATGCCAGGCTGTCTCGCATTGCCACACCCTGGGCACTCTTTCCTGTTATGTATTCGCCGACAAGAACCGTGGACTCAGGATCTGAAATATCGATGATCTGCAGGCCGGCCTGCCCATTGGCAATGTACGCGTAGTTGCCTGAAATATCAATATCTTCGGCATATCCTGGTAGCTGGCACGTGCTCAGGATCGTATAGGTCGCCTGTTCATCTGGTTCAGGACGCCCGCACCATATCAACAAGCAGGTACCACACACCGCGATCATAGAAATTAGAATTTTTATTCTAAAATTGTTTATTTTTTGGAATTTTTGTATTTTCATGTATTCTCCTAATAATAGAACTTCAGACCTGCGCATATACGATTTTGGTTAAAATTCTTGATCGTTTTGATCTCCGGGAATACCTCTGATGTTGCATTGCGGAGGCCGTGGGAAAAGCCGGCAGAAAGCACGATCCCGCTTCGAACTTTCAGCTCGGCGTTGAGCGAAAGCCCATGCTGGTGGTCTCGCCGGCCAAAATGCATTCTGTCATCAGGGTCGTCAGTTCGGTAGTTCCGGAACGTATAACGATACCCGATGATGATAGAGAGCGGGAGCATGATCGGGCCGTGCAGTTCAATCCCGGCTTCGAACGTCTGCTGGAGGTATGCGCCATCCGGTACTTCCTCATCATCCAATGGCCCGGTGGCCGCGATCGTATCAAGGAATGAAGACTTCAGGTCGTACCCGACGTCCATCTGGAGTGTTCTGGACAGTTCGATCGTGGCCTGAAGACCGATAGCATGCGCACGGGCATCGTAGATATCAAAGGCTTCCACATAATCATCGATCGAATAGTGGTACATGAGCGCCGGGGAAAAACTCGCCATCCTGGGTAGCGTGATCTTGCCGGTCAGGGTGTGATATCTGACGTTGCAAGGGATATAGTCCATATACGTGCTCCTTGGATCATGGTAGTATCGGATCAGGTATCGCGGGATGATGCGGTAAGATCCTTTGAGAGCCCACGAACCGAAAGACTGGCGTAAACCAACCGTGAGTCGCTGAAAGTCCTTTTGTTCATTTATCGCATACTGACAGAGATGAACCCCCAGGTTGAGCGTGGTTGTACGTTCTTTGAGGAATTTATTTCTGATCAGGATATCCATAGCCACGTTCGTAAAAAGGTCGTCATATGTTTCAAAGGGGAACCGGTGCGGACGGATCTGGTCCATGAAATCATCGATATAATCCTGTGAATAATTGAAGATATTATTATCGTAGGTGACATTGATGCTGCAGTCATACGAGTAGTCCCATAAAGCGATGAAGTAAAGAATGGCGATCATCATTATGGCGCAGTTTCAAAACGGAGCGCCGCGCTTTTTGCGAGTGTACCATACATCGAGAAGACCAACGTGTGCGTACCGCTTTCTATGGTCAGATACGCGGTACGTGCATTTGATGGTACGATGTCACTTCTGTTTTGATAGTGGAGGGTATCCGATCGATAGCATTTCAGCGGGAAGGTGGTTTCTGAGCCATTGTCCGAAACGCCAAGCGTGAAACTCTGCTCGCCAAAGAGCGTTTCGTCGTAATTCAACCGTGCGGTGATCCGCAGACGGGTCGGTCCTGATACCGTGACGGCCACGCGGTCATCCTTTTGCAGTTCGTAGTATCGCGTGCTCCGTTCTTCTTCGATCATTTCAAGCATGGTTGTATATTCGGTTGCCGGGACGATATTCCATGGCTGTGGTGATTCGTACGCGAAGCGAACGAGTATCGTATCCCTGGGCGAATCCCAGTGCGTCAGGGTATAGGTGTTCATGCCTTCGGGCACGTCAATATAGAATGAGCGCCATTTGCTGACCATAGTTCCGTGTTTATCCGAGGTCACGGTTGACCGGGTAGTCTGGAACGAGATGATGCGTTCATCCATGGGTCCTTCAGCCAGGATCAGTTTGTACAGGTGATCGTCGTGGGTTTTATCCGGGAGCAGGATTCGTGTATACACCCGCAGGTAGGTTGGTCCTTCTACGGTCAAAGAGATCGGTTCTTGTTTCGTTAATAGTAAATATTCCTGCGTCTTTTTTGTCACGATCTCGATATTCCACGGATGCTGTGGTACGACCGTTTTTATTTGTGCGATCGAACATAATAACAACAGTGTCTGGATCATGTGTTACTCCTTTTTGGCATAATGTCATACCGTAGCAAAAAAAACAACACAGCAATCAGGAGAAACAAGAAAATCGTTGCCAGGACGACCGAATAACGGTGTTCATGGTATAATATACCTTCCCCGGTATCTGGCAGGGGAATTGGCGCGATCGGGAGTCCATATCGTTGTGCCAGGTGATTCACCTGGGTTAGATTGATGACGGTTACCCCTTTTTGGGAAAAATAGGGGATGAGCCCACTCCCTTGTTTTATACTGTACGCTGGTATGATTCCCGGTGGAATATCATAGCCGCTCAAAGCGTTTGGCTGTTCGGATATCGTTATAAAGGTCTTGATCGTAGTGTTATGACCAAATGCTGCAAGGATGAGGTCGACCGCCTCTTTCACATCATGTATCGCAAGGAGCGGGATCTGGTTGCGTATCGTGCTGGAATCGATCAGTGCTCTTCCTTCAGGACTTAATCCTCTTCCGGTCTCATCGTGCCCGCCTATGGTTGCGGCGATCGTACGGGAAGTGATGATCCCCGCATCGCGGAGTGTGTGTTCTATATCGAGCATCGTCAGTCCGGGATAGTTCGCTCCCCACATTGCTGAAGCAACTGCCGTCACAATGATCGGTGTCGCTCCGACCGTCTCAAGGGCGATAACCGTCGCGATATTGAGAGCGGGTGTCGAGCCGGTCATATAGACCGCGACCGTGTCATGTCGATGGATACCGGCTTTTTTCAGAAGTTGAACGATCATCGCGGCGGTATTCGGATTTGTGGCGGTGAGTTTGGATTGGAGATCTGCGCGTTCGGTCGTGATTAACGAGAATTGCAGACCGATCAGTCCAGTGCGGTTTGGATCGTTCACCGGGTCGATCGGGATACGGAGACTGTCCATTTTTGTCCGGATAACTTTGAATGCCCGGGCAGTGTGCTCTGACGCTGCGATTTTATCCGAATAAAAAGGTGCTTCAGTGCGGATCTTCACTGATAGTACGATCGTCATGAGCACGATCGTGACTATCGTGACTGCCACCAAAGTGGCGGTCGGAATTTTCCCGGTTCGTCTCTTCATGGCAGGATGGCCCCGTTATGTACGATGATCAAGATGAGTCGGACAAGGCTGGCGACTATGATCATTGCCGATAAGGTCGGCAAAATTCCCTGGCGGGCGATCCAGTAAGCAATGAGACCGGGTATGACAAAACCTATTGTCTCTGGATTAATCGAAAGAGATTCAATGGTGATAACAGGAGCGATCCTTGTTATGTAAGCGATGATGTACCCGACGAGGATCGAGACGATCAAGAGGCGTCGGCCGTAAATGATCAGGTGCCGTGACAGAAAATGTACGACTGCGAAAGTAACAACTCCGGCAAAGATCGTGATGATGATCTGGATCGGTTCGTGCAGGACCAGGGCGACATAGCCGGGTACTACAATGCCGCCAGCGGCAAGTCCAATGCTTTCCGTGAGCAGCAGACTGAGGAACATGCCAAGGCCGACTGCTTCGATCAGCATGATGAATGTCCTTTATTGATCATCGTATTGATAAGTTCCATGCCGTATCCGACCGTATTGCCCGTGGCGAAAATAAGGCTCTTATCCGGAATATGTTCGCTAATGATACGGCACGCTTTGACTGCCGTCATGTCACCTATGTCAAGGATCATGTTCGCATCAACCGACCGGATAATACGCGAATAGAGGACATTGGTCGCCTGACCGGTCAGGATGAAGCCGGTGACATCTTTGAAGACGTCTCGAACCATGAGCGTGAACTGCAAGGAGCGGTCAAGACGGTCATGACGGCAATTAATGAGAACATAGACATTGTCGTACACTTCCTTTTCCAGTGTATCCCAGATCATCCGCGTTGATTCAGGATCATTCGCCGCCATCGCATAGACAAGATCGAATTTTTTATGGTCAAAGGTCAACGAATAACTGCGTAAGGCGCCGGGATCAGGTGTGACCTCTGCCATATTCTCGGTCGCATCTTTAGTCTCAATACCGCAGTGCTGGCAGACGGCAAGTGCGAGTGCGATATTTTCTGTATGCTCTATG
>JAFGPO010000089.1 GCA_016936155.1 Caldifarciminota bacterium
AATCTGTACGGCACGTCCATGGGCGAGAACGCGGTGCACGCATCCGCGCCGGACGAGGATCCGGAACGGGAGATCTCCTTTTTCTTTACGGAAAAAGAACTCTTCAGTTACTGAAAACGTTTTGTGCGTTAGGTTCGTTGATATCGTTACTTGCATTGGTTGCGTCACACATCCCCCTCTCCCTTCCCTCTCCCCCTTGCAAGGGGGAGAGGATTAAGGTGAGGGGATTATTTTTCAGTCTACAGCCAGTACCTTAATTCTCAGTTTTTAGTAGCGTTTAGCGAGGTAGCGTATAGCGGCTATCCCTTGACGTTTTTTCAAATATCACTACAATAACGGTAATACATGAGAAAATTCCTCCTGCTTGTCATTCTGATCATTTCCTGTCCCCGCCCTGGCATTACCACGATCACGGCGCCTGACTTTCTTAAGGAAGCGCAACGGGTGTATGAAACCGACCCGCTCTATGCGTATAGCCTGCTCAAGGATTCCACGATCGGCCCGGAATTCCTGCTCGAGCGGATCCGGATCCTCACCATGATCTATCTCGATCAGCGCGAGTATCAACGTGCGGCACTGCTGCTCGACAGCGTTCAATGGACCGCTCCTATCTTGAATTACGACCGCGATCTCATACTGTATAAAACTGAACGCTGGAGTGCGCTTTCCCAGGTGACCAGGGACACGCTGCTTAAGGGAATCGCCCTGTACCATGCCGGGCAGTATGAACAAGCGCTCCCCTACCTGCTCAAACCGATACCGCCCCATGATTACCGCATGCTGTACTGCGCGCGCGCGTACGAAAAAATGAACGATTTCACCAATGCCTATGCAACGCTCATCGCCTGCACCACGGTGAACTCTTATCTGTACGCTGACTATGAAGCGCTTATGCACCGGCTGTTCGAGATGATCGATGATATCGACCTCGTGAAGAGTGAACTGGAAAAACTCGACAAGCAGGATATCAAACACTATATCCTGCTGAAGATCTACGAAAAACAAAAGGACGATTACAATGTCAAAATCACGGCATGGAAACTGATCCGTGAATTCCCTCGATCCTCAGGCGCCCGCTATGCGGCCGACATCATTACGCCGGTGACAAAAGGAGATTACAAGGCACTGGGTCGGGTATACTACTACCATGATGTGTACGACAAGGCGATCGAGTACCTGGAAAAAACCGTGATGGATGATGCGGTGAATTTTTACCTTGGTAATATATACTACCTTAAGAACGATAATTCGACGGCGCTGGCGTACCTGCAAAAAAGTACGTGGGCTGCGGCTCAGTACTATCGGGGCCGCATTTATGAACGGCTGCAGCAATATCCCAGGGCGGTCGCGGCATACGATTCCCTGCATGCATTCCAAGGTCATACAAAGTACGCGATCCGCGGCTACAAACGGCTTGCATTCCTCTACGAGGATCTCGGTGATACGCTCAAAGCAGTGCAAACATTCCTCTCGATAAACGAAGAAGAAACAAGATTCCGCGCCGGCATGCAGCTGTATAAGATTGGTATGCTGGAAAAAGCAGACAGCGTTTTCTCGATCCGCAATGATGAAGAATTCGTGTACTGGCGCATCCGCGTGCGCGAACGTCTTGGCCGTTCGGTCGATGACCTCAAGGAGTATCTCGTCGCAACCTACCCATTATCATACTATACCCTCGTGCGCAATGATTCTGGCATTGTTTTCGATACGCTCATGCTCTTTGACTGGATGCTCCAGCTCGGTGACAGTATGCCCACTTTTTCCGCGCCGGATTCCATTCACCTCAAGGCGGCGTTTAGATATTTTGCGCTTTACGAACCGGATTTTGCAGTCAACGAACTGGAGATGATCGCCGAAAAAAGCCCCCAGGATTTCCTCTTCCTGAGCCGGCTCTGCGCTCAGTATGGCGCGGACAAACAATCTATACTTTACAGCCTGGAGGTCAAAAAAGCCGCCATCAAAAAGAAAATCCGCACTATGCCCCTGGCCCTTTTCAAGCTCATGTACCCGGTGCGTTACACCTTCACGATCCAGGAACAGGGAATGGAGGTCCACCTGTGTCTCGCAATGATATGGCAGGAAAGCCTGTTCGATCCACACGCGCATTCCTGGGCAAACGCCCGCGGCATCATGCAGATCATCCCGCCGACTGCTCAGCAGATCGCCCGCGATCTGGAAGTGACATCGTACTCTCTTTATGATCCGACCGTATCCATACGCTTTGGCTGTTACTATTTTTTGAACCTATACCGGGAGATCAATTCCGTCCCATACGCCCTTGCCGGATACAATGCAGGACCGGTGCGTATCAAGAGATGGCTCGCACAGGATCCTGATCATGAGCTTGATGCGTTCATCGATCTCATACCGTTTGACGAAACCAGGAATTACGTCAAACTGATCCTGGCCCGGCAAAGGATCTACGAACAGATCATGGAGTTGTAATGGATTTTTGCTCTGTTGGCTTCGACTCGATGGTCTTCTTTTGAATGAATAGTTCCCGTATCACGAGATATACTGCGCCGACCGTAATAAACGCATCCGCAGGGTTATAGGTGAACCAGCGCAGACCGCCGATCCCCATGTCGATAAAATCGACCACATGATGTAAACGGATACGATCGAGGAAATTGCCGATCGCCCCGCCGATAATAAACCCGAACACGACCACCCCGATTTTGTCTTTCAGGGTCAGGGCGACATAGGTCAAAACAAGGATCCCCAGGGCAGTGAGAATGTAATACAGGAATGGGGGACCAAAGGAAATACTGAAAACACCGTAGGGATTATACGTAAGTTTAAAACGGATAAGGGTCCCGATCACATTCACCGGAGGCTGGAATGACGTCATTGACTGCACGATCACTAATTTTGCAGTCTGATCGATTATGAGCGCGCAAAAAAAGCACATAATCAACAGTTTTATATTCTTTTTCAGTATCATTGAGCCCCGTGGAGCAAATCTTTTATGGATTGGTCTGGTTCTGGCACTTGATGCAATGACGCGCCTGAGGAACGAACTTCAATCGTCTTTTGCTGATCGACCGGCCGCACTTTTCGCACAGGCCGAATTTGCCTGAATTGATCTTCTGGAGCGCTCGGTCGATTTCAAAAAGGGCTTCACGCCGCGTTGACAGGATCTGCGATGTGATCTCACGCCGCTCGGTTTCTGTCCCCTGGTCAGCCATGTGGTTCGAATATGCCGAGAGATCGCCGGATGATTCAAGCTGGGTCTTGGATATCTGCCCGCTTTCGTATTCAAGTTCTTTGATCAATTTCTCACGTTCTTCGAGTAGTTGTTTTTCATACTGCCTGAGTTCGCTCTTTTTCAGCTTTTTGATCATTGTAATTTCTCCTTCAACATATTCAAATACGACTTGGCTTTGATATTGCCAGGATCCGTTTCGACCACCTCTTGCCACTGACGCTGTGCTTTTTCATACTGCTGCTGATGATAGTAGCAAAGGCCAAGGGTCGTCTTTGCCTCTGCATACTGGGGATTGCGTTCAAGGATCTCCTTGAGCAACCGCTCGGCATCCGGGTGTTCGGAGAGCTGAACATGTGTTTTCGCAAGTTTTAATTTAATATCCAAGAACGAAGAACCCACATCAACCGCTCGCGTATACTCATCCTTGGCTTTTACATATTCCTGCAGTTCGTAGTACGTATCGCCGAGTTGTGCGTAGGTGCTCGCGAGCTTGGCTTTGAGCTGGGGTGATAGACCTTTATCCCTGGTTTCCAGGCTTGCTGCTTTTTCGAACGTCTTCTTTGCTTCCTCGAATCGGCACAGCTCATTCTGGATGATCGCAAGGTGCACGTATGCTTCAATATAATCCGGATTCAATTCAATAGCCCGCTCGAAACTCTTGATCGCTTCTTCGCGGTTCTCAGATAAGGAGTATGCAAGGCCGATGGCATTATGGACATCTGGATAATCAGGGTGCGCGGCAATGACTGCGTTCAGGATATCGATCGCTTCTTTTGCCTTGCCCTTTTCATACAAATCCAGGGCTTCGTGGTACATTTTCTTCATCCCTGCGTCCATAGCGTGTAATTATACTGATAGATACGATTTTGTCAAGTTCACGACCATGTATAGATGTATCGATGGAGCGGATTCGTTATGCCGGGGGTGTGCCGAGAATGACCTTGATCAATGAAGTGATCCCGCCCCGGGGATTAAAATCTCCCTGGACGCATACCCAACAAGGTTTGACTGCATTCATGAAATCATGGGCAATACGGTTGACCGCATTCTCATAAAAAATCCCCAGATCGCGGTATGCATGGATGTACTGTTTCAGGGATTTCAGCTCGACAAAATACCTGTCCGGTTCATACTCGATCTTGATCACCCCCGCATCAGGCAAACCGGTCTTTGGACACAAAGATGTGTACTCCGGGATCGTAATAACGATCGTATACCCCTTGAATTGATTGGGCAATACTTCCAATCCAGGAAGTTTGTGCTTCAACCCGGCACGTGCATGGGCAGTGGTGTACTTGGCCATGCACAATTATACATGATTAGAAAAGCATGTCAATTATACGCTATCGCCCCGCGCCTTCACTGATTTCGCGTGACCATCCAATCCTTCGATCTCCGCGATCGCCTGCGCCACCGGGCCGATCGTATTCAATCCTCCTCTTTCGACCCGGAGCGTGGTCTGCAAACGCAGGAACGTCATAACGCTCAATCCCGCCGTGTAACGGGCGCAGGTGTTAGTCGGCAGGGTATGGTTGAGCCCGCTGCTGTAATCCCCGAGGGCTTCGCCTGCACGTTCTCCGATGAACAGGGAACCGTAGTGGTGTAATTTCTCTGAATAGAGACTGGGTTCCTGCACATGCAATTCCAGATGCTCAGGCGCACGCCGATTTGCGATCTCAATCGCCTGGTCCGGACTGTCGACGATCACGATCGTCCCATTCTTGGCCAGCGCGATCTCTGCGATATCCCTTGTCTTCAAGTTCTTCAGCTGCTTCTCAACCTCATCCTTCACCTTCCCGGCAAGTGCCGGCGAAGGAGTCACAAGTATCGCTAACGAATCGATATCATGCTCGGCCTGTGCCAGGATGTCCGCCGCAATGATCACAGGGTGCGCAGTCTCATCCGCGATGATGAGCACTTCGGTCGGACCGGCGATGAAATCGATCCCCACTTTCCCAAACACTTCTTTCTTTGCCTGGGCCACGTATTTGTTACCCGGTCCCACGATCATGTCCACGCGTGGAATGGATTCAGTCCCGTAAGCAAGTGCGGCGATCGCCTGCACGCCCCCGACATGGTACACGCTCTGAATCCCGCACAAGCGCGCTGCGGCAAGCATGGTCGGATGTATGCTCCCCTGGAAGCGGGGAGGTGAACACAGGACGATCGTCTCTACTCCGGCGACCTGGGCCGGGAGCGCACACATGATAACCGAAGAAATAAGAGGAAAACGACCGCCCGGTGCATACACACCGACACGCTCGACTGGTGATAACCGCTGACCGGTGAACACATTCGGGACGATCTCAAATTCAAAATCAGTGACCTGTGCCCGCTGCCGCTTGGCGAATTTCCGAACATTATCGATTATTGTACCCATTATCTGCCGTGTCCGCGGATCGATGGTCTCCAGAGCACGATCGATCTCCTGTTCTCCAACCTGCAGATCCACGACCTGCACATTATCGAATTCTTCCGTATACTGACGTACCGCTTCATCACCGTGTTCGCGTACATTCTCAATGATCGTTCTCACCGATGCTACACTTTCCGGTTCCCGGTAATCCCAGAGATCTTTTTTGCATTCATTGTACCGAATGATATTCACGCACCGCTCCTTTCAGAAAATTGCCTATAAGGCGTTTCCCGCATGCCGTAAGAATGGATTCGGGATGGAACTGAACGCCCTCGACCGCATGAACAACGTGCCGCACGCCCATGATCGTCCCATCGCTGGTCCAGGCCGTGACGCGCAGGCACGATGGCAGTGTTTTTCTCTCCACGACCAACGAATGGTAGCGCGTCGCGACAAAAGGATTCTCGATCCCCTCGAACAAAGCGCTCCCGTCGTGGTGCACCATTGATACTTTTCCATGCACAACGTTCTTTGCACGGACCACAGTGCCGCCGAAAACATCCGCGATTGCCTGGTGCCCCAGACACACGCCCAGGACCGGGATCCTTCCTGCGCATGCTGCGATCACGCGGCAACTCTTACCGGCATCGCGCGGGATCCCTGGCCCCGGTGATACAACGATCGCATCAGGCGGATCGCACATCATCGTATCAATATCAACATGGTCATTCCTTACCACCATCACGGTCTCGCCCAGTTCGCCCACGTACTGTACAAGATTATAAACGAAAGAATCATAATTATCAATCACTATGATCATGAAGCGATCTCCACGGCGCGCTGCAGCGCCTCCGTTTTGTGCATTGTCTCATCGTACTCATGTTCAGGAATTGAATCCGCGACGATGCCGGCGCCGCCTTGTATGTATGCGGTCTGCCCGTGCATTATGATCGTACGGATCGCAATACAGAAATCCATATTCCCGTCGAACCCGAAATATCCGATAGCCCCGGCATAGATGCCCCTGCGCACGTTCTCGAGTTCATCGATTATTTCCATGGCCCTCACCTTTGGCGCACCGGACACCGTACCTGCAGGGAAGGCCGCTTTAAAAACATCAAAGGCATTGACTCCGGATCTGAGATCACCAATGACCTGCGATGTGATATGCATGACCTTTGAAAATCTTTCTATTTTCATCAATTCCACAACAGATACGCTCCCGTATACGCATACGCGTCCGATATCATTACGGGCAAGATCAACGAGCATGATATGTTCGGCTCTTTCTTTCTCGTCACCGAGCAGTTCGTCCGCCATTCGCTTGTCCTCGTGTTCGTCCCGGCCACGGGGACGGGTGCCGGCGATCGGAACGCTTGCGACCTTATTATTCTGCAGTTTTATCAAGGTCTCGGGTGATGAACCGAGCACCGCAAGTTCATCCATGTTCAGGAAATACATGTAGGGGGAAGGATTGGTGTAACGCAAGTTACGATAAATACTGAACGATCGTGCCTGTATCGGTATTGAAAACCTCTGGGACAACACGACTTGAAAGATATCACCGTTTCGTATATGATGTTTCGCGCGCTCGACGATCGCACAAAACTCCTGTCGCGTCATCGAGGATCGCACTGTGATCTTGCTTGAGCTCTGCGCAACGCGCTCGAATATATCATGATCTTCACGGAGTGTGGCAACGAGCTCCTGCAACCTCTTCCTTTTGCCATAACAGATGACGCACACTGTTTTTTCATAATGATCGAATACAATGATCTCGGTCGGGAATATGAATGAAAACTCCGGTAACTGTGGATCCTCTGGATTGGTATCCGGAAGATGTTCGATGTGGCGCACTGCATCGTAGGACACATAGCCGACCGCTCCGCCGCCAAAGACATCATGTATCGACAATCGCTTCCCTGGTTCGATCATATGCTCAAGGATCGAGAATGGATCGCCGGTACAATTCTCCCATGCCGTGTCCACCATGATCCTGCAATCCTGGCCGCGTGCCTGGAATACAACGGCGGGCCGCCCCCCGATGATCGAATACCGGCCTCGCTGATCCATACGCTCCATCGATTCGTACAAAAATGCATAGCGGTCATGATTATAGAAGTGCTGAAATACCTTGATTGGTGCCTGATCACCATCAACGCGCTCGATCAAGGGTTCATGCTGAAATACGGATGGCATCCTCACCGCATACCTTCTTCATCAATGGAATGAATTCCGGGAATGATATATCGATGCACTCGGCGTTCTCGATCCTCGTTTCCCCCTGTGCAACCGTGCCCGCGATCGCAAGTGCCATCGCGATCCGGTGATCATGATGGCTTGAGCATGTTGCACCATGCAGGTCGCATGGTCCGTGCACAATGAAACCATCTTCCTGCTCGGTTATCTTCGCACCCATCTTCTGCAATTCCAGGACGATCGCCCTGATGCGGTCAGTTTCCTTATGCCGCAGCTCCTGTGCATCCTGGACACGGGTAGTACCGTGAGCCTGTGTTGCCGCGACCGCAATGATCGGCAGTTCGTCTATCAGGCGCGGAATCACCGCGCCGTTGATATCCACTCCCTGAAGCGGGTGCTGCATAATTACAAGATCGGCAACCGGTTCCTGACCCAGATACCTTTGATCCTTCCGGGTGATATCCGCGCCCATTGAACGCAGGATATCGATGATGCCGGCGCGGGTCGGGTTCACACCGGTGTTCTCTATCGTAATCCTGCTGCCCGGTGCGATCGATGCGAGGATGATAAAAAATGCTGCAGAAGAAATATCACCCGGTACACACACTTCCTGTCCATGCAGGTCCTTACCGGGCGCAATACTGATCACATCCCCGCTCCGCTGAAGCGCAGCACCAAAATCGAGTAACATCCGCTCTGTATGATCGCGGGTCATTGTTGGTTCTTTGATCGTCGTGGTGCCGTTTGCCAGCATGCCGGCAAAGATCAAGGCTGATTTCACCTGTGCGCTCGCGACCGGCAGCGTGTAGTCCATCGCTCTCAGCGCACGCCCTCGTATGGACAGCGGGGCGCGTCCGTTGGCTCGTGACCAGATACAGGCATCCATCGCTCTGAGCGGTTCGATCACCCGGTTCATGGGACGACTCCTCAAGGAAACATCGCCGGTCAGAACCGTGGTCATATCCTGACCGCTGAGCACCCCGGTCAATAAACGCATGGTTGTCCCTGAATTCCCGCAATCCAGGATATCCGCTGGTTCCGTGAATCCATGCAACCCGCTGCCGTGTATCTCGATCCGGTCATCGTATGCCTTGATGTCGATACCTAACTGCCGAAGGCACGTGAGAGTCGAGCGGCAGTCATTCCCGTGTGAATGGCCTCTGATCACGGTCGCACCACGGGCGATCGCACCGACCAGAAGGGCACGGTGGCTGATCGATTTGTCCCCGCTCACGGTGATCGAACCAGCAGCTTTTACCGGGGCGCATATCGCGATCCTCATGGTGTATTCCTCATCGGCACACGGCCTGCGCACGCGCCTGAGAACCGCCGCGCTCCATCTTCCCGTTATGTTCCCGTATCGTCCGGGTGATCGCGGTGATTTCCTCCATCATTCTTTCGAACATCGGGATCGTCAATGACTGAGCACCGTCCGAGAGGGCCTGCTCAGGATGGGTATGCACTTCAACGATCAATCCGTCAGCACCGGCCGCGATCGCTGCCCGGGAAAGCGGTATCACCATTTCGCGCTTACCTGAAGCATGGCTGGGATCTGCGATCACCGGTAGATGGGTCAATTTTTTCAATTCAGGAATACTGCTGATGTCGAGCGTGAACCGCGTGTAGTCGCTGAACGTCCTGATGCCCCGTTCGCACAGTACGATCTGGTAATTGCCCTCGGACATGATATACTCAGCGGCCAGGAGAAATTCCTTTATTGTCGATGACATGCCCCGCTTGAGCAGGACCGGTTTTTTGGAACGACCGGCACGGCGCAGCAACGAATAGTTCTGCATATTGCGCGCGCCGATCTGCACCATATCAACGTATTCTTCAACGACATCGAATGTATCCGTGTCAACTGCCTCGGATACGATCGGCAGACCGGTCTCGGCCCGTGCTTTCGCCATGATCTGAAGGCCTTTTTCACCCAAACCCTGGAACGAATACGGCGAGGTGCGCGGTTTAAACGCACCGCCCCGCAGCATCATTGCGCCATATCGCTTCACCTCCGTTGCAATTGACACGTACTGATCTTCGCTCTCCACGGCGCACGGCCCGGCAATAACGGTCAGATTGTTTCCTCCGAATTTCGCCTTACCGATGCTCACGATCGTATCATCGACTTTCATTTCCCGGTTGGTCAGTTTGTACGGCTGCGTCACGTGAATGATATTGAGCACACCGGCCATGCCGGTGAGACGGTTCGTATCGACCATCTCCTTGTTCCCGGTAATGCCGATCGCAACCCGCTGCGCACCCGGGATCGGATGGGGACTCAATCCCATCTTTTGGATCGCGTCACAGACAAGATGTATCTGCTCCTGCGATGCGTTCGTATGCATGACAACAAGCATACCTCTCACCTCCTTGTTGTTTCCTTCATACTATGAATAAGTTCAGGAATATCCTCTTCATTGCGTATCGCTTTGATGATCCGGCTTCCTACCACGACGCCATCCGCGCAGTCGCGTAGAGCCCGGATATGTGCAGGTTTTGATATGCCAAAGCCGACTGCACGCGGCTTGTCAGTTATCGCCCGGACACGCTCCAGAAACGCGCGCACGTTACTATCAAGGGACATCCGGATCCCGGTCGTCCCGATCGTGCTGATGCAGTAGATGAATCCGTGTGTCGTGTCGACGATGCGCTGCAGTCGTTCCGGTGTTGAGGTCGGCGCGGCCAGAAGGACAAGATCCAACTCCTTGGCCCGCGCGTCATTTGCCCGGGCCGCAGCTTCCTCGACCGGCAAATCCGGTATGATGATCCCGGCGACATGACTGCGCTTTGCACGATCGAGAAATCGATTCCAGCCATAGCTGATGATCGGATTTAAATAGGACATGAGTACGACCGGCACGTTGGTATCGAGATCCTGCACTGCGCTCAAGATCATCTGCAGTGTCACACCCTTTTCAAGCGCTTTGTGCGATGAATACTGGATCGATGGTCCATCAGCAACCGGATCAGAGAATGGAACACCGATCTCGACAATATCTGCACCGTGCGTTGCGCACGACCGGACGATCTCCATGGACCGGGCCAGATCCGGAAATCCGGCAGTGCAGTATGTGACGAGCGCTGCTTCGTTGCGTGCAGCAGCATGTTTGAATGCCTGTCCTATCAGATCCGCAGTCCTCATATCAATCCCTCCACGATGTCGAGATCCTTGTCCCCGCGGCCTGAGATATTGACGATCACGATCGATCCCCGGTCCATTTTCGGTGCGGTCGCCAAGACGTATGCCAGCGCATGCGCACTCTCCAATGCCGGCATAATACCTTCAACATGACATGTTGTCCGGAATGCATCGAGCGCTTCACTATCGGTCGCCGATGTGTAGACAACGCCACGCTCATCCTTGAGAAACGAATGCTCTGGTCCAACGCCCGGGTAATCCAGACCGGCAGAGATCGAATGGGTGGGGAGCACCTGGCCGTCAGCATCCTGGAGCAGATAGGTCATAGTGCCATGGAGCACGCCGATCCGTCCCTGACAGAGCGTCGCCGCATGCTTGTCCGTGTCGAGTCCCAGCCCGCCTCCTTCCACGCCGATCATATGGATGTCCTCTCCCAGAAAGGGATAGAAAAAGCCGATCGCATTGCTTCCGCCCCCGACGCACGCAACCAGGACATCAGGCATACGGTGCACGACTTGCATGATCTGCTCCCGGGTTTCGTTGCCGATTACGGACTGGAAATCCCGCACGAT
>JAFGPO010000090.1 GCA_016936155.1 Caldifarciminota bacterium
GCATTTCGGGGGCCCGGGATTTTCAGTGCTTGCAGCGAGCATTATCCTGGGGATTATGATCCTCCCCACGATCGTGAGTATTTCTTATGATTCGATCATCGCCGTACCAAAAACCTATCGCGAAGGGTCGCTCGCCCTCGGTGCGACCAAGTGGCAGACCGTGGTGATGTTGCTGGTCCCTGCGGCACGTTCGGGCATCGTTGCCGGAATAATTCTCGGTATGGGACGGGCGATCGGAGAGACCATGGCGGTTATCATGATCGCAGGGAATGCGTTGAAGATTCCAGGGTCGATCTTCGATTCGGTACGCACCCTCACTTCGACGATCGCGCTCGAACTGGGCTATGCGAGCGGCGATCACCGCGCCGCGCTCTTTGCGTGTGGATCATTCCTTTTTTTGATCATTATCATCCTCAATATCATCGCGATCAAAATCACGGGAAGGAAATAGCATGGTGAGAATAGGTCCTAGGACGACGCAAATAATCGCCTATATCATGTTGCTCCTGGCGACCGTGATCACAGTGGTTGTGCTGTTTTTTATTATTATTTATGTTTTTAAAAACGGGTTTGGTCAGCTGACCTGGGAATTTTTAACTGAGAGAACCCATGATATGGGCAAGGAAGGGGGGATATTTCCGTCCATTGTCGGAACATTCATGGTGACGATCCTTGCGATCATCATCGCGACACCGCTGGGCGTGGGCAGTGCGGTATACCTTGTGGAATATACGCGGGGCGGTGTTATGCGGCGTATTGTCAGTTTCGGCGCGGATTGCCTTGCCGGCGTGCCTTCTATCATCTTTGGCTTGTTTGGATTCATTTTTTTTGTCATTCAACTCAATCTTGGATGGAGCATTCTGTCGGGCGGGCTTACGCTTGCCGTGATGATCATTCCCACAATTATCCGTACGACCGAGGAGGCGATCAAGGCGGTTCCCCATTCCCACCGCGAGATCAGCTACTCGCTTGGCGGCGGCAAGTTCGACACGATAATGAAGGTTGTGTTGCCCTCTTCCCTCCCGGGCATCTTGACCGGAGTCATCCTTGGTGTTGGCCGGGCGGTGGGTGAAACTGCGGCCGTGATCTTTACAGCCGGTTCGTCACTCGGGATGCCAACAACGGTGTTTTCCTCGACCCGGACCCTGGCCGTGCATTTCTACATACTCGCCCGCGAGGGAATATCCATGCCCAAGGCCTACGGCACGGCAACCGTGCTCATCATCATTATCCTCGCGATAAATTTTGTTGCCTACCGTTTAATGCACCGATTCATGAAAAGGTATTATTGATATGAATGAGCCAAAAATCGTTATCGATGACCTGAGTCTGTACTATAATGGCTGTCAGGCGCTCAACGATATCACCATGGATGTGCTGCATAACGAGATCCTGGG
The DNA here is from genome assembly GCA_016936155.1 of Caldifarciminota bacterium. Classification (GTDB taxonomy): domain Bacteria; phylum Hydrothermota; class Tepidihabitantia; order SM23-42; family SM23-42; genus JAFGPO01. The sequence continues at coordinate 1,398 of JAFGPO010000090.1, forward strand.
GGTGATCGGACCGGCGAATTCTGGGAAGAGTTCGCTTTTGCGGGCAATAAACCGGCTTTTTGAGATCGACCACGCACGGATCTCCGGTTCGATCTTCCTTGACGGCACGGATATTATGCGGCTTAAGGTGAACGACCTGCGCCGCCGTGTTGGTTTGATCTTCGCCACGCCTGTTGTACTCCCCGGTACGATATACAAAAATCTGAGTTACGGACCGCGCTTGCATAAGGGGTATTCAGCGCGGCACATGGATGAGGTCGTGAACAGGGCGCTCAAGGCGGCAAACCTCTGGGATGAGGTGAAGGACCGGCTTAGAGAATCTGCGTCCACCCTGTCCGGTGGTCAGCAGCAGCGTCTCTGTATCGCGCGCACCTTAGCCATGGATCCTGAAGTGATAATGATGGATGAACCGTGTTCCGGATTGGATCCGATCTCGACGGCCAAGATCGAGGCGACAATGCTCGAACTGAAAAAGGAATACACGTTCATTTTAGTGACGAATAATACGAAACAGGCTGCCCGGGTGGCTGACCGGACCGCTTTCTTTCTATCGGGGGAGCTTATTGAGTTGGGTACTACGAAAAAGATCTATACCAATCCCAGTGATCCACGAACCGATCAATATATCCGGGGGAAATTCGGATGATCATCAAGACCGCAAACCTTAATCTTTATTACGGTAAATTCCACGCGCTCAGTAATGTGAATCTGTCGATAAAAGAGAATATCATTACCGGTATGATCGGACCATCCGGGTGCGGCAAGTCCACCCTGCTTCGCGTGTTCAATCGTATGAATGATCTTATCCCGAATGTTCGGATCACAGGGAGCGTCCTCGTGGATAAGGAAGATATTTACGCGCCGGTCTGTGATCTCATCATGCTCCGAAAGAGGATAGGCATGGTCTTTCAGAGACCGAATGCTTTTCCTCTATCTATCTATGACAATATCGCCTACGGTCCGCGAGTATGGGGTATTAGTGACCGCGCCACACTGAACGAGATCATTGAACGTTCCCTTGCCGCGGTCGATCTTTTTGACAGCGTGAAGGATATTTTTAAAAGTTCAGCGCTGACACTATCCGCAGAAAAGCAGCAACGTCTGTGCATTGCGCGTCTGTTAGCGGTTGAACCGGAAGTCCTGCTCATGGATGAACCGTGTTCCGCGCTTGATCCCATTGCTACGGGAAAAATAGAAGAATTGATGCTCGAACTGAAGAAGAAGTATACCATTGTCATCGTCACGCATAACATGCAGCAGGCCGCGCGGATCGCTGATGAGGTGGGTTTTATGCTTCTTGGCGAGTTGATTGAATTCGATGACAGCAAGAAAATTTTTACCAATCCGGCTGACAAACGGACGTTCGATTATATCAGCGGACGTTTCGGCTAAGAGGGGAAAGGAGAAGTGTATGGACCGTCATTTCGATGAAGAGCTTCAGAGCGTTAAGAAAACCCTGCTCGAGGTCGCAGCAATGGTTGAAGATTCGATCATGCGCGCTCTTGATGCCATGAAACGAAAAAATGTAAAAGCCGCGGAAAAAGTGTTTGAGATCGATCATGAAATCGACCAAAAGGAAATCACCATCGAGGAGCAATGCATTGAACTGATCGCGCGCCATCAACCGGTCGGCGCGGATCTCAGATTCCTGGTTGGTGTGATCAAGATCAATAACGATCTTGAGCGCATGGGGGATCATGCGGTTAATATCGCCACCCAGGTATCCTACCTTGCGGATAAGCCACGCATAAAGAATGTGTCGAATATCTGGTCAATGGCGCGTGAAGTAAAAGAAATGTTGAAAATGAGCGTACAGAGTTTCATGGATAATAATGTCGAAAAAGCCCAACAGGTGTGCGAGCGCGATAATGTCGTTGATGAAATGCGTGATGAGATTATTCGTATTCTTCTTACCCATATGATCGAAGATCCTGAGAAAATAGGGGCCGCCATCCCGCTTCTGCTCGTTGCCAAGAACCTAGAACGGATCGCGGATCTTTCAACGAATATTTGCGAGGATGTTATCTATATTGCGCAGGCGAGGGTCATCAAGCACCACGCTGAAGAGAAGTGACAAAAAAACAGAACACCATGGCATGGGAGGATCAATGGTTCGCGATTATGTGTGTATAGGTATCTTACTGGTAGTATTTTTGATCACAATGAATTGTGCCCCGGGCAATAAACGCTGGGATTCAAAGATAAATCCTGAAGGTCGTGCGAACTTCTGGGCAGGTACTTGGCACGGATTGATAATCATCGTCACCTTTGTGATCAGTCTGTTCACCAGCGATGTGGGTATTTACGAGGTCAATAATGTCGGCTGGGGTTATAACCTCGGATTTCTCATCGGTCTTTTCTTTCTTTTCGGACCCATACTGAAAGCCGGCGGCAGAAAAAAACATCCAGCAAAACGAGACTGGGATGCGATCGGTGAGAAGATCGAAGAGCGGGTGCGTAAAGGCATTCGATCATGGGTTGACGAGGCGGACAGAAAAGAAGCAAAGAAAAAGGAATGGGAAGAAATCGCAACGCGTATTGAAGAAAAGATCAAGGAAGCACTGAAAGATTGGAAATAAACACGTAAGTATGGAAGGTATGCAAAGAAGGGCAAAATGAAAACGCTATTATTGATCACGGGGTGTTTACTGATTTTTGCTTCCTGCTGCGAAATGGAAGTCGAATGGACCAGGATCGTAGATTTTGCCGGACCCGGAAATTATTGGGTATCCGATATCGCCTGTATTGATGACCAAACGTTCCTTGTCGGAACCGTGCAAAACGACACAATGCCGGCATCGTGTTTTTTGGCCATGCTGGATACCTGTGATGTCCTGGCATGGCACGCTGTATATATGGATCCTGAGAACCGTCCGGTCAGAGGATGTGCCTTGATCGTGCAGCGCGAAGAAAAGGAACTTGTGGATAACGAGTATAGTATTTACGTACTTGTGCGAACAACCGGTCCGTACAGTACGCAAAATTCCATCTTGTTGAAGTACCGGGGCGACGGCACGCTCGTCTGGACCAGGGAAACAGGTGTCCAGGCAGGCGAAGAGGAGAAGAAGGTTTCTCTGTTAACGGATAATAGCGGGAACATATTTCTTGTTGGAATAAAATCCATGCCCCAGCACGGCACTATTCTTTTCGTCACTCAATACAATACACAGGGGCAACAAGTCCAGACCGTCCAAACGCATGCCGTATCCGCCGAAGACGTTGTGGTGGACATGGTCGATAGCGAAAACCTGGTGATCGGCGGGGTGGATGTTCTTTTTAACGAAGCGTTCTACATGCGGTACAAGGGAATCGGCAATGGATTGAATCCCGTTCTCATTCCCCTTGGAGGTCGAGATCCTTTTGTGGTTGATATCATGACTGCGCGGAACGGGGCCGTATATGTGGCGGGGGCAGTGCGCAACAGCGAAACAGGGTATGATATCATTACAATGTGCTACGATGCGCATGATAGTCTGTTGTGGCAGCAGATGTACACCGGCTCTGGCAGTCTTGACGATCTGCCCGTTGCTCTGAGCTGTGATGATTCGGCCTGCGTGTATGTAACCGGCACAACAGAAAACCAGGCACATACTAGCGACATAATGACAATCAAATACGGTCCAGATGGCGATGAGCTGTGGACCCGCCGCTTCATCGGCAAGAAAAACGAATCCGCCTGTCCGTATTCTATGCATCCGAATAAAATGATCCGTATCTTCAGTGTTCATAACATCCATATCTACGGTACGGCTGGCAACGATGTCCTGATCATCGTTTATAACAATCATGGATTCTTGACCTGGTTCAAGCGTATATCGCAGGATGCCAAAATGTGTGCACCAACTGCCGGTAAGGTAAACCTGGTTGCGGTTCAGGCGGTGGGTGAAGAAGAGCAACAGACCTTGCTTGTGAAGTACACGCGTTCCGAGCAATTCGGGTTGAATCGCTGGGATTAGAACTCAGGTTATTTAAGTCGTATGATGGATCCGGACCGGACGACCGGCCCAGCGTGTAACGTTAACGTATAGAAATAAATACCGGGTGCGCATTCCATGCCGCGTGCATCTGTTCCGTCCCATTCAAATATGTGTTGTCCAGCTCCTTGATGCTGGGTGAAAAGCGTTCGGATATGGCGCCCGAGAATGTCATAGAGCACAATGCTGACACGCGCGACCGAAGGGAGTGTGTAGGTGAACGTTGCACTGCGGGAAAACGGATTTGGGTATGCCGATATGTTGAACCGGACAGGGTGCACAGGGTGGTGTTCTTCTGTCCCGACATCGATCGGCCAGCGAAAGACGCCTGAGCCATAGGTTCCCGCATAGTAGTAGTTGTCTGGATACTCATCCAGATGGTGCACATACTCACTGTCCAACCCCATGCACGTCCAGTTTACACCCTGATCAGGTGTTATATAGATGCCGGCATCGGTTGCCGCAATGATCGTGTCCTGGGATTGTGGGTTGAGCAATACGTCATTCACGTCCGAACATCCAATGTGTTCCCATGTATTTCCTGAGTTACTCGACATATACACACCACTTGCTGTCCCCGTCACAATACAGGCAGGATCAAGTTTCGATATCCGCAGGGTATTCGCATATCCGGATATCCCGGTTGAACAAGCGGTCCAGGTTTGACCGAAATCCGTGGTCCGGTATACGTAGGGGATACCACCGGCATAGACAGTATTCGAGTTTGTATAGTCCACGGCGATTGCATATGTCCATCCTTCAGCAGTGCTTAGATTATACCTGGTCCAGGAAAGGCCTTCATTCGTTGATACGCAGGTGCTCATGTAGTACCACTTACCTCCGCTCCAGAAGATGCTGTCATTGCTCGGATCGGCTGCAAGTACTTGGCCGTCCGCCATGTGCGTATTATCGATTACTGTCCAGACAGACCCGCCGTCCGTGCTCTTGAGGAGCCGCGCATATCCTCAGCCGTCTCCTTCCAGGGCAAGGAGGATGTCCGGATCCCAATTGTGGATGACCAGGTCACCCAGGCGGCATGCAAAAGGGCTGGAAACGGTTGTCCAATCGGATCCGCAATTGGTCGATCGGTATAGCCCGTATCCTTCGTCATATGCATAAACGATTTCCGGTGAAGATGGGCATACTGTCATGGCATTGATCTGGGCTATGTTGATGCAGCGGTTCGATGCACACCAACTTACGCCATTGTTTGTGCTTTTATAAAATCCGTGGTAATCAGTGGTATACACCAGATTCGGCTCCGCTGGATCGATCCGTACGCAGCGGTGTGTGCGCCGGGAACCGGCATAGCCACTATCCGATCTTACCCATGTGTCTCCACTGTCCGTAGTCAGATAAATGATGGTATCCGACGCGGCATACGCGATGTTTGGTGCCGCGGGAGTTGTTGCCATCGAAGAGAAGAACCATCCACCTCCTGAAACATGGTGCCAGGAAACACCGGCATCCGTACTGCGGTAAATCCCGTCATAGTAGGTTCCGGCGTATACGATATTGGAGTTGGTTGGGTGTACTGCGAGCGATTGCACACGCTGGCAGGTTGATGTAAGACCGAGCGATTGTTCACGAAAAGAATTCCCGCCGTCTGTAGATTTGAAAATACACGGGTGCGCGAGACTGTCGTAGTAGTATCCGCCGATGTAAATCGTATTCAGGTCCTGGGGGTCGACTGCAAGATCGTACGCGTATCCCCCGTAATTGACGAGACGAAGCGTATCCCAGGAGACGCCGGCATCCCTGCTTCGAAAAAAGTGCATGAGATATTGCCCTCCTGAATATTTCATCCCAGTCGCGTATATGATTGATGTGGTGTCCGAACGTATGCACAGGGCGTTAATTTCATACCCGGGCATGTCATAGATAGTCCAGGTGAAGCCGTTGTCCGTGGATTTATAGATATCCGCGTAACTGCCAGCGTACATAATGTTCGGGTTGACCGGATCACACTCAATGCAGTACACATAGTTCGGAACCGTGCTGATATGTTTCCACGTTTCACCGTGATCCGTTGATCTGAATATCTTACACGGTGCACGGTAGCATGCCGTATAGAGAACGGCGGGATCGAGCGGGTTGATCTCCAGACATCGAAGAAACCCGCCGTACGGCCCGATCGCCTCCCACCCGGCATA
>JAFGPO010000008.1 GCA_016936155.1 Caldifarciminota bacterium
AACTCCGTCAGGTCTGGAAAGAAGCAGCGGTATGTAGCACCGGGCTGGTCATAAGAGCGCCTGATCTGAGCTTTTCGCCTTACTGTTCCTGAGATCCTCTGACGAAGAGAGTTGCACGACCGGATTATTCTTTTACTTGCTGTTATCAGTGTCGAGGTGGTTGCGAAAACGGGGAGTTTTATTTGGCTATTATTGACACAAATTCCAATGATTAATTCACCAAAATACAACAGGATATTGTTAATAATGTGGCATTTAGATTCTGTTTAGTGTTTGTGCTTAGAACTTAGTAATTACCGAGCAAAGCGAGGTTAAGTGGCTCATCGTGTTCTATCCTTGAAATACCGACCCCAGACCTTTGATGATATCACCGGTCAGCAGCACGTTGTAATGTCCCTGCGGGGGGGGATCAAGACCGGAAGGATAGGGCATGCTTTTCTGTTTGCTGGTCCGCGCGGTGTGGGTAAAACAACGACCGCTCGTATTTTTGCCAAGAGTCTGAACTGCAGTAAGGGACCGACGGTTCAGCCATGCCAGCAATGCCAGTCCTGCAAGGAGATCACCCTTTCACGGAGCATCGATGTCGTGGAGATCGACGGGGCCTCGAACCGGGGCATAGAGGAGATCCGCAGTCTTCGTGAAGGCGTGAAGTATGCGCCGTTGCACGGGAAGTATAAGGTTTATATCATCGATGAAGTGCATAGTTTGACCGCTGAGGCGTTCAACGCGCTGCTCAAGACCCTCGAAGAACCGCCGGCCAACGTCGTTTTCATCTTTGCCACAACGAATCCGACAAAAGTGCCGGCAACGATTCTCTCGCGATGTCAGCGTTTTATGTTCAAGCGCCTGAGTATCAAGGAAATCTCGGACCGGCTTACTGATATCGCGGCCAAAGAGCAGATTGCCATAACACCTGAGGCAATTCATTATATTGCGGTTCGCGCGGACGGCAGTATCCGGGACGGCGAAAGCATTCTCGAACAACTTGCCGCATTTGTTGAGGGGACGATCGAGGAAAAGAATGTTTTTAGACTGATCGGATTTTTGGGATACTCCTACTACCACGAGCTGTTGCAGGTTGTTATATCCGGGGAATTAGACAAGGTGTTGACCATGCTGAATCGGGGCATTGAAGAAGGTGCTGATCCAGCCGAAATATACCGTGGATTCACGCAGTACGTACGTAATATGTTGCTCGCTAAATCTCACCTGCCGGATGAACTGCTCGATCTCAATGTCGACGAAATCAAGGCAGTGCGCGCGCTTCCCCTGACCGATGCTCTGGTGATCGCGTACCTTGAAATGTGCCTGGACCACGAGGATAATATCAAACGGTCGGTTAATACACGCATTGCCCTGGAACTTCTGTTCAGCCAGCTTGCCCTGCTCCATGATAACCCGGGCAATCCACGTGAGTCGAAAAATCGCGGCAAGCCGGTTGTCGATAAAGTTGTTCCTGATCCAGAAAAAAACGATGTCAAGAGCGTATTGATCGACTTATTGCAGGAGAAAAGCCCGCAGCTTGCCGGCGTCATCCAGAAAGCGAACGTCGTAATGAAGGGTGATATCGTTGATATCCATGTTGAGAATGATTTTGCGCACCGGCAGCTCCATGGAAAACTGCCATCCATGATAAGCGCATTGCAAAAAGTGATGAAAAAGGACGTGAAGGTCGAGCTCCACATCGACAAAAAGGAGCGCAAGGAGAGCGATCTGGTGAAGAATATCAAAGGGCTTTTTGACGGGGAAGAAGTGCGGTGACATATGATCTCCAGCATGGAAGAAAAGGAGCGGTGATTTGAAAGATATCATGAGGCAGGCCCAGCAGCTTCAGGCTAAGTTAATGGAGGAGTTGAAGAAGATCAAGGTAGAGGGGAGCGCGGGCGGCGGTATGGTGCGCATTGAGATGGATGGGGAACAGAATGTTCTTACGGTTAAGATCGATCCGGAACTCCTTAAGGACGGTGATGTATCAATGCTTGAGGATATGGTGTTGGCGGCATGCAATGACGCGAAAAAGAAGGTTGTTGAAAAAACGCGCGACAGCTTCACCTCAATAACCGGTTTTCCAATGCCGGGAACATAGACAGATTAAACTCTAAATACTAAATACGAAATTCTAAACAAATTCCAATATCAAAATTTCAAATTTTAAGCACAAGTATATCTGGATTCCGGAATACCAGTAGGCAGAATACCAGGTACAAACCTGATCTGCCGGGGTGCTGACATACTGCTTGTTGATGCCCTGATTTGCTGATACGCTTATACGGAGGGCACAAGGAATCGAAGATGGCTTGCGGTGTGGATGCTGGATAACACCATCACCCCATCCCTCTCCCTCTGCAGTGAGAGGGGATCAGCGTTTGCGTCCAGCGTTTACCGTATGTACAATACCTTCCCGGTCTGCACGCGGGAACCGGTCGATACCCGGTAAAAGTAGGCGCCGTTTGGCAGGGCGTTGCCTGTGTTGTCATTAAAGCGCCATGTTACCGAATGCGTTCCTGCTGCGTAGTGGTCGTTTACCAGCGTTCCAACGTTTTGCCCAAGCGCGTTGAACACGTCAATCCGTACACCAGTCTGCTCTGAAAGATCGAGCGCAAACGAGAGGACCGTACTGGTTGGATTAGCGGATGTGCAGACAATCCGGACTGGCGAGCGGCTCTGTTGTTCTGATGTGCCGGGATTACCGGTCACGATGAACCGGTAGATCTGGGGTGGAACATGCATCGGCGATGTTCGGCGGATGCTCTCAGTATTCTTGGCGAGGAGGTAATATTCCACTGTATCACCGCCGGATTGCGCTGGTATGTACCCTGCATAGACACCGGGGGTGTCGACGACCGTGGAGAGGAGAACGCTCGAGTAAGAACCATGATTCACGCGGTAGAAAACACGCGTGGAATCCGTCTGCAGGTTGCTGGATGTCGTGATGCGAGCCCGAACGCGGTAGGGATTAAGGGTGTCGTTCGTGTCCGGCAGGCGGGTATGCCGGATGTGGATGAAGCGGTCGCTCGGTATCTGCATGGTGATGCAGTGGATCGCTCCGCCCGAGCCGGACATTGCCGAGCAATTGATCCCGACGACGTCATAGCCAGGCAGCACCTGTTCATAGATGAACAGCGCGGTGTCATCTTCCGGTTCTGACCAGAGCGGGACCAGTATTTTTTTATTCACAAAAAGAGAGTTCAGATACGAAGGCGGTGCATCGGATGTGGACCAGGGCATAGGCATGCGTACGACCCGGAAATTGAATCCTTCGCCATTCTTGCAGCGCTCGATCGAATCCGCGTGCTGGTTCAAGAGATTGTAATTCGAATGACCCGGTTCGTACTCGCCGACCATGACGAGCGTATCATTTAAGGATTTAGTCCACAGGTCGATGTGACCCGTGTATTCGATATTGATGCGCTGCATGACGACCAGCGTGTCGAGGCCGCTGTATTCATACATGAGCGAATCGATCTCCGAAGCCGAGTAGCCGGTATTCTCCTGGTAGATGAGATTACTCGCAAAACCTACTCCCAGGCCGTCCACCATATAGTTGCCTCCCGGATGTTCAAGCGGCGAACCAAATACCGGAATGCCCCAGGTCTGTCCTATGCGCCAGGGGATCGTATCGTCCTGAGGACGCGGACGGTTGTACTGGAAATCCGTGATCCCTTCGGCATCATCCTGCTTGCGCATGAACCAGGGACCGTAATCCCTCATCCAGATCGAATTATTATCGTAGATGTAGAATTCGACACTGTCCAGCGGGACACCGCCGGAGTTAAGGTAACTGGTGATACTGCTCTGTTCAGAACCATTGCGCGCAATGATGAATGCTTTGGAAACCTCCACCACCTCACGGACGATCTCCCGGAAGATAGAATTGTACGTACCATACCGCCAGGTTACAAAGATTCCCTGAAGCGGCTCGAATTCCCCCGGGGTAACGACCCAGCAGTCAGGCGGCGCAGTAACAACATGTCCTTTTCCGATCTCGTCGACGCGGAGGCTTTCTTCCGGCGTCATCCACTGCGGCAGGAACACGTCATTCGATTGGCTGAATTGGCTGAAAAGGATAAGTGCACACACTATGAACGACATACTACCTCCTTGGTTGGATGGGCCAAATATTAAAACTGCAAAGATCTTCTAGTAAAACACATTGTAAATCAGCAGTCATACTACACTGTCTTTGTTTTTTGCATCATGCTTTTTTCAATGTTTCTAAGGTATTATAAAACAAATTCTGGATTTCTTCAAGCCTTTTCTTTGATCGCGCTTCGAAGCGCAATACAAGGACCGGCTGGGTGTTGGATGGCCTGATAAGACCCCATCCATCAGGGAAATTCACTCGTACACCGTCGATATCGATAACGTCGTATGTACGTTTGAATCGGGTCTTGAATTCTTCGACGATCTGAAATTTTTTATCATCCGGCATGTCGATCCGGATCTCAGGTGTTGATACATAGGCAGGTACCCGCTGTGCCAGGGCTGAAAGCGGTTCACCTTTGCTGAGGATCTCGAGGAGCCTCAGGGCCGCATAGAGGGCATCATCATACCCGTAGTAGCGGTCAGCAAAAAACACGTGACCGGACATCTCTCCGGCAAGCGGGGATCCTTCCGCCCTCATTTTCGCCTTGATGAGCGAATGTCCGGTCTTGTACATGATCGGATCAGCGCCCAGTTCTTTGAGCCGTTCGATCAGTCCCATTGAGCACTTCACCTCAAAGATGACCTTTGCCCCGGGATTCGTTTTTAATACCTGCTCAGCGTAGATCGCAAGGAGTACATCACCCCATATGATTCTGCCTTTTTCGTCGAGGATGCCGATCCGGTCACCGTCACCATCAAATCCGATTCCGCATACATAACCGCCGTGCTTGACGTTCTCAATAAGTTCGGTGATGTGTTCCGGAACAGTCGGGTCAGCAAGGTGGTTAGGGAATGTCCCGTCCGGTTCTTTGAAAAGGATCGTGTAGTCTGCACCGATATGCTCCATGAGTTTCTCCGCGATCGGACCGCAGGTGCCATTGCCCGTATCGATCACAACTCTCAATCCTTTTGTGATCTTCATGGCGCGCGTCACGCGTTCGATATAATCGTTGACGATCGCTCGCTCTTCGCGCGTTCCCTTGCCGGATGCGAATATTCCTTTCTCGATGATCGAATAAACGCGCTGGATCTCGTCGCCATAGATCGTCGTTTTTTCGCGCGCGATTTTGAATCCATTGAATTCCTTGGGATTATGACTCGCAGTGATCATGATCCCATTGCCGATATCAAAGTGGTGGAGCGCAAAGTATAAAAGAGGGGTGGGTACGATCCCGATGTCAATGACGTTGCACCCGGTTTCCGTCAGGCCCCGGCTGATAATTTCGGCGATCCGGGGCGACGAGACACGCACATCCTGGCCGATGATGACCGTATCCTGGCCATGCGATCGGTAGTAGGTGCCGAAGCCGCGCGCGCACTGAAAAACATTGCCGTCCGTGAGATCGGTGTCGGCAATGCCCCGTATATCGTACTGGCGGAAGATCGCGCGATCGATCACAGCAGTCCTTTTTCTACATGCGTGATGACTTCATTGATGATCGAGAGCGCTTCATCCGCGTCGTCCTTGGTTATGATAAGGGGCGGTGATATGCGGATCGAATTGAACCCGGCACCATAGATGATAAGACCACGCTTAAAACATTCGCCGGTGATCACCTGTTTGATATTCCGCCCGTTGTGGGTGATCACGTCAGGGAGGTTTTCTTTTGTCTTCTTGTCTTTGACGAGTTCGAGGCCGACCATGAGGCCAAGACCCCGTACCTCGCCGATGATCGTGTGTTTGTTCATGATCTCGTTCAATCCGTTTTTGAGGTGCGCACCGATCTTCGCAGCATTTTCAATGAGTCCGTCCTCGATGATCCTGAGCGACGCGATACCCGCGGCAGCGATGACCGGATTGCCGCCAAACGTCGAGCCATGGGCGCCGGATTTCCACGCCCGTTCGTCGAGGTCTGGATCCTGCAGTTCAGCGCGGCTTATGGTCGCGCTCATGGGCAGGCCAGAGGCGATCGCCTTTGCAGTGACGATAATGTCCGGCACGACATTGACATGATCGCAGGCAAACCATTTACCGGTCCTGCCCATACCACACTGTATCTCATCAAATGCGAGTATGATACCATAGGCATCCGCGATCTCCCTCAAGGCAGGGAGGAACTCCTTTGGCGGAATAATGTATCCACCCTCGCCCTGGATCGGTTCCACCAGGATGATCGCGACATCCTCGGGGTCGATAAGCCGCTGGAACACGACGTCGGTCAAATACGAAAGACAATAGGGGATAGGCGTGCCCCTGAATTTCTTGTGCACACAGTGCGGATAGGTTTCGTTGAAAAGACAATGATAGCAGTACGGGTAGGGCACGTGATAATTCTCAGGGATAAGGGGCGCAAAACCGGCTCTCTGGATCTTTTTGCTCCCGGAGAGCGTCATGCCGGTGAACGTCCTCCCATGGAACGCGCCGAGAAAACTGACCATGCGCGGCCGACGCGTGAAATAGCGGGCGATCTTCAAGGCGGCAGAAATACCTTCGACCCCGGAACTGCCGAAGTACACGCGTTTTTCAAAATCACCGGGCGTGATCTCGAATAGTTTTTCCGCGAGCGTGACCTGCGTATCATAGTAAAAATCACATCCTGAAATGTGTATGAGTTTTTGCATTTGTTCATGCGCTGCCTTGATGACGTCTGGATGGCAGTGCCCGGTTCCGACAACCGCAAACCCCGAACCAAAATCAAGAAAGGTTTTGTTGTCGACGTCGGTGACGCGCGCTCCTTTGGCGTGATCGACTACGAGCGGTATCTCGCGCGTGCGGGTGTGGGCGCCGAACATCACCTTTCTGTCGCGATCGATCAGTTTCTGCGCATTCGGACCGATCTTTGGCGGCGTGTAATCCATTATTCTCATTGTTCTTCCTTTCTTGAAGTATTATATCATAAAACCGGGCTGGTTCAAGACTCGTTATCATAGTCCTGTGCGTTGGGCTATGCGCGCCATGGATGGTGTCCCGGCAGTTTTATAATGGAGGATCAATGTATGCGGGTTCAGTCGAGGATTCGAAATTCAGTTCTTCGATTCTGGGCCATCCCTTCCTCGGACGTGTTCGGCGCGACCGGCTGGGTGTCGGCATACCCGCGCGCAGACAGGCGTCCGGGATCGATGTCGAACCGGTCGATGAGATACTGGCGGACGACCTCGGCCCGGGCAAGGGATAGTTCCCAGTTCGAGGGATACTCGGTGGTGGTGATCTCGCGTGGGTCAGTGTGGCCGGCGAGTTCAACATGGATATCCGGGTTTTCCAGGAGGATCCGGCCGGCTTCATCGAGCGCCGTGTAAGATTCCTCTTTGAGGTCGGCTTTTCCGGTATCAAAATTCACGCCCCGGAGCACGATCTTTTCGCGTTTTTTTACAAGATAGAATTCACGTTCTGTGAGTTTGCCCCGTTCTATCGAGATCGAGCAGGACTGTGCAATATAGAGCGGGTCTTTACCTGTGACATCGAACATGTACGTACCCGGCGGCAGATTATTGAGGACAAAGCTGCCGGCAAGGGGATCATTGTCGATCTTACCGTATGCCGGTCCCTTGTACACGACGTGGGCGTTGATCGGCTTTTTTGTTGCCGCATCATAGACGATGCCGCGGAACACGCCGGGTTTCACCATATAGAGCAGGATATTCTTGTCGTGCTTCCCGGTCTCCTGAACATAGACTGAATCATATTTTTCCGGATACCCGGCAGCAAAAGCGTTGATAAACACCCAGCCCTGGGGTATGTTCTTGAGATCCAGCAAGCCCACCGTGGATGTCTGGAACGTGCCTTGTTTCACGCCGCTCAGGGAAAGGGATGCTTCACGTCCCTCATGCGTATCGCCATCCATGACATTGATGCGCAGTGAGTTCGTACCCTTGATCATGTGAAGCCCGCCATAGAGGGCGATCCGGTGCGTGAGTCCAAGCTTCCCGTACGGTACAAAAGCATAGTCAAGCGTGAGGCCGCTGAAATGAAGGCCGATGCCGGTCGTGAAACCAGAGGTCCAGCCGAGACGGGAGATATCATAAGGTCCGCTGCGCCACCCGCCCCGGAGACTGAGATATTCATTGAAATTATACTCCACTCCGGTGCTTACGTGCAGGATATTGTCATTCGGGAGCGTTACATCGAGCACAAGATTGAAGTTCCGAAGGTCGCGGTAACATGCCCCGATTTTCATGTCCATGGGTATATCAAGAGTGTAGCTCAGATTGCGCAGAGCACCGCCGATCACGATATGTTCATTGAGTTCTGCTTGCGCGCCAAGGTCAGCCGCGACATCCGTAAGCTGCTCTTCGTAGAGGTCTTCGTACGCGGCTTTGAGCCCGAATCCGAGGGCCAGGCGTTCGTTCATACATCGCCCATAGCTGATGCCGAAGACACCGCTCCAGAGGTTCTGTATGCCGAGCGGCATATTACTATTATCCCATATCTCAACATCCTTGATCGATGAGTATACACCGCCAAGAGAGAAGTAGCCGCCCAGACCAGGCATGCCGATCGACACGTATTCATCCTGGATATCAAGGAACCATTCGTGGTGCGAAACAAAGAACTGGAGTTTCTGACAGTGCGCCAGGCCTGCGGGATTCCAGTATGACGCGGTGATGTCATCGGCAAGCGCGACAAAGGTTTCACCGAGCGCGACCGGGCGCGGTCCGACCCCGATCTTGAGCAGGGGATACATAGTCGTGCCGACATCGCCTTTTGAAAGAAAGAAAGCAAGATAGAGGATCAGGATCACGTTATTCCAAAATTACGGCTTTCTTTTTTGCCACCCGGTTGTCGCCGTCAAAAGCAGTGAAATCAAGAATATAGATATACGTGCCGGGTTTGAGCCGCTCCCCCTGCGTGTTGCAACCGTCCCATGGATAGTAGTGAACTCCGAAAGTGTACGTCTGGTTGTTGATGAGGCGGCGTACCAGTTCGCCGACCCGGTTGTAGATCTCAAGGATGACCCACCCGTCCTTGGGCAGGCTGAAGATGAACTGGGTCTGACCGCGGAAGGGGTTGCGGAAATTGTGTACGTCAAAAGGCGGTACGAGCTGCAGTTCCAAAAAGGCGCTGTCTGTGATACTTTCCAGAAGGCTGCAGCGTCCATGGACAAAAAATGCACATGAAGCAAGAGTATCGACCTGCCCGATCAATTCAAAGCGCGGCGGTGAATTGACCAGCACCTGGAACCGGCGCGCTACTGACGGTACGACAATTCCGAGGTCGACCTGTCCGTCTGCATCAGTGTCAATTAATGGCGTGCCGTTCGAATCGGCGATGGTTACTGTCCAGTCGCCTGGAACCTGGTCATGGGCAAGATCAACAACGTCCGCAATGCTGCCCTCAAGCAATGCATCCAGGTAGAATACCGCGGTCTGGCCGATCTCGACCTGTGTTTGTTGATCAGGCTCGATGGTTAAGCCCCAGATACTGCCGGCAACGCGCGTATAGAGCCGTGCATCGTCGTATACCGTGCTGTTCACGTTCGAGTAAGCCCGGATCACCGCGGTATCGATATACCCGGGCTGGGTGCCGGTCACCTGCGTTCTGACCATGAGGCTTTCTACAGCAAGCGGCGCCAGCGTGCCGATATCCACCATACCATTGTTATTCGTATCCTGCAGCAGGTTGCCATAAATATCCCGCAGGGAATAGACGAATGAACCGCTGATCACGGCAATATCGATCGTATCCACATAATTGCCAAGGTTCTGTACATAGAGGAAATAGTCGATCGTACTGCCGTAATTGCCTGAGTCTGCCTGGTCCGGTTCAATGATAATATGTGCATACGTGCCCACAATAATGACCAGTATTGAACTGTCGCGCACCAGCGTATCCTGTCCCGAATAACCGTACAAGAGCACTGAGTCGATCGTTCCGCTGGGAGTGTTCGCCGGCACAAAGAGTTCCGCGGCGAAGTCGATTTCGCCGCCAGACGGCCCGATTCCGGGCAAATCGACCATGCCATTGCCGTTGTTATCGATCAGGGGATTCCCCAGTGAATCAAGGAGGTTATACGACCACCCTTGTTGGTCGAAGAGGGCAAGGTCGATCGTATCCGTAAAATTTTGCGTGTTCCGGCACGTAAGGTCGAACTGTACCCAGGAATCAGGATAGCCGTTACCAGTTTGGTCAGGGAACACGATAATCGTGCCAACAGCATCAATAATAGTGACAATCAATGCAGAATCCTGGCTCTGGATGTTTATTCCGGATGTGCCAGTCAGTATAAGAGAATCAATTTCTCCGACCAGCGCCGAATCCGCGGGGGTGATTGCCAGAAGGATACTGGTAGAATCATGTGATGGGGTGATGACATCCGGGATTCCATTTGCATTATGATCGATGAGTGTATCGATTCCATTTGATTCATACAATATAACAGGCCATAATGCGTTATGCACGTACGTGAGATCGATGGTATCAGTGTACGAGCCATTGTTGATTACCCATACGATATACTGTTGTTCGATACCTGGTAACGCATAACCGATTTGATCCGGTTCAACTAATATATTCACCAAGCCGTAAATGAGAGTGATCAGGGTCGCGCTGTCAGAAACCGTTGGATCTACTGAAGAACGTCCTGTCAAAATAAGAGTATCCACTTCACCGGGTTGTGCTGACGCAGGGGGAGATTCCATGACACAGATCCGTACTGAATCCAGGTTGGAAACCGTGACATCAGGGATGCCGTTGCCATTATGGTCGATCAAAGGCGTGGTTCCGGTACTGTCGAGCAGGGAGATACTCCAGATCTGGTTATGTGTATAGAAAAGGTCGACCGTATCGTTACATGTCCCGTTATTGATCACCCACATATCATAGGTTATGGTATTGCCGGCAAGAGTAGAGTCTATCTGGTCTGGTTCAACGAGTATAGCAACCAGGTTGCGTATAATTGTAATCAAGGTTGCGTTGTCTGAGACCGCTGGATCAACCGATGATCGTCCGGTCAGGACAAGCGTGTCCACCTCACCAGGTTGGGCTGAGGCAGGCGGGAATTCCATGACACAGATATGTGTCGAGTCCAGACTGGGAACCAGTACATCCGGGATGCCGTTGTTGTTATGGTCGATCAGAGGCGTGGTTCCTGTGCTGTCGAGCAGGGAGATGCCCCAGATCTGGTTATGAGTGTAGAAAAGGTCGACTGTATCGTTATGAGTTCCGTTATTGATCACGCGCATGTCATACGTTATGGGATTGCCGGCAAGAGTAGAGTCTATCTGGTCTGGTTCAACGAGTATAGCAACCAGACTCCGTATCGTTGTAATGAGCTGCACCGTGTCGTTAAGCGACGGCATTGTTGTCGATGTGCCGATAACCGTGAGCGAATCGATGTCTCCGCCTTGGGCTGAATCAGGGGGTGTGACCTCTACGATTATAGTGACCGTATCATTATTATCCACGATGACATCGATGAATCCATTGCCATTATTGTCGATCAGCGGAGTTACTCCGGTCGAGTCGAAGAAACCGATCTGCCAGGTGGTTGTGTGCAGGTGATCGAGATCGATGGTGTCATTGCCGATATTGATATTGATGACGTCCACCGGGTACGCAATGCTCTGGCCGGGCATCGTGCTGTCTGCCTGGTCCGGTTCAAGCAGGATCATGACTGCGGGCCCCAGTTCGATGCGCACTTCGTACAGGAACGGCAGATACGCGGGATTCCCGTAGGTGAGGTGTGCCCGGTACTGGATATATTGCGACATGAGGCTGTCCGGGATGTCCTCACCATTGCCCACAGAATCCCACCTGCTCCACGTCGAATCCGGCGTGGGGGTGTTTCCGGTGCGCACATCCATGAGTACGTTGCTCTGCGGCGGCAGGCTGTCGTCCCACTCGATGATACCCCAGTCTGTCTCCTCCCCGGCATCGTGAATAGAGGAGAGGTAGTCCTCACGATACGTGCGGTCGTACGTGTTGCCGATCTCGCGGAATAGAGCATGGTGGTCACTGAGATTAGCAATAATGCCATACGTGGCAAAATCCGGACCCCAAAATATTGATGTAGGAGCAGATTCTCGATTATTAACAAGCACATCGTAATAATCATCGCCATTGAAATCTGCAACATATCCACCTGTGGCCCTCATGGCATATCCAAAACTCAGGGTATCTGTATTCGAATATCCGCTGGCTGAACCCCAGTAGATAATGGGCAAAGCGTTACCTCCCCGGTAAAAAACGATGTCCAGATATGAATCTTCATTAAAATCACAGACGGCAGAGCCACCATATGTATCGCCGGTATTCAATACCTGGTATGCTGAATAACCAGATGAATCACCAAAATAGATGTATGCATTGGATCCGTATACAGTGGTAAATATGATATCCAGATATCGATCGCTGTTTACATCTGCTACTGATGCGCCCTGGGGTGTTCCCGATGGTGCCTGAAGACTGGTCATGTTTCCTGGAGAAAAACCTGATGGGCTTCCCCAATAGATATAATTGACCGCGCCGTGATCATTCACAAAAATGATATCAAGCCAATTATCTTGATTAAGATCGGCAACCTCAGTATTGTGATTACCAAAGATCGTTGGTAATTCGGTTCGGTTTGCAGCCGAATAACCGCTGGCACTTCCCCAGAAAATTGCCCCTATATTAAGTGAATAATAAGCACCTATTATGATGTCTAAATAGCCGTCTTTATTCAGATCAGCAGAATAAGCAACCTCATTAGGTACTGATGTACTGTTCC
>JAFGPO010000091.1 GCA_016936155.1 Caldifarciminota bacterium
CCGATGAGGTTTCAGCTTCCATCACGTCCTCTGCTTTTCGCAACACGATGTTGAGCAGGTCATCGAGATCAAGGATCGACGAGAATATCATTGATGTATGGATCAATGTTTCAAGCCGATTGATTTTTTTCCTCAGCTGCTCGCTCCTTGTTAAACCGCTTTTTCGTACTTCAGGCTTTTTTGATTTCATAGGCACGATCTCCTAAACCGAATTCCTCGGCGAATGCAAGTTGATCCTGGGCATTCACCCCAGGATGCAGATCATCGATCGCCTTTTTTATCATATCATAGCAGGCTTGGTCGAGACTCACTGGATCAACGGACGCAAGGATGCCGATGTCATCAGCGATCATTGGCTCGTTGGTATGAAAACAGTCACAGTTAGGCGATATGTTAATAAGGAAATTAATAAAGAACACGTGCGCGGAGCGTACGCTGTCCGCAGCATACCGTGCAATACCTTTCTGTATGTCACTGGAAGCAGCATCCCAGGTGAATACGATCGCTTTTTCCGGACACATTGACATACAGCCGCCGCAACCCGTACATAGTTTGTGGTCAATGATCAATCCGTCCGCACTCTCTTTTATAGCGTCAACAATACAGTAGTTCAGGCACCGAAGACATCGGGTGCACTTCTCCTGGTTAATAGTTGGTTTGGAACCGCTGTGCATTTTCAGTTTACCGCCTTTTGATGCACACCCCATACCAAGATTCTTGATCGCGCCGCCGAACCCGCAATTAAGATGACCCTTGAAATGAGAAACACAGACCATCGCAGTGATGCGGGTGATCAAACTGGCGATCTTCGAACCGTTCACATCAACGTAATCATCGCCGTATAATCCGTCACCGACAATGAACGGCGCAAAGTCAAACCCGTGTTCACGGGCAAGATCGATATGGAGATCACCGCGATAGCGCCGGCCCCGGTACAACGTGGTCGTATCGGTGAGCACCGGACTTCCCCCCGCATTCCGGATGTGATCGCACACGCGGCGCACATAGAGCGGGCTGACGAAATTGGAATTACCATGCTCCCCGACGTGAAGCTTGACTGCGCAGACGGCATTTTTTTCCACGACTGTATGTACTCCGGTTTTTTTCAAGAAACGCTCGAATAGCACCGTATGGCTGTCTTTGTACTCTTTGCGAAGATCGAGGAAAAGGACATCAGCCATAGAATATAGTCTAATCATGGACGTTACGGTGTCAAGACGATACGCTATAATACCGGTGGTATCATCTATCACTTCATTGTACTTACCGGGAATCAGGAACCGTATGCGAATCCAACATCCACACCCCAACCCGTCTTCAATCTTTTATTGCCTTCTCCTGCCCTCTCGTAGCCTCTGACGTTGTCGATTGTCTATTAATACCCTGTATTACTTTACATGTATTGTCTTCACAGTTTCGTTATCATACTCACCACTTAAATTGATGAAGAGAACGCCGTGCGGAAGGTCGGATAAAGAAAGCGACAGACTGATCTTGTTTGTTAATACCCCTTCGTGCAGCACTCGTATCATGCGACCGTTCACATCAAAGATACGGACACGCACCGGACCGTCGCAGGGCATGATATCGATGCATGCTCCTCCAAAGAGGAACGATGGTGCGTTGAGCAACCGTTTCTGACGCGGCTGCGCGGTCACGTATTCGTTACATGTCAATTCACTGAGCAATGCCTTGCTGAAGTACAGATCATTGTCATCACCGTTGCGTCCGTCGGTCCAGATCGCGTACAGGTACTCATCATCACTGTCACAGACATGGTATTCACCAAGAAAATCATTGAGACTACGGCACGTTGTATCGCACATCCTGATACTGGGATTGAATGTCGCGCCGCTATCCGGTGAAAACTGATAGCGGACCTCATAGAGGCTGTTCGCATATGGCGGGTAATCGGGTGTATGATAGTACATGACATGGAGCCCCCCATATTGATCAAAGTGAGCGTATCCCTTGCATTGACCTCCGGTCGTGATATCATTGATAACAAACCGGGACAGCCACGTGCCTCCTCCATCAGTCGATCGCATCCCAAAAACATCCCAGGTGCCATTGGTTCCACTAACCCAGGTGCTGAATAGAATGTCCCCATGCACGGTCAACGAATTGATCGGTGCCCGGTCGCCATATTGTGGATCGTAAGTGAATGTCGACAGGAAGGTTTCTGCTGACCAGCTCACCCCTTTATCTGTCGACCTCCTGTAATATATGCTTCCAGCACCCCAGTGCACGAGATGAAGATGCAATACCTCGTTTTCATCCATTGCCAGAGCCGTTATCCCGGTTCTTGACCAGATGTTCGATGCGCTCCAGGTCTGGCCATAATCCGTACTTTTGGCAAGATAAATACCGACACTACCCGACATCTGTTGCCAGGTGATATAGATTTCGTTGTTATTGATGGCCATGACCGGCTTATCCACGCCGTAGGTGCTCCAGACGGTTGACGTGTCGAGCCATGTCTGACCTCCATCACGTGACAAGTAGTGTTTCAGGCGATTTGAAGAAAACTGGATGATCATATGAACATGCCCCGAGTCATCGAATCCGATCAACGGATCCGTGTGCCAAATAATACCGGTCGTATTATCGGTAAAAGGAACCGATGCGAATGATGTGCCGCTATTAAACGAATACGCATACGGAGCGATCGGAACGCTCCCACGCTGAGCCGTATTGCAGATCGCAACGATCGTGTCGCCATACACTGCCATCCAGGACTCGCCCTGATCAAGCGTATCCCACGGCTGGTCAGTACTCACGCGCACGTTCGGGATCCACGGTGCATCCGCGTAGACGAATATAACAACTGCAAACAGAGTAATGAATATGTTTTTCATATAACCTCCCTACGGGTAATTCTACAGGGTAATATTGCGTGTGTCAAGACGATACGCTATGATACAGCAGGAACTAAGAACCGTAGGGCGTCCCGCTGAATTTCATTATATGCTTCTTCTGTAGTTTGGAATTGAAGATTTAGAAATTAGAATTCAGAATTTGAAAAATCCACTATCCTGTGAATTTTTTTATTATCGCGTCCAGTTCTTCTTCCCGCTCAATGAGAACCTTGCGTGATTTACTGCCCTGGAACGGTTCAACGATCCCGCCGGATTCAAGCTGGTCAACCAGGCGGCCGGCGCGGGCATATCCTATCCCAAGCCGTCGCTGAAGCAATGACACGGATGCAACCTGGTGCCGGAATACCAGTTTTGCCGCTTCGATGAACAAAGGATCCGTATCCAGCTGTGCAGTATCGTCTTCAACTTCTTCCTTGCTCTCGATCTCCTCAAGCTTGGGGTAGTATTTCTTCTGGATGATCTCGTCGATCTTTTCAGCCGGGATCAGGTTCGCAAGGGCTTCCCGCTTTTCTTCGAATGCCGGGTCCTTGGTATCAACGAACACGGTCCACAATTCTTCTTCCAGAATGGCATTAACGATTTCATCCAGATCACCTTCGATATCAGCCAGCAGCTCGTAAAGGTATTTGCGCGCGATCAAACTGGAGATGCGGTTGACTTCATCCGTAGAAATGTATGCACCGTGCAGACGTACCGGGGATCCCTTGCCCGGCGGCAGAAAAAGCATGTCCCCGCGCCCGAGCAGCGATTCTGCACCGTTCATATCGAGGATGGTTCTGGAATCAGTCTTGGAAGCAACCTGGAAAGCAATCCGACACGGGAAATTCGCTTTTATCAATCCGGTGATCACGTCGACGGATGGCCGCTGGGTCGCGAGGATCAAATGGATACCGACTGCCCGCGACATCTGGGCAAGGCGCGTGATATTCTCCTCGATCTCGCTCGGCGCGGTGAGCATGAGATCCGCAAGTTCATCGACGATAATAAGCAGGTAGGGTTTTCCCTGTCCGCCTTTCTTCCTCATTTTCTCGTTATACCCGTCGATATCACGCACGCCTTCACGGGCGAAATCACGGTACCGCAGCTCCATGATATCCACGAGATGCTCGAGTTCATCGACAGCCCGCTTAGGCTGGGTGACCGCGCGGCGCAGCAGGTGTGGAATGGGATTGTACATCGGTAATTCCAGGCGCTTCGGATCGATCATCAGGAAGCGCAGATCTTTATGACTGCAATGGTACAAGAGGCTCAGTATGATGGTATTGATGCACACGCTCTTGCCTGAACCGGTGGTCCCGGCAATGAGCATGTGGGGCATGCCGGCGATATCATCGACCACTGGTTTGCCCGTGATATCCTCGCCGAGCACGATGGTTAATGGCGACTTGCTGTTCTCGAAACTGCTGTCAAGCAGACCGCCCTTGAGACAAACCAGCGTGCGTTCTTTATTCGGGACCTCGATCCCGACTGCGGATTTGCCCGGGATCGGGGCAACGACCCGGATACGCGTTGCCTTCAATGAGAGGGCGAGATCACGGGACAGATTGGCAACCCGGTTCACCTTTACGCCCGGCGCGGGCTCGAATTCGAAACGCGAGATCACGGGGCCGTATTCGACATTCGTGACTTTTCCTGTAACATCGAATTCCTGCAGCCGCTGCTCAAGAAGCTGTGCTTCCTGTTCAAGAGCTTTTTCATCCACGCCGTACGTTTCAGGCGGATCCTGAAGGGCATTGAGGAATTCCTGTTTATAGTCTATGGATGGCGGCCTGCGGCGCGTGCGTTTTGTCGTGCTCGTATCATCATGAGGCTCATCTTCTTTCTTTTCTTCTTCCGGTGTGGGTTCTTTTTTAGGTTTCTTTTCTTTCTTTGGTTTCGGCGGCGTGATGATCGGCTGCTCTGATGCCGGCCTGGGAAAGAGCTGTTTTTTCACGAGCATGAATGCGATGATGAGCGCGCCGAAGAACAGGATCAAATAAGTACCGATCGCTCCGAAATAGTTCAACAGGAATGAGCTAACGATCCGTCCCAGATGCCCGCCTGCTGGCACGGTCTCGATTGCCGCGTTCACGAACATAACGAGCGCGCTGTCGATGATTACGCCGATCGGGATCGTAAACAGCAGTTGTAATGTAATGCTTTTATCCGGGCAGAATACGTAAATATATCCCAGGTAGCCAAAAACCGCGGGGATAACAAGAAAATAATAGCCGACAAGCCAGAACACCCAGGATGAAGTATAATAACCGAACAATCCACCGAAATTCTTGTACCGTTCTGTTGGGTGGAACAAGAACGAAACCTGGGCGATCAAGAACAGAATCGCCAGTAAAAAGAACAGAATGCCGGTCAATTTTCTTTTTTTGCCGGGAGACAGTTCTTTCGCGATGAATATCAATACCCCGATCGCGATCAGCAACAGGATAACAGGGATCACGATCGGTCCAACGCCATTTTCCACATGTGTATTGTATATAGAAACGCGCGCATGTCAACGAACAGCGAAGTGACACGCTTCCTCGCTATGCGCTGAACACACTGCAAACCGTAAGGCGTAATGCGTAGGGCGTAAGGCAAAAAAAAACAGACGGCAAACCGTAGGCGCTAAGCCGTAAGTCGAGACAGTAAATTGCAAAGGCAAAATGCCAGATGTCAATTGAATGACAAATGACAGTCGTTCAAAGCGCGTATCAGTAAATCTGAACATCAGTATGCAGGATACCAGCGGATCAGGTATTATTCTTCGAGCGAAGTCGAGAAGTTCCTAAGACATGGTATAATCTAAGTTCATAAGTTCCAAGGTTCATAACTTCCATGTGTTCAAATCTGATAGGCTGATATACCTGGTTATATGTATGCCGCAAAGCCTTATCAATCATTCCACGAAAACAACCTTCCTTGATATACCACCCTGCTCACCGGTTACGGTTACAAAGTATACACCTGAAGGGACTGCCGCACCTTTATCATCAGTGCAGTCCCAGATGATCGAGAAAGATCCTGCACCACTAATGTCAAAAAGCTTTTTTATGTACCGACCAGTTCGATCATGGACCGAAACCACGGTATTTCCCCGGCATGCAGTGAAACGGATGTTGAATGACCGTGCTGCAATGCTTGGAAAGACCACACAATCGCCGAGCAGAGCTCCGGGGACAGTCTCGTCGGCGCTGCTTGCTGGAGATATCCGAAAAGCACGCGGAGTGATCCCCGCACTGGTGTCCGATGCAGTCGCCGCAGTATACCGTATGTAACAATTTGATGAAGATTGGCCACCTGGAATGAGCCACTGGTACCGGCCGTTATTGGGTACACTGCTGGCGATCACGGACCATGGTCCAGACGCACCGGTCAATGAGAGGTCAAGGGTTACAAGAGCGCTACTCCCGGATGGAACACCGCAGGTCCAATCGACGAAGTGAGTGGAACCAGCAACATAGGTTTCTCCCCCGCGCGGACTCACGGGTAAAATAAAAAGGCTCTCAGGCACGCTGCTCTCTTTATAAAAGTGGGGCGTATTGATCGAATTCATCCAATCCCCCTCTTCACTCACCAAGACAATGTCCGGATAACCATTGTGGTCAGCGTCGCAGCCGACGCGAAACGCCTCGCAATCCCCTGGCCCAGCAGTGTAAAGGGTTACATCATGGGTCCAGCCTCCGGCGCCGTCACCAAGCCATACAGTCATTGTACTGTCACCGAACGCCGCGACGTCGATATAATCATCCATATCCATATCACACAATTGAGTGGCATAGTAAGGACCGGCCGCAGGCAAAGCATTGCTGTAGTCCTGCCACGTAGTGCTTCCTGCCCAGACCCAGACCTCGACCCCGCCGTCGCTGTTACAATAAGCAAGATCCTGTTGACCGTCATTGTTCACGTCTCCCAGGGAACAGCCCCGGCGACCCATGTTCCCTCCTGGTGGCAAATTGCCGTCAACCTGACTGAACCCGCCGTCCCCGTCACCGAGATACACACTGCCGTATTGATGACCAACCGCAAAATCGGCATTGCCGTCCGCATTGACATCGCCGAACTGAAAGAACATCGTTGAATTGCCGCCACTGAATCCAAAAGAACGATGCCATGTGCCGTCGCCATGGTTGACACAGATATGCACTCCATCATCCGCGCCAAAAGAGACCGAACCAATATCCAAATACCCATCATTCGTAACATCGGCGAAATCAGTGGCGAACATGCCCCAGTTGCCGCCCGTGGAGATGCCGTCATCCCACGCAGTCCAATTATACCCGGTGCCGTCGCCAAGCGCTGCTTCCATGATGGAATCCCCGAAATCCGTACCTGACCAGTTATGGTGCATGCCATACCCTATATCAAGGTGTCCATCGTTGTTGACATCACCGATCGCAATGCCGCCATATCCGAAATCCCCGGTCTGGGACACGGACCATGTGCCCTGACCATTGCCGAACCAGACCATGACGCCATGCTCCTGGGTATTCACGTACGGTGAACCGTGATCGCCGATCGACAGGAGGTCAGGATGACCATCCGCATTGATATCGGCGAACTCAATTTCTGTTCTCCCGCCTTCCATCTCCGGCGTGCCCAGACCACCAGAAGATTCAGTGTAATCAAGCGCTTTCACATGGAAGAGAAACCCTGATGAAATAATCGCTACAAGCAGGTATTTTTTCATACGACCTCCAGGACAAATTGTATAACGTGTCCGGCTTCCTGTCAAGAAAAAAAAGGGCAAGGCAGGAGCCTTGCCCTTAATGCAAGAAGTAATTTCTAATCTTCAATATCGAACAGCTTTTTAAGTTCGTTCCAGTGTGTCTTGATCAGGTTGACATTCTGCTCAGGCACACCTTCATACGCTTTTTGAGCGGATTTGAGGCTTTCTATGATCCCCTTCATCATTTCTTTTTGAGCCGCCGGGATATTCGGATCCTTGAGCTGGGCTTCCATTTCGGAAAGCCCTTCACCGAGCTGCGTCTTCATCGCATACGCACCGGCCGCCGCCATGATCTTTGCATAAGCAGGCCAGAATTCTTTCCATGGCATACCAGCAGCGGTCAATTTGGCATCAAGACCAGCGATCTCAGTATGGATCGTAGCATACTTATCAAGCGCCTGGATCGGATTCTCATCACCTTTTGCCTCGATCCGCTTACCAGATTTCTCAAATTCGGCTTGCGCGATCGGAAACACTTTCATGAATTTCTGTAATTCCACTTCAGTGAGCAGTTCATATGCGGGCGTACCTGCAATGCCGGTACCGGTTCCAGAGGTTTCAATCTCGGTTTTTTCCGGCGGTCCGCCGCAGAAAACAGAAGCAACCGCAATCAAAAGTAGAATGCTAAGAAATTGTTTCATTATACCTCCTTGGGATAGTATACATATAACAGCGGAAAAATCAAGCGGGAAAAGATTGTAATGTGTAAGTCGTAATGCGCAAAGCGAAAGAAACGGCGGACGCTAAGCGCTTCACGGATGGCGACATGTCACGCGGTAGAGGTTCATTTCATGAACGGTTGAGGACGCGGCGCGTCGGTCCAGGCTGCGTTGCAGCGGTAATAAACGATACCGCAGACGCCAAGCGCTATCCTGCTGCGCGGGAAATAAGAATATGAGGTTTTACCTGATCTGCTGATATTTGGATAATCTGCTCGCTGGTCCTTGGGTATCCTGATATGCCCAGGCTTTCATTCCGCATTCCGCAATACTTCTGTTGTGACATGTGAAGATTTGACCCCATTTCTGGTGGACCGGTTCTACTCGATCGTTTCGACGCGGTTCTTGCCTTTTTGTTTTGCCCGATAGAGTGCAGTATCCGCACCTTTGAGGAGCGTGTCCGCGCCTTCCGCGTGCAGAGGATAGGTTGCGAGCCCGATTGATACGGTGAGTTTCTTGCGGCCGATGCCCCGGATCAGAAGCATATCCCTTTCGATCGCGCTCCGCACGCGCTGGGAAACGCGCATCGCGATCTCATTATTCGTTTCGGGAAAGATGATCGCAAACTCTTCTCCCCCATATCGTGCGACAAAATCAGTATCGCGCGTGTTGCGCTTCAGTGAATTGGCGATATGAAGGAGCATCTTGTCGCCTGCCATATGACCGAACCGGTCATTAAAACTTTTGAAATTGTCAAGATCGATCATTGCGAGCGTTAATGGACGCGAGTAACCACGTGCTTTTCGGATCTCGGTCTCGAGCATCAGATCAAAGTGACGACGATTTGCGATCCTCGTGAGAGCATCTGTCAGTGATAATGCTTTGGTCTCATCATAAAGCCGGGCATTTTCGATCGCTACTGCGGCCTGAGATGCAAAAACCGAGAATAACCTGAGATCCCTGGCAGTGAAGGCATCCAGCGTATCGCTCTCGATATCAAGAACCCCGATGACTTCATCTCGTATCTTGAGCGGGATCGCAGCCTCGGATCTGATCGAGCCCTTCCCCTTTACATAAAAAGGGATCTTGGAGATATCCGGCGCATAGTACAATTCACCGGATCCGGCAACGTGGCCGCACACGCCGTGTTCCCCGACTTTCAATCGGACACGCTTCATGATATTACGCGAATATCCGTGGGCAGCGCGGATATACAATTCATTCTTCTCTTTATCAATGAGCAGGATCGCGACATTTGTGAACCCAAACGTCGTCCGTATGACTTCAAGGATCTTGTTGAGAACCTCGTCGAGCGCAAGGGCGGAAATGAGCGACTTGGCGATCGTAAAAGAAACAGCAAGTTCCTTGGCGTGGCCGGTCGCTTCTTCATAGAGCCGGGCATTATGCATGGCAACGCTCAAACGGTCCGCGATCAGCTCCAATATCCGAACCGTATTCGCATTGAACGCATTCAACTCATTGCATTCGATATCAAGAACCCCGATCGTTCTCTGGGAAACCTTGAGCGGAATTGTGGCCTCGGAGCACGTTGAACTCTGTCCAAAGGAGATGTAGCGTTTTTCCTTTGTCACATCGTTTACGACGATCTTCTGGCCGGTCCCGGCAACCGAACCCACGATCCCCTCCCCAATATGCATGACCAGATTGCGCGGTACATCATCAGAAAAACCTTTGGAGAGTTTCTTCAATATCAACGTACCATTCTCCAGTAAAAAGATCGCGACATTCATGTTCGTGAATTTTTGCGTGATCGTACGCGACACACTCTCGCAAATATCCGATACACTGAGACTCCGGGTCAAACGGTGCGCGATCTGGTTCATAAGTTCCAATTCCTTTGCCCGCCGCACCTCTTCCTCAATGAGCCTGGTATTCGCAACGACAACGGCCGCGCGCGCCGCAATCCCAACGAGGAAACGCTCGTCCTCGATCGAATACGTTCCGGCCTTTTTGTAGTTCTGAATCGTGATCACTCCCTCAACATTGTTCTTGTAGATCATCGGTACACCGAGCCAGCTTTTTGCATTACGGCCCACTGGTTTTACCCCGATCTTTTTACAGAACTGCTTGACATTACTGTTGATGCGGAGTGGTTTTTTACTCTTGATTACATACTCGGTAAGACCTTTTGAAAGCTGCCGTGAAGCAACATGTTGCTCTACCCCATTGATCATATATATCTCGAACGAGATCATTTTCTCGGCAGGATTATGGATCGCAATATAGAAATTGCTCGTATCCATGACCCTGCTGATCTCTTTGTATATCCGTCGGATCACCTTATGGATATTGTAAGAGGAACCGAGAATATCATCGATCTTACGCAACAACCGGACTTTCTTGTCTTCCTGTTTGGTCCCCACGAAATAATGATAATGGAAATTGACATGGTGTCAAGATAGAGAAGACACTACTTCGCTAGACGCTATTTTCTGGGCGCTCAGGACATGGAGTCTACGCTGTTTCAATTACCTGATCACCCAATTACCTGATAATCCTACGCAAAGCAGAATGGACGCTCAACGTTACCTTGCCAGACGTTTCAATTGACAAACCACTGAAAAGCGGTATAATTGTTACATGCTGGCGAAGATAACCGTAAAAACCCAAGAACGTACGCAACTCATTGACATCACGGACAAAGTGCATTCCATAGTTCAGAAGAACCCGGTCAAACATGGCATTGTGAATGTGTACTGCCCTCATACGACCGCCGGGATCACGATCAACGAGAATGCGGATCCCTCCGTGCAACGCGACATCATCCACTGTCTTAACAGGCTTATACCGCATACGGCTGATTACCGTCATACAGAGGGAAATGCGGACGCTCACATCAAAGCATCCCTGATCGGCTCCTCACAAACCCTGCTCATCGAAGACAACTCGGTGATGCTGGGAACGTGGCAAGGCGTATATTTTTGCGAATTCGATGGCCCACGCACCAGAGAGGTGTGGGTCAAGATAATCACAGAGTAACCACCATAGGGTGCACACGGATGAGTATGATCAGCGTGACTGTCCTGATGCGGCTCGATCCATTGACATCCTGGTGCAAAGAATATTAGAATAAGAAATAAGGGGGTTTTATGCATAAGAAACTATTCATACCAGGGCCAACTGAGGTACGGGACGA
Source organism: Caldifarciminota bacterium (assembly GCA_016936155.1). Taxonomy (GTDB): domain Bacteria; phylum Hydrothermota; class Tepidihabitantia; order SM23-42; family SM23-42; genus JAFGPO01. Next base: position 11,401 of record JAFGPO010000091.1, read on the forward strand.
TATTCTCGCGGCCCAGGCTAAACCTTTAATCGGACACCGCATGAAAGCGATGACTGAACTGTATACAGGGATTATTAATAAAATCCAGGATCTGCTTGCGACCAAGAATTTCACCTTTGTTCTGACTGCTTCGGGTACGGCGATCATGGAAGGCGCGATCCGCAACTGCGTTCAGAAGGACGTTTTGTGCTGTGTGAACGGCGCGTTCAGCGAACGCTGGTTCAAGATCGCCAAAGCCTGCGACAAGAATGCGGATGCTCTATCCGCAGACTGGGGAAAGGCGATTAAACCGGAAATGATCGAAGCAAAACTGAAAGAAAAGAAGTACGAGGCTGTAGCCATTGTTCAGAACGAAACCTCCACGACCGTGCGCAACCCGCTCGCCGAGATCGGGGATGTGATCAAAAAATTCCCGGATGTACTCCTGCTGGTTGATACGGTGAGCTCGCTCATGGGCGATAAGATCGATATCAATACCTGGGGCATCGATGTATGTTTGACATCGAGCCAGAAAGCATTTGCCTTGCCGCCGGGTCTCGCAATCGGTGTGGTAAGTGACCGGGCATTGAAAAAAGCCGAATCAGTAACCGGGCGCGGGCACTACTGTAATTTCCAGGATATCAAAGATTACTATGATAAAAAGGGACAAACTCCCTGCACGCCGGCAATTACCCTGATGTATGCGCTTGATAAACAGCTCGATAAGATAAAGACTGAAGGCATGGATAACCGCTACAAAAGACACTGCGCAATGGCGAAAGAGGTTCAAGATTGGGGGAAAAAATACTGGAGCCTGTTCGCCGAACCAGGATACGAGTCAGTTACTGTCACCTGCATGAATAACACGCGCAAGATCAACGTCGCGGATCTTAATAAGGAACTCGGGAACCGCGGTTTTGCGATCTCCAACGGGTATGGGAAACTCAAGGAACAAGCATTCAGAATCGCACATATGGGTGATCTTACCCTCGACGAAGTAAAGGAATTGCTGAAGAATATTAATGAAATCTTGAAATTAGAGGGTTGATCAGCATTTGTTGACAAGGAGGATTACATGAAAGTACTGGTATCAGATCCAATTGCTGAACAAGGCATCGAGGTCCTGAAAAAAGCAGGCATTGAAGTCGTTGAAAAAAGCGGCCTGGCACCTGAAGAAGTAGCCAAGATCATCGGGGATTTTGACGGTATCATTGTCCGGAGCGCGACCAAGGTCACAAAAGAGGTCATTGAAGCGGGAAAGAATTTGAAGGTCATAGGCCGCGCCGGCATTGGCCTGGACAATGTTGACCGTGATACTGCCAAGGCCAGGAATATTAAAGTGGTGAATACCCCTACTGCAACATCGATCTCAGTCGCGGAGCTTGCCCTGGGTATGATGTTTGCTGCAGCACGCCGGCTTCCACAGGCAAGTATTTCGACAAAAGCCGGGAAATGGGAGAAAAAGCAGTTCAAGGGATTGGAACTGCACGGTAAAACCCTCGGCATAATCGGGATCGGAAGAATCGGAACGGAATTGGCAAAACGCGCACAGGCACTTGGCATGAAGATTCTTGCCTATGATCCGAATGTACCGAAACATGATACAGCGGATATGGTTGATCTTGATACACTGGTCAGCCGCGCTGATTATATATCATTACACATCCCCAAAACTGAACAGACAACTCATATCTTGAACAAATCGGCCTTCGAAAAAATGAAAGAAGGTGTGGCGCTTATTAACTGTGCGCGAGGCGGTGTGGTCGACGAACAGGCTCTCTACGACGCGATCACGGCAGGGAAAGTACGGATCGCTGCGATCGATGTCTATGAAACTGAACCGGCCAAACAGAATAAGCTATTCGAACTCGACCAGGTTATTGCGACACCCCATATCGGCGCACAGACCAAAGAAGGTCAAAAGCGAGCGGGTGTTCAGATCGCCGAGCTGGTGCGTGACGCGTTGAAATAGGTTTGTGAAGAAAATATATAGTCGGATTGTCTAGTCGTCAGATCGGATAGCCAACAATAGAGCCATGAGACATTAGGACAATTCGACTACAGGGCTATAAGATAACGTAAGGAAGGAGTTACTATGCCTGAAATTAAAGCATTTAAAGGGATGCGCTATAATCCTGAGAGAATTGACAATCCTGCTGATGTGATCTGTCAACCGTATGATCAGATCTCCAACAAAATGCAGCGTGAGTACAAGAGCAAGAGTCCCTTTAATTTCGTGCGCCTGGTGCTCACCAAACATGCAGAAGGTCATGACCGACAGCGTGAATACCGTGATGCAAAGAAATACGTTGATCAGTGGATCAAAGATAAAATTTTCGTTCAAGATAAAACACCTGCGATCTATCCTTACTGGCAAGAATTCAAGATCAATAACAAGGAGTATGTTCGCAAAGGATTTATCAGCCTCATTCAACTGGAGGAACTCGGTACCGGGAATATTCTGCCCCATGAAAAAACCTTAAGCAAACCCAAGGCCGACCGTCTGAATCTCTTGCGCATTACTCACAAAGACTTTGAGCCTATTTTCCTGCTCTACACTGACCAGAAAATGACCGTGAACAAGCTTGTGGATAAATGCTGTTCTGATGAACCAATGATCGCGGTTAAAGACGATAAAAACGTCATGCATAAATTATGGTGCATTGAGGATCCGGACACGATTTCAAAGATCGCTTCCCATCTGCAGAATTCCGTATTCGTTATTGCGGACGGTCATCACCGTTACGAAACTGCTTTTACCTATAGCAGAGAGTGCAAGACAACGAATACCGACCATCCAGCAAACTATAAGATGGTCACGCTCGTCAATATCGACGACCCAGGACTCGTTATCCTTCCAACGCACCGGTTGATCACGAATGTCAACGATTTCAATCTTATCCCTTTCCTGGAAAGCACTGAACGGTTTTTCGAGATAAAAAAGACCACGGCTAAGACACTGCTTGACGATCTATCTGCATGTAAAGCCCATGCTTTTGGTTTTTTCAGCGCCCAAACCGCCTATATTCTGATATTGAAATCACTCGACCCGATGAAAAAGTTGCTTGGCGACCGCAGTGATACCTACCGTAATCTCGATGTGGCGATTCTTCATACCCTGCTTATCGAAGAAGTACTCGGCATCAATCCGGATACGATCGAAGACCATGTGCGGTATGAACGCGGCTTCCCCCTTACCATGAAACGCGTTGCATCAGGAGAATTCCAATTCGCCTTTATCATGAACCCGACGCGCCCGGAGCAGGTGCGGGATATCGCCCTGAAGAAAGAGCGCATGCCGCAGAAGAGCACGGATTTTTTCCCGAAACTCGTCTCGGGTCTCGTGTTCTACGATCTGGCAGGATAAAAACATCTTGACAATTACCGAAAAATACATATAATAGTATACTAAATCAATTTGCATCCCGATCGATATATACAGGGGATCATGTATAGAATTCCGTCAGTTAGTTAACTAGTTGACAATGATTTGTACAAAAACGATGAACAGGGGTTCATCAGTGACGTACAACAGAAAGGAGAATATATGAAATATGTGTTGGTTGGATTGATGGTACTATGTATGGGATATGCTGCGGTTGAAAGTGATAATCCGCAGACCTATACTGTACAAACCGGATGGACCATAGAAAAAGCTGCACTGGAAACCCAGTGGAATGCGATGAGCAATCTTGAAAAACAGGACCTGCTGCCCACGCTTGAGGAACGAACCGAGCAGCTCGTTCCACAACTGCCGGAAAATCAGTACAGTGCGGAAGAGGGTCAATGGGTTGGCCATCGCGCGAATATTCAGAAAGCCTACGACGCCTACGTAAACGACCCAAGCGGTTGGAACTACGCCGAGTTGTGCACGGCACTCGATCGAGCCGAGGCGTTAATGACTTGCGTTAACCGGCAGGAAACACTACCCCACAATCCTCCGGATCAGGGCGGAAGCACGTTCTGGAATCAAAAGCCAGGCAGACAGGAATTCCCTCTGATCGCCGAGGGCTGGGATCTCGGCTATGTGAATCTCTCAACGCAAATGGATGATCACCTCCCGTCAGTGGCATCATACCAAAATTATGTCTGGGTATCAGTACAGGTCGGCAGTCCTGACACCATGGTCCTCTATAATTCGGACGATTATGGTAATACATGGGCTCAATGGCATTTTGCCGGCTCATCGACACCGCGAGTCCCGTTCGATCTTGCGGTTGATCCAGGCACTCCCCTTTTGTTCGCTACCTATCTTTATGATGCTAATGACATCTGGGTGCGAATCTGGGATGACTTTGCCGACTCGAGCAGCTGGACTCTCCATGAAGTCGAGGGAACAACCGATCTCTGCAGCCAACCACATCTGAGTATTGAACACCAGTATACTGATCACCGGATTTGTGTCGCCTATTATAATACGGTAAGCGATCACATCATCATCGCCCAATCTACGGATCATGGCGTAACCTGGAGCACCACTCATACTACCACCTGGACAACGACATCATTTCCAAAACTCAAAGGGTGCCAGGGTGCTTCGTCTGCAACCACTGACCGTTTCTATTTTGTCGGTCAGAAAAACGCCACAACAATCACTGTTTTTGAATCTACGAGCGGGATGAGCGGGTCATGGACCGAAACTGACTATGTCCATGCTCAGACGCTCGATGCGGTCGACATATCAGCATCCCACAACTCAGATGAGAAATCCGCAGTTGTTGCCTTTACCTACCAATGGAGTGCAACCGATTTCAATGTACGTGTTCTTTTCCGCCCCGATGGAAACACAACCTGGGTATCACAGCTCGTCGATGGCGACGGTTTGATGGATAAAACACCGGTGATCTCCTGCGACGGCGAATACGCACTGAACACGACCGGATCAGACTATTACCATCTTTCATTCTATAAAGACCACAATGGAGACGATTACTACACACCGATGGGCTTAAAAAGCGCGAATGACTCCGCGGCAATGGATAACTGGCTTATCAATACCAGCTATCTTGAAGATGTCGGCGGTAATCTCTGTGATTCCATCGCCACGATCTTTGATTATGGAAGGCCTTCGGGATACTACCAGATCGATATGACCACGATATGGAACGCGGCGTTCAGCCAGTGGTTCCCGGCGATCGCCTGGATCCGCGATTATGGAACAGAAGCGGATGCCCGTTTGTCATTCCTCGACGAAGCATACGGTATTGCCGAAATGCCGGGCAAAAACGCGGTTCCTGCTATAGTAACGGTTCAGCCGAATCCAGCGACTACAAATGTGCTCTTGAATTACGGTGTGAACCAGACCGGAAATGTGACCGTTTCTCTGTTTGATGCTGCCGGCCGTCTTGTCAAGAATCTGCTGGATGCAAATCAGGGGGTCGGAAACCACACACTCTCAATCAAAACCGACCAGTTACCTGGCGGTGTATACTTTGTGCGTGTTGAAACGGAAACCGGAACCTCATCAACTTCAGTTACAGTGGTCAAATAACTACACGTTTGGTCGACATAAGGGGATGGCTTTGCCATCCCCTTTTTTGTTACAACATCACAAGCGTCCGATAAATCGGACCACTACACTCTTACCCGATGAATACGCCTGATTTATCAGGCGTCCGATGAATCGGACCGCTACACTCCGCACCTGTATACGCCTGATTTATCAGGCGTCCGATAAATC
>JAFGPO010000092.1 GCA_016936155.1 Caldifarciminota bacterium
AAAGATTGTTGCAGAAAGGTCCGCAGCGCGTTCAAAAAAGCAAAATGTTCCCGGTATTTATACGATCGAAGTAGTGGGCAAGAATGGAAAAAATATTCCTGTTGAAATAAGTGTTTCAGTGATGCAATATATGGGCAATCCCGCCACGTTGGCTATATTCCGCAACATTTCTGATCGACGTAAGGCTGAAACCATGTTAAGGCAGAGTGAGGGAAAATACCGTCTGTTAAGTGAAAATATACCCGTGGCCGTATATAGTGTCCTGCCCGACAAGCATTTGACCACACTTTTTGTTTCTCATCAGATCTATTTTATAACCGGTTACAAAGCTCGGGAGTTTCTCGGGGATCCTAAATTATGGTGGAATATCATCCACCCGAACGATCGGGCATTTGTTCGCCAAACCTGGTCTAAAGTTAAAAAGAAAAGAACCAAAATTGATATTGAATACCGTATAATCACAAAAAACAAAACGACGAAATGGTTGTGTGAACGGGCAGTTCCTTTGTTTTGTAAGCGTAAAACCATTGTACAGTACAACGGATATCGAGAGGAAATCACGCAAAGGAAAACCGTTCAGGAACAACTAAGTCGAAGTGAAGTGCGATATCGTAGTATTGTTGAAAATACCGGGGTCGGCGTAGCAACAACAAATACAGAGGGAAAATTTACCTTTGTGAATGAAAGATTATGCAGGATGATCGGCTACCGCAAAAAAGATATGATCAACAAACCATTTACACAATTTTTACACCCTGACGATAGAAAACAAATCATGGATATTCTTTTGGCTGCTCCCAAAAACCGAACAAGACGTCTCGATCTTGAATTTCGTATTGTTCATAAAAATGGCGGCATTATTCACATATACTCAAGCCCGACTCTCAAGTTGATTGAAGGCAAAATTGTAGGATTCAGTGTCATCATTCAGGACATTACGCGGCTCAAAAAAACAGAAGAAGAGATCAAACAACGCAATGAGGAACTCGCAACTCTTAATAGCCTAAGTGCGGTTATAAGTCAAACGCTGGATCTTAAAGAAATTTTGGGGACGGCAATCGACAAACTGCTTGAGATCATTCATTTCAACGTGGGCGGTATTTACCTTTACGATGCAACAGATATGACATTGAAACTCACAACCGCCAGAGGTTTGTCGAGGAAACAAATGCACGCATTCGGCGAAATACAGCTTGACCAACGCACGTTGAACTATGCGAATGAAATGGCGCGTCGCGATAGATTTCTGATACCCACATCGACGTTACCTGGAATTCTACAACGCTTGCCGTCAATACTCAATGCGGCGAATAAAGAAAAGTTCAATCTGAATCATATGATTGTATCTCTGCTGCACGCAAAAAAACATATTGAAGGTCTTTTGGTAGCCGTATCAGAAACAAATTTTACCCTGGATAAAAAACAGCAACGGCTTTTTGAATCAATCATCCGACAAATCACCGTGGCCATCCTTAATGCCAAGTTGTATGAAAAAAGTAAACATGAAATAAACGAACGCATAAAATCAGAGCAGCAGATCAAGCAGTCATTAAAGGAAAAGGAAGCCCTGCTCAAGGAAGTTCACCACCGGGTCAAAAATAATTTACAGATCATTTCAAGCCTGTTAAACCTGCAAGCCGGTCACATCTCTGACGAACATTATCGCAATATTTTTAAAGAAAGCCAAAACCGCATACGGTCTATGGTCCTGGTGCACGAGAAGCTCTATCAATCTATGGATCTGACGCGTATTCAAACTCAAACGTATCTGGCGGGTCTATTACATCATCTCTTTCAATCGTATGGAGTACAACCGGATTCGATCAAACTCGAACTGGAAACGCAGAACACATTATTGAATATTGATACTGCAATTCCTTTCGGTCTGATAATAAACGAATTGGTGTCCAATTCTTTGAAATACGCATTCAAAATTTCCCGGGACAGGGTACCAATGATCCGTGTTACTCTCTCCCGAAACAGAAATTCTCTAAGGCAGCTCTGCGTAAGTGACAACGGTATAGGAATTCCAGAAACAATCGACACGGCAACAAGCTCAACCCTCGGGCTACAACTTGTTCATGCGCTTGTCGAGCAACTCAATGGAACCATTACTATCGATCGTACTGAAGGTACGTCCTTCACAATCACCTTTAAAAACAAATGAAGCCGGCATCGAAAAATCACGCCAGTCGAATTCTTATTGTCGAGGACGAGATGATCGTTGCCAAAGATATCCAACAAAGATTAATGGCTCTTGGTTACGCCGCCGGTAAAATCGTTCAAACCGGGCAGACAGCCGTCGCGGCAGTTAAAACAAGAAAGTTTGATCTTGTGCTCATGGACATACGCCTGCAAGGCTCTATGGATGGCATTGAAGCAACGAGAGCGATCCAGAAATTCAGCTCTATTCCTATCGTCTATCTCACCGCCTATGCAGATCAAAAAACACTCCGGCGGGCAAAGCTTACCGAACCGTTCGGTTATATCTTGAAACCGATTGATGATGCTGCACTCCATACCACCATTGAAATAGCATTATATAAAGCAACAATGTATGAGCAATTGCGACAAAGCGAGAGGCGATTTCGTGAAATTTTCGAAAGCGTAAACGACATAATCGTATTCATCGACATGAATGGCGTTATCCGTGACGTAAACAGAAAAGTCAAAGATCTATTCGGATATTCTCCACAGGAAATACTCGGAAAACAATTCACCAAGCTTCCTCTGTTTCACGGTAAACAACTGTTACAAGTTGTTAAACATTTCAATAATATGATCGCCGGTACGTCCAAAGCAGATTTGATTGAACTGGAAGTCTGTACAAAACAAGGTAAGACGGTCATTATCGAAGCAAATACTACGTATATTAGAAACCACGATGGAAGAGATGGATTCCTCAATATCATCCGAGATATCACAGAAAAGAAAATGGTTGATCGAGAGCTTGTTCAGGAGCAAAAACGCAGCCGAGAGCTAACCAAGAAAATCATCAGTTCCCAAGAAGAAGAACGTTTGTTTCTCGCATCAGAAATACATGACGAACTCCTCCAGGGATTAGTCGCCATTCTCTATTTTCTACAAAAGCTTGAACTTTCAAAACTGGATGAACCAACACGTGCCCGCAATAAACAATTGGTTGAGATGATCAAATCGTCTATTCAGCATGGACGTGCTCTTATAAGTGACATCGAACCTCTAAGGAATTCACATATCGGTTTGATCCCTGCAATCAAAAACGTAATAAGTCAACGCTATTCATTATTAGGGACCAAAGTAGAACTCAAATGCTCATGTGCGGTTCCTGAGTTAGAGCAGTTTGCTAAGGTAAATATCATACGAATCATCCAGGAAGCATTGCTGAATGCCCAGAAGCACGCCGAGTCAGATGCTATAATCGTAAAAATACATATTCAAAAAAATGTGCTGAATGTAGATGTTGTCGATGATGGAATCGGCTTTCATACGGCGGTCTACCTGTCGCTGCGGAACACGGAGCACCACGGACTTTTAACCATGCAGGAACGCGCCAAACTTATCGGTGGAACCCTAACAATTAAGAGCAAACCCAACGAGGGGACTATAGTAAAAGCAACATTCCCTTTAGAGAGCATCAAAAAAACATAGTAATTGGGTAAAAAAAACCCCCTTTTGCTGATTTGATGATGATCCACCAATGAATATCCTGATATACTGATCTACTAAGTACAACTACTTAGACGATAATAAGTATCATCCTTCGTTGCCTTCAAGATCACTACCGTTACACTTCTATTGTATTGGAAAAAACAATGAGAAAGCAGACCGTATTTATTGCCGATGACCACAAACTTGTGCGCGACGGGGTAAAACGCATCGTTGAAGAAGATAAAACCTATACAGTCATTGCTGAAACCGGAGATGGATTAGGAATAATACCAATCATCAGGAAATTTGCTCCCGACATCCTCCTTCTCGATATTTCCATGCCCGACATGAGAGGTATAGAAGCAATCAAAAAAATCAGGAAATTTAATCGTAAAACGAAAATTCTTATCGTGACCATGCACAAGAATGAAGATTATGTATGTGAATGTCTCATGTCGGGAGCGAATGGCTATGTTCTTAAAGAAGATGCGGATGTTGAACTTATGAATGCATTACATACTATCCAGAATGACAAATTATATGTTTCACCATTGTTGTCAAGCGATATCATACGAAATTTAATCGCTCGCAAGCCTGATTCCAGGGTTTCTGCAAGAAACCCCTCTATGAGAAAACTGACCCCACGGGAACAAGAAGTGCTTACATTGATCGTCGAGGGGTACTCGAACAAGAAAATTGGAGATATCTTCTCGATTAGTGTAAGGACCGTTGAACATCATCGTCTGAGCGCCATGCGGAAATTGGGGACTTCAAATACCGTGGATCTGATAAAACGTGCTATAAAGAGTGGATTGGTCGACATTATATGAAATACACTTTGAGCCCGGTCATTCTATGGACATTATGCTTACACGCGGTTGTAAATGAATACCATGACCGAGCGAAAAATGCTGACAGTGCTGGCTTCATCCATAAACCGATCGATATAAAGAGTTTAAAATACAAGGTTTTTGAACTCTTAGGATCCTGACCATGCGCGAAATAGATATTGATAACGGCATCCTTGAACCACAGGATATCCGAACCTCAATTGACCGTGTTCTTCTCGTAGAAGATCAACAAACATCCATCGACGAATTAAGCGCTTTATTGATCGAAGCTCTCGATACGCGCTTTGAACTTGTGTCTTGCTCGCGACTTGATGCTGCGCTCGAAAAGCTATACAGTGATCAATATAGTCTTATCATCGCCGACCTCTCCCTTCCTGACGCTCAGGGACCGGAAGTTTACAGCATGCTCAATACACAAGCCCCACATACCCCAATAATTGTCACTGCCGAAGCACAAGATGAAGCCATGGCAGTGAAGGCGGTTCAGCTGGGAGCCCAAGAATATATCATAAAAAGCACGATTGATGTACCTCAATTACAATGTACCATTAAATATGCACTTGAGCAAAAAGCTGTCCAGGAAGAGCTCAGTACATTGGCACTGATCGATAAGGCAACAGGGCTGTATAATCGACCGTCATTTCTGACACTCACCGACCACTATTTAAAGCTGGCGGATCGTGCGCAAAAAGGACTGATCTTTCTTCACATTCGCTTGCAGAATTTTTATGATATAGAAAGTGCTTATGGAACACACGGCGCTGAAAAAGCACTGGTAGACTCAGCACGCATCCTGAAACAGACATTCCGGCGTTCTGATATCATCTCACGATACACCGACGATGAGTTTGCCGTGGTTGCACTTGAAACAAGAAAAGACTGCGATTCGGCAATACTCAAACGGCTGCAGCAAAATCTGGAGGTTCATAACCACGCGTGCGCTGAAGATTCGAAGTTGAAATTCTCCATCGGCACCGCATACTATGATTCCCAAGCACCGGTGTCGCTCGCAGAACTGGTAGCGTTAGCCAGAAGATCTCAATGTCACCGGTACATAAAAGAGTGTTCACAATGAAAAAGCTGTCGAACAAGAAAAAAGCGCGCATTTTGATCGTTGAAGACGAAGCAATAACTGCACGCGATATTGCGGAAACGCTCGTTGCTAACGGCTACGAAGTATGTGGTACCGCAATGACCTCTGATGATGCGATCGAAAAAACCGTAGCGCTTGAACCGGATCTTATTTTGATCGACATCGTACTTAGCCATGGAAAGGACGGGATCAAAACGGCAGCGGCAATACATGAAAAAATCGATGTACCGATCGTATATCTGACTGCTTACACGAATGACACAATTTTAGAGCGTGCCAAGGAGACTGAACCACACGGCTATCTGATTAAACCCTTTAAAGACCGCGAGCTCCAAACCACAATCGAAATCGCTCTTTACAAACACGCAAACGAGAGAAAGTTAAAAGAAAGTCTCGACAAATTAGGGAAAGCACTTCTAAACACGGTCACCGCACTCGCAACTGCAGTTGAAATACGTGATCCATATACTGCCGGACACCAACGCAGGGTTGCACAGCTCGCCCATGCAATTGCCCGGGATTTGAACCTCGCAAAAGATAAAATAGAAGCAATTCGCATTGCCGCGACCATTCATGATATTGGAAAACTCAACGTGCCGGCGGAAATCCTGGGCAAACCCGCAAAGTTAACGGACGCTGAATATGAGATCGTCAGGTCTCATTCACAGATCGGATACGATATACTGAAGAATGTCGAATTTCCGTGGCCAGTAACTCAAATCGTGCTCCAACACCACGAACGTCTGAATGGTTCTGGATATCCAAAAGGCCTGGATGATGGCAATATTTTACAAGAAGCACAGATTCTCGCGGTGGCAGATGTTACAGAAGCGATGCTATCACATCGTCCTTATCGTCCAGCACATAGTTTAAATGCGACACTGGAAGAACTATTAAAAAACAAAAATACATTATATAACTCAGACGCAGTTGAGGCATGTATTAAATTGTTTAAAGAAAAAAAGTTCGATTTTGAAACTGAATTTTGAAAATTGTTACTTACTGGAATGAAAAATTGACGGGACTATTACCGTGATGCAATTTTCATTAAGCTGGAAGAATTGAGATGTTGAGATAATGAACATGATATATTGGAGGTAAGTTCATGGACAATCATGACAAAACAAGGGATGAACTTATAAAACAAGTAGAGTATATGACTCGGCGTATCGCTGAACTGGAAATCCAGCACAAGAAGACCGATGAAGAATTGTTAAAGGCGTATTTTCGTAAGAGTTTATCAAATGTACCTGACGGAGTATTTGTGATTGATAAACAGGGCATATTTACCTACGTGAATCCGACCTTTTTAAAAATGATCGGTTATGAAAAAAGAGATGTTGTCGGTAAAACAATTCAGGAAATAGTACCTAAAATCGTGCCGCCTGACTCGGTTAAAATCATTCAAGAACGAATAAAGCAAAGTCTTGAAATCGGTGAAGCAATCATTTCTGCAGAAGTTGAGTTATTGAACAGGACAGGTACAACAATCCCAGTAGCATATTCTGCCTCCGGGATTAAGGACGAACAGGGAAATGTATTCAGAGAGATAGTTTTTTTAAAAGACATCACAGAGCAAAAGCGGGTGGAGGAAGCGCTAAGGGAGAGTGGAGAAAAATACAAAAATTTCTTCGAGAATGCCGGAGTAGGTATGTACCAGGTTAAACTCGATGGTTCTGGTGTTCTGGCCGTCAATAAAAAGCTAACCGAGATTCTCGGACTGTCAAAGGAAGAAATTCTATCGAATCCGGCGTTTATGTACTGGGAAAACCCGGAAGATCATGAGGAAATGGTTAAGCAATTGCTGCATAAAGGTTTTGTATCAGATTATGAAATACGTCTCGTCCATAAAAATGGCGCGGTTAAAACATGCTTGATGTCCGGAAAGGTTTATCAGAAAGAAGGGTTGCTTGGAGGAACACTGGTTGATATCACCGACCGCAAACAATCGGAGAAAGCGCTTCGAGAAAGTGAATCTCGATTAAGCAGCGTTATCCAATCTCCAATGATTGGCATTCTCTTCTGGAATGCAAACGGTGATATAACTGATGCTAATGATGCTTTCCTTGAGATGGTTGAATATACCCGAGAGGAAATTTTGTCCGGGAAAATACGCTGGAGAGATATAACTCCTCCGGAATTTAAAGAACAGGATGATAAAGCCCTACAGGAAATTACTACCACCGGAGTAATGACTCCGATAGAGAAAGAATATATTCATAAAAATGGAACACGGATTCCTGTCTTGCTGGGTGCAGCCTCGTTGCCCGGCCCTATTCTTAATGGGGTCGCTTTTGTTCTGGATATGAGTGAACGCAAACAACTGAAAGAGGAGCTGTTCTTGAAAAATCTCGTATTCGAAGCGTCAATCTCGGCAAATAGCACATCCGACATAAAAGGCAATATCAATCACTGCAACCCTGCTTTTTTAAATTTGTGGGGCTATGATAAAAAAGAAGAGGTGTTAGGTAAATCCATCGCTGATTTTTTTATGAACAAAGAAGAAACAGAATCTGTTCTACAATCCATGAATACAACCGGAAAATGGCAAGGCGAATTTCTCGCCAAGAGAAAGGATGGTTCAACATTTATTTCCCGTGGGTATGCTACCGTCATAAAAACCGAAAAAGGCAAAATGATTGGGTACCAATCTGCCAATCTTGACGTCACTGCTCAGGTCCAGGCAAAAGAAAAACTCAGCAAAACGTTAGAAGATCTTAAACGTTCTAATAAAGAGCTTGAACAATTCGCTTATGTAGCATCGCATGATCTCCAGGAACCGCTTCGCATGATCTCCAGTTATACCCAATTATTAGGACAAAGATACAAAGACCATTTGGACCAGAATGCAAAGGATTTCATAAATTATTCAATAGACGGTGCCAATCGTATGCAGAGTCTTATAAATGACCTCTTATTATACTCCCGTGTGGGCACAAAGAGTATCGCGTTGACTACAACCGACTGCTCCTCGGTCATTGAAAAGGTTCACGCTAATCTAATGATAGCAATAGAAGAAAACCATGTAATTATAACAAATGATGACCTGCCAACAATTGTCGCGGATGAAGGTCAGCTTGTTCAACTTTTCCAGAATTTGATCACCAATGCCATCAAATTCCGTCGTGACGAAAATCCTCGCATCCATATATCAGCAGAAGAAAAAGCTGATGAGTGGATCTTTTCCATAAAAGATAATGGCATCGGCATAGAATCAGAATTTAAAGACCGCATATTCGTTATTTTTCAAAGATTACACGCTAAAGGCAAATACTCTGGGACCGGCATGGGTCTTGCCATATGCAAAAAAATCGTGGAACGCCATGACGGCAGGATCTGGCTCGATTCTGTCCCTGGAAAAGGTACAACATTCTTCTTTTCTATTCCTAAAAGGAGGGATTATGACCGCACCTACCGGTAAGGCCGTTGAAATTTTATTAATAGAAGACAGTCCAGGCGATGTACGTCTGGCAAAAGAGGCTCTTCGTGATAGCAAAATTTATAATAAATTGCATGTTATTGAGGACGGTGTAAAAGCAATCGAATATCTTAGAAAAAAAGGCAGCTATGCAAATGAAACGCGACCCGATCTGATTCTTCTTGATTTGAACCTACCAAGAAAAGATGGACGTGAAGTCTTAGCCGAGATCAAAGGAGATGATGATTTAAAAAGAATTCCGGTAGTAATTCTGACAATCTCAACAGATGAAGAAGATATTTTGAAAACATATAACTTACATGCGAATTGCTACATTAGCAAACCACTTGAAGTGTTACAATTTATTAAGGTCGTTAAAGCAATTGAGGACTTCTGGTTTACTATCGTGAAATTACCACCAAATAGTGTTACATGATAGACAATAAATTGAAGATTCTTCTGGTTGAGGACAATCCTGGTGATGCAAGGCTTATAGGTGAAATGCTAAAGTCGAATGGTAATAACCATTATATCATTAATAGTGTCGATTCACTATACGATGGACTCGAGTCTCTTAAAAAAGAGACCTTTGATCTTGTACTTCTCGACCTGGTTTTGCCGGATTGCCGGGGATTTATGACTTTAGAAAAAATATTACCTTACACGCAGGATATTGCGGTAATAGTATTAACTGGACTCGCAGATGAAAAGATAGCTATACAAGCGATTCATCACGGTGCACAAGATTATTTAATTAAAGGTCAGGTTAATGCTTCCTTACTTACCCGCTCAATGCGTTATGCCGTGGAGCGTAAGAAAGCAGAAAAAGAGATCAAAACCAGTTACAATAAACTAAAACGTGTCTTTGAAGAGACAGTCGAGGCATTATCCTCGGTATTGGCACAAAGGGATCCATCGACCCAAAATCATCAACGCCATGTAACTAAACTTGCATACGCAATTGCTGCAAAAATGGAACTTTCACAAGATAAAATCAAGGGTCTGCAATTAGCCGGGTTACTGCATGATATAGGAAAAATCAGCATTCCGGCTGAAATATTGATGAAACCGAATCGGTTAACTGATGCTGAATATAGAATTGTAAAAACACATTCAAAAATAGCCTATGATATTCTCAAAAAAGTAGAATTCCCCTGGCCTATTGCAGATATCGTCCTTCAACACCATGAACGTTTGGATGGCTCAGGTTATCCCCAGGGTTTGAAGAACGGTGAAATACTATTAGAAGCAAGGATCATCGCGGTCGCGGATGTTGTAGAAGCAATGTCCTCCCATCGTCCGTATCGTCCGGCACCCGGGCTTGATAAGGCGCTTGGGGAGATTAAAAAGAACCGCGAACGCCTTTATGATCCAACCGTTGTAGATACATGTATTTGCCTGTTTGCGGACAAGAAATTCGATTTCCAGAATGACTGAGCAACCAATCAATTGCAGCCAACCTTCTCAACCGTACAAACCGAGAATTCTCATCGCTGAAGATGAAATTATTGTTGCAAAGGACATCGAACTCGCCCTGCAAAAGCGCGGCTATGAAATAGCCGGGACCGTCACCACCGGCAAAAAAGCCATACAATATGCCGAAAAAACAAATCCAGATCTGTTGCTTTTTGACATTAAGTTACAAGATGGGATGGATGGGATCGAAGCCGTCCGGCGAATCCTGAAACATCGTGATATCCCGGTTATCTTTCTGACCGCATATATTACCGATACAATTTCGCAACGAGCTAAAGAAATAAATCCTTACGCATTTATCATTAAACCCTTCAGCGTAGAAGAACTCCACTCGAATATCGAAATTGCACTTAGTAAACACCACATGCACAAAGTACTGCAGGAAAACGAAAAAAGGTTCGAAATTCTTTTTAAATATGCCCCGGATGCATATTACATAAGTGATTTACATGGAACCTTCATTGATGGTAACATTGAAGCTGAGCGTCTTACCGGCTACAAAAAAAAGGAACTTATTGGAAAGAATTTTTTAAAATTAAAGTTATTACCAAAATCACAACTGTATAAGGCTGCTTCGCTCCTTGCCCAGAATTTACACGGGAAAGCAACTGGTCCTGATGAATTTACTGTAATAAAAAAAGATAGTACGAAGGTTCCAGTTGAAATAAGAACCTATCCGATCAAACTCGCCGGGGAAATACATGTTCTCGGTATTGCGCGCGATATCTCCGAAAGGGAAAAAAATGATCACGAACGCGAGCAATTGCTCAATGCCATGAGAGAACGCATCAAGGAACTCACCTGCCTGTACGGTATTATCAATTCAGCAAGAACACGGAAGTCACTCGATGATATCTTTAAGGACACCGCCTTCATAGTACCCAAGGGATTTACGGATCCGGAGAACGCGCGTGTCAGAATCACGTTCGATAGTACGGTTTTTCAACTCCACCCGTTCAAGGAAACCAACTGGAAAATCCATTACCCGATTGAGATAAATGGTCAGAAACGCGGTGCGATCGAAGTTTATTATATAAATAAGCATCCGGATCTCGGTAACCAGCCTTTTTTACGAGAAGAACAGCAACTACTTAAGAACATCACGCGTTTGATCACTGAATTCATCATACGTAAACAAACGGAAGACACAGTTAACCGGCTTGCATCCATCCCCGAGCATGATCCCAATCCCATAATCGAGACATCAATCGAAGGCAAAGTCACATATATAAATCCAGCAGCACAAATTCAATTCCCCGGTATCATTGAACAGGGACAGAACCACCCCCTGCTTGAAGATATCGTTACCGTCGCGGGAAAACTCAAAAAATCACAAAATGCAGTAGTTACGAGAGAAATCGAATGTGATCTGAAAGTATTCGAACAAAAGATCAATTTCCTGCCAGGGCATAATCTACTCCGTACATTCACCTACGAAATCACTGAACAGAAACGGCGGGAAGGGGAACTACGCAACCTGTCACTCCTCGATCAGTTGACTGGTCTCTATAACCGCCGCGGATTTTTAATGCTTGCGAAACAACAAATTGAATTGGCAGAGCGGTCGAAAAAAGGATTATATTTTTTGTATGCTGATCTGGACCGGATGAAATGGATAAATGACAATTTGGGACACCATGATGGTGACCTTGCTCTGAAAACAGTCGCCATGATCTGTAAAAAAACTTTCCGCAAATCGGACATTGTGGGTCGTATTGGTGGAGATGAATTCGCCATCTGTGCGATCGCAGCACAAAAGGACGGCATTAAACAGCTTACCCTGCGTATAAAAGAAAACCTGTCAAAATACAACAAAAGTCACAAAGAAAATTTTACTTTGTCACTCAGCATTGGTGCTGCGTATTACGATCCTGACAGTCCTGACACTATCGAAACACTGCTCGAGAGAGCAGACAAACTCATGTATGAGCAGAAATACAAAAAATATGATCAGCAGCGCCCTGCTGCAATTCCAACTATTCTCTCATACGGTATTGTTGACATTCATAACCGTTTGTCAATTGAAGTCATCAATGCGCTGATAATCGAAAATGATCCCGATTACCGATCACGGTTTGCCACAATGTTTGAAAATGAACAATCATGGGGAATGAAAATCACGTTTACACATACGCTGAACGAAGGTCTAAAGGTAGTCCGTCAGGGAAAAATCGATGTAGTACTCATGGATCTTTTGCTCCCTGATTGTACCGGGATGGAAGCCATGAAACAGGTACACAGCAGTACGCCAGATGTACCGATTATCCTAATCAGCTCAAATAAAGAAGAAGACATAGCAGTCAAGGCAATCCGCGATGGAGCACAAGATTGCATTATGAAAGATGAAACCAGAGGTTCAATCATAATGCGATCCATCAAGTACGCTATGGAACGCAAATATTTTGAACTTGAGTTGAAAAATAGCTTTGGCAAATTTCTCAGAGTATTCGAAGAAACAATCAATACACTCGCTTCGATCGCAGAAATACGCGATCCCTACACCGCGGGCCACCAGAAAAGAGTCTCGAGCCTTGCCCAAGCAATTGCCGAAAAAATGGGACTGACCTCTGACCAACAGAAGGCAATAAAACTGGCCGCATTGATCCACGATATCGGTAAAACCAATATACCGGAAGGTATCCTCAATAAACCCCAAACTCTGTCCGAGGACGAAAAACGGATAATCGAAACCCATCCGGGCGCCGGTTACGAGATCCTGAAAACAATAAAATTCCCATGGCTTATCACCCAGATCGTTCACCAGCACCATGAGCGCCTTAACGGTTCAGGTTATCCTAAAGGATTAAAAGGCAATGATATACTCTTCGAATCGAAGATCCTCGCAGTTGCCGATGTTGTTGAAGCAATGATGTCTGACCGGCCGTACCGTGCCGCCCTTGGGAAAAATGAGGTTTTAACGGAAATCCAAAAAAACAAAGGAATCCTCTATGATCCTGCGGTTGTTGACACCTGTATCGCCCTTTTAGAATCTAACTCATGGATACGAAAATAGTCGATATATAATAGAACTCGAGGGCCAGATTACGACCACGGATCCCGTTAGAATTTAAATCCCTTTTCGTTTGATTGATGTTGAACCAGTCATTGTTCCCTTCGTCATTGACTGGGTTGACAAATATATTCGGTTCATTCGCTAATCTCAGTACAATGTCATCCGTTCCTCAAGATATTTGGGTGAGAGTAATCCTTCTAAAACGAGTTTTCTCTTTGCCTGTTCCATATTCTGCATGCCCATTTGCCGGCTGGTCTGAATTATTGACTCGATTTGGAATATTTTCTTTTCCCGAATGAGATTGCGTACGGCTTGCGTCGCGATGAGAATTTCATATGCGGCAACGCGCCCCGGCTCGTCACAGCGCGGGTAGAGCCTTTGTGCAATCACCGCCTGCAAAGATTCGGAGAGTTGAACCTGTATCCGGTCTTGCTCACCGGCCGGGAAAACATCGATGATCCGCGTGATTGTCTTCGGAGCGCTCGATGTATGTAATGTGCCAAAAACAAGATGACCGGTTTCTGCGGCAGTCAGGGCAAGAGAAATGGTTTCGAGATCCCTTAATTCACCAACAAGCACAAAATCGGGATCCTCGCGAAGGGCGCTTCGGAGAGCATTTGCGAAGGAATGCGTATTCGTACCCACTTCGCGCTGGTTGACGATACATTGCTGCGTGTGATGAAGGAATTCTACCGGATCTTCGATCGTGATGATATGCCCTGCCCGGTTTTGATTTATATGGTCGACCATTGACGCGAGCGTGGTCGATTTTCCGCTCCCGGTAGGTCCGGTTACGAGAATAAGCCCTATCTCGAGTTCCAGTAACTTACTGATCACCGATGGTAACCGTAACTCCTTCATTGTCAAAATATGATGCGGAATGACTCTAAATACAGCGCCCAGACCCTGCCTTTGATTGAAAACATTAACGCGAAATCTGCCGACATCGGCAATGTCGAGCGAAAAATCGATTTCACGATCTTTTTCAAATAACGTTCGCTGATCCGGGGTCAGTACCTGATTGACTAGTCTGTTTACGACCTCTTCACTCGCCGGATTATCGTCGATTTTGTTCATTGAACCGTGAATCCGAAGCATGATCGGTGATCCGGTGCTGATATGCAGGTCACTTGCCTTAGAAGCGATCGTATGCTGAAGGAGTTTGATTATTTCAGCCATTGTGCGTGTCCTTTTTTCTGGATTCTTCCTCTGAGGCGTATTGTATGGAGACATCAGCGGATCCGGTCGTCCGGAAAATTTGCCCTTTGTCGTTGATCAATTCGATATGAGCGGCATTCGTAATTATGCGCAGCGTGTTGAATTTATCGATCTTCTGTACGGCGGCGCCGAATCGCTGTGCGAGATAGAACCGGTCCAGCAGATGTTCGATCGTTGCCGGATCTGCCCCGGATACGATGATATTTTTGTTTGTGCATGTCTTCAGCACGGCCGTCTTCTCGACGGCCGTAGGGTCGCCCTGCGCGACATAGATTGCCTGGTCAGTCTCGTATAACGGTAGAATCGCGTTTTCATAGAGCAGTTTTTCCGGAAATCGGCTGACCAAATCAGGATCCAGCATTTCCAGGTTCAATTCAACGAACGGAATGTCCGCCTGTTCACTCAATATCCAGATCAGGTCTTTCGATGTCAGATAACCCAGTTCCATGAGGATTTCTCCGAGGCGCTTCTTTTGGGTTTCTTGTATGCCGAGCGCTTCGTCCAATTGAGTTTCTGCTATGAGCCCGTACTGAATGAGAAGGTCCCCGATGCGCGGCTTCATTCACCGATCAGTTCAAAAACTTTTGTTTTCAGCGCTTTAATGTCGATTGGTTTTGTAAAAAACGCTGCGACGTTGGAGGTTTGGACTACGATATCGTCTTCCATCAGACGAAATGCGGAGCAGATGATAATCGGAATATCCTTGTTCCTTTCGCGGATGCGCTCTATCAGATCCAGTCCATGGATGCCCGGCATCTTTATATCCGCGATCAACAGGTCAAAATCCTCTTTTGTAATGAGACGAAGCGCCTCGCGCCCATCCGCGGCCTGTTCGACATTATAGTCGCCTTTAAGCGTTTCAGAGATGAGCAACCGTATTGGTTCTTCATCATCACACACTAAAATTCTTTTTCTCATGATACGTCCTCCTCGTGTGCTTTATAAGGGAGTAGTACGCGAAAGGTCGTTCCGCGTCCTTTCCTGCTCGTGACGTCGATCTTCCCGCAATGTTCATCGACGATCATTTTTACGATTGATAGTCCTAATCCGGTTCCTCTTTCCTTGGTTGTATAGAATGGTACAAACAGATTTTTCATATTTTTTGGGTCAATGCCTTCCCCGTTATCCGTAATTTCGATAAAAACGTATGCATCGTCATGCCAGAAATGTATGTCGAGTCGACCATGTTCTTGCGTCGCCTCGATGCCGTTATTGATAAGATTGACGAATAACCGGCGGATGGATTCAGGTTCACCCATGACCTCGGGCACATCTTTCCCCTGGATACTAACATCAACGCTGGAAATTTGATTAATTATTGCTTCGAGGAGCATCTGGATGTTGATTGGCTGGCGCGATACGTGGCGTTTTGTCCGTGCGAACGCGAGTATATCTTCGATAATGTTGTCAATACGCTGGGATCCTTTATGTATTTCCCGACTGAACCGTTCGATATCCGTGGAATTCTTCGTACTGAGGAGAAGTTGTGCGAATCCATCGATCGCGGTAAGCGGATTTCGGATTTCGTGTGCTACCCAACTCGCCATCTTCCCAAGGTAGCTCAGTCGTTCACTGTGCTTGAGTTTCGTTTCAAGTTCCCGTATTTCCAGTAGATCTTTGAATACCGCCGCGCATCCACTGAAACGGTTTTCCGAACCTGTTATTAATGAAATCGACAATCCAATGGGAATACTCTTCCCTTCCGCGTTTACAATCGTGACTTCGTCACGTTTTATGGAATTATTTTGTGCCATGCACTCTTTCATCTTTTGCCAGAGCGGCGATAATCGGTCACAATCGTTCATATTGGCGTTGATTGCCTTTTCTTTAGGAAGGCCGAGCGCGCGGATTGCTTCGGGATTGAGCGTGGTGATAATCCCATCCTCCTGTACGACGATCACTCCGCTGCTTACACTGTTGATTATCTTCTCATTATATATACGCAGCTCGATTTCCCTTGCCGCAACCTGAGCCACCTTCTCCTGCAAGGCATTATTAAACCGCTCCAGTTCTTTCTTCTTTCGCAGTTCCTGGCGGGTCGTCTGGGACCAGTAACTTGCCATGAGACTGATTATGAAAATAAAGGGGATACGTATGAGGATTTTGGAATCGAAAAAAGAAATGCCGGGATGTGATTGATAAATCAGCCATCCGTAGACGATGCTCGCGACAAACGCGATCGGCAGGCTTCCGCCAATATTCTGACCAACCGACGCCGCAAAAATAACCAGAAAATAGACAAGGTAAAAATCCGTCTCAATACCCTGACTCACGTAGATCGCGGCTGAAATCGCCAATATGTCGAATATGAACAAACAAAAGGATACCGGGGGCCTGCTCAGGAACGTATCGGGGATGCGATAAATAATCAGATTGGAAATCAGATAGATGAGAGCGATAATATATCCCGGGGCAAGCACGTCGATTCCCTTTGCCGTATATGTCATAAATACAATGGTAACGAGGATTAGCACAAAACGCAGGGTGAGGAGGATCTTCTTATTCATGGTTTGAGTAAATACCCTGGATATTGAAGCACACAATAGAATATATAACCTTAGGACAATAGGAAATGACATATCCTACTCAAACGCTAGTAGGTATTTTTACAGACACAACAATATATTAGGAGAAATAAAGTATGGTTGGTCGCCATAGGTACAACTGTCTTTCCATTCATCCGGTATGCCCATGCGTGCGAACGGGATGATATTGGCATACTTTTGGACTGGAAATGCGCACCCGGGTGCGAGCTCAAGGATCCCTTGCCGCCGGTAATCACGATGCGAATTGCAAAATGCTCTCACCATGCAACTTGAGCGCAGCGCCTGCCCCGCAGGCATTAAATCGTATGGCGAGGGATCATCATGTTTACAGGTATTTGCGCAATAGTTCTTCCCTGGATAAACGGCTGTAGAATGCAGGAGGGATATCAAGCATTGAATACGCACCGTATGCGTGTTCTGTATGTAAGCGATAACACGCGCGCGTGCGTATCAAAACTGTCGACCGTATTGAAAAACTGGGCAAAATATGGTCCCTGGCCCATGAGTTCCGGGGAATCAAGGTCAGACATGCGTTCCATCAACTCCTTGTCCGTCTCAGTATTAAAAAGGTCCGAGCGTGAACCGCCGCACAAAATTGCCACATCCGCATCCTTGCTGAAATCAGTGATCGACGCGATCGGAACATCGTGCACTTCTTTCTTCACCCTGCCTGGCTCCCGGCTAATGATCTGGACAGGGTCCATGTCAGGATTCTGTTCGAGTGCGCAATGAACACCATGCCCGATATTTCCATAACCAACGATCGTCACCCTGATAGTGCTCATAGTTACGAACTCCTTTCTTAACTCAGAATTCCAAGACTCTGAATTCTCATATCAGAACCGCTGTTTGAGCTGTCATTTCACATAGAGGTAGCTGTTATTCAATTTTTCGGTTTCATTCAAGTGGCGCAGCACATACTGCCCGCAATTGCTGCCGATCAGATTCTCTTCGTTCTCCCCGATGCTGACGAGCACGTCAAAACCGTTTTGCTGCAGTTCATCGAGCGCGCCGTAACGCTTGTGGGGGTCGTCGGCATCGATGTACGATGTCAGTTTATTACGCTGCACATTATAGGTGGGATTGAGCGGCGTGATCTTGAACATGAACCGTTCCGGCGCGAAAACATCAATGAGTCTCTTTACATCGAACACAGATCCCCGGGCAAGGGCGAAATTAAGGGTGATCTTACGATCCCCTTCTTTGAAGTAACAATCTCCATATTCCCGGATGTCCTCGAGCGTGAACTTGGGTACCGGCATAAGCTCATCCCGTTCCTTTTCATCTGTGGAATGAATGGAAAACTGCAATTGAAAACGGCCGGCCGTGTATAATCGATCTTTTATTTCAATGATCCTCTCGAGGAAACGCTCACATTTTCTGGGCGCGATCGTGGAAACACACCCCATCAGCCCGGGCGCGTGGTATCGCTGAGGGAGAATTTCAAGCACATCAAGGACTGCTTCATTGTATGCCGGCTCGCCCATACGCGCGAACTGGACCTTGAACTTGTCCGCCGGAACGCGCTGATCAGCATAGCGCCGTGAAACAAGAAAATCCATTTGAGCAAGGATTTGCTGAGAAGACAGGTGCCCGTGAAAATCCATGCCTGCATCGCACATGCGGCATTTGACCGGGCATCCGCACGACGTTGATACAAGCAAGACCCACTTCTGTTCCCGGGTATGCGGCGGCTGAAGGCTCTCCACGCACTCAACGCGCCGGCCATCGCCGAAATCCACGACATAGACGCGGGCAAGATCATCCCGGCCAAAGGAATTCACTACATTGAAGTCATTAGTCATTAGTTATTACGTTATTCGTAAATGCGTTGTTTCGTAATTTTCTCGCCTTACGCATTACGCAATTTAGTCAATGAGTTCCTCTACTTCCTTCTTCCCCTCTTCCATTTCTTTCACCTGTTCTTTGTCACGACGCAGGAGCAATGTCTGGAACTCGCCGACATGTTCTTTTTCTTCTTTGGCGACAGCGAGTAAAACCTTTTTGATATTGTCATCCTGTGTAAGCGCGGCCATCTGTTCGTACAAATTGATCGCGTCGAGCTCTGCAATGATCCCGGCACGCAGGATCTCGATGTCAAGATTTTCCTTTTTGACTTTTTCAAGGTTTATCGGTATTTGTGACAGCATAATTTTCCTCTCCTTTCTGGTTTTGCTATTGTATACGCACACGCTGCAAAGTCAACGATATTACCAAGATATCCAAGGAAACGTTTGATAAATCAAACGTCTACAAAGAAATGGAACATGGGTAATGGTTGCGGAAGCTGGAATACAGCGAAATGCTTTGTATTTTGCGTTATATTACAGCGCTGTTTCAGCATTCAGCAAGTAACGTCCAGCGCTTTGCGTTTATAGTCTGCCGTTCTTTAAGGAGCGTCCAGCAATCTCCATTGCCGCCTTCACGCCGTCGCCGACTGCGATCGCGACCTGACGCGTGTCGCGGTTCTTCACATCACCGATAAAATAAAGTGTCGGGTCGCCCTCAGGGAACTTCTTTTTCAACCCGGGCGAGAGGAAGTCGAACGCCGGGATTCGCCCGATCGCATATACGAGGTAATCGCATGCAACGGATAATCGCCGGTCTTGCGTCGCGATTACGACCTGAAGCTCATGTTGCTTTTTCCCGATCGTCGTGACCTGGCTGTTGTGCATGACCGTGATGTTCCCGGTACTCCGAACCCGGCGCTCCAGCAGCGCAAGCGCGCGGCTGCGAAGGGTACGCTTGACGATCATCACTTTATTGCGTTTGCTCAGGTTCAGCGCATAGTCGTATGCCGCATCGCCGGCGCCTATGATGATGATGCGTTTACCCCTGCTTTTACGTATCGGCGCGATCTCAAAGAGAACCTGACAACCGAATGAGCCGGTATCGAAAGAAGGCTTTCTCGGTGCCGTACCGGACGCGATGACAAGCACATCGGCTTTATAGTTCCGGCGCGCGCGGATACTGTATTTTTTGTTCTTCTTCGTTATACCGCGCACGCGCTGCATTCGTACTGGTATTTTCCACCGGGCCAGGTGTTCGCGCATATTTTGAACAAGATCGTCCCCGGAAATGCCTCTTGCAAAACCCGGGTAGTTCTCGATCCAATGCGCATTCCCGAGCAGGCCGCCGACTTTGTTTTGTTCAAAAATGAGCGGCTTGAAACCGGTCCGGGTCAGCTGTAGAGCTGCTGCGATTCCGGCCGGGCCTGCGCCGATGATCGCGATACGCGCTTTCGTGCGCATCAGGTCGTTTGCAAACCCATGGCTTTCAGCACGTCCTGGGTGTTCACGATCGTGGCGAATCCGTACGAGAGGTTCAACAGGGTCGCTTTATGCATGTCGCTGGTATACGTGCGCGTCGCATCATCGAGGAAAAATACGTGAAACCCGCGCATGAAGGCGGAACGCGCCGTGGTTTCACAGCAAAGGTTGGTGAGCACGCCGCAAATAATGACCTGCGTCACGCCCTGCGCGCGCAGGCGCTTCTCCAGATCAGAGTGCAGGAACGCGTCGTACTGGTGTTTTTCATAAACAACGGCGCCCTGCACATCGAATGCATCGCTCAGGACACTGCGCGGATCATCAACGAGGATATTCTCGCTCCACCACTCGAACATGAGGCTGGGCTTTTCCGTGTCATCGATATGACGGGTGAAGACTATTGGACGCTGTGCCTTTTTAACTGCATTGAGCAGCTGCTTGATATTGGCAAGCAGTTTTTCAACATCGGGCACGCATGCATCACTCAATGAATCGCAGAAATACTTCTGCATGTCGATGACCAGGAGTGCGCACGTATCTTTTTTAATACTGCCGCGTTTAGGCATGGTCACTTCACGATAATAATCCGCTGTGATATCCCTTGATCCTTATTCTGCAGATAGTAGATGCCTGCGGACAGGGATGAGACATCCAGGGCGGAACGCCCGACCGGGATAATCGCTCTTGATACTTCCTGACCCACAACATTATAGAATACGACGGGCAATGCATGCGCGTGGCTGTTAAAAACGGCCAGGGCAACGGATGAACGGGTAACCGTCGGGTAGACTTCGAACAGAGCGGTCAGCGATCGGACGCTGTGTTCTTCGGTTCCGGGGATCACCTGAACGGCTTCGATCGCATCGAGCATGAATTGACTGCTTGCGACAAGGCGCACGTACATGACCGAATCGAGCCCGGTGGACGCGATATCGAATTCAGTCATTGCGCTGTTCGCGGTTCCCACGGATTGCCAGGACCCGTACCAGGAATTGCCCACATACACGGCCGCGGATCCGGTCCCGGATGAACGGAACACCGTGAAATCGTTACCCGCGCCATTGCGGATCGGGAAATCGAATGCGAGCACGATCCATTTATTGGTATCAAGACGGTACGCATCACTGTCGTGCGGGCCGATCGCCTTTGTCGGATAGGTCAGGTTCGACGAAGTCGTGACGTATTGAGAACCAATGACACGGGTCACATACACCGGCAGACTCGTATTCGGCATGAGTTTCACGTCGATGTATACGGATGAATCCCCGCTCGAGGGAACCGTGACATTACTGATGGTCCTTGGTTCATATCCAGGAGCCATGACCGTAACATTATAGGTCCCGGGCAGATAGAACCGGTGGAAATCGCCGTTCATTGGGCATGAATAGCTCTGCCCGTTGCCTGAGCCGACATAGATCAATGCGTAGAGCGGATCACTGGTCAGGGAATCCGTGATTGTGCCGTGTATGCCCTGTCCTGCCTTATCCATGAAATACATCATTGCCGGGCGGTCCCGGTTGAAAATGACGTCGATCGACTCGGCAGGCGGGGTCTTGGTGTAACACACCTCGATAGACCACCCCATCTCACCGCCGCACCCGTAGTCATAGTCCTTGGTTGCGCCGTTGATCGGATACATGACGATCGATCCCTGACCGTATGGATAGCCGGTGTATGCGGCATAGCCCTGGGAAAGATGACGGATCAAATTTTGTTCAGGCGGTGCAATGTATGAGGTGTATGACCACGGTTCCGAGATGCATTTCGTGCCTGCGTGGTATGATGCATAAATTACAAAAGGGTGGCGCCAGAAGTGCGCGAGGAATGCGCGGGCTTCATTCTCACTCATGAAATCACTGCCGCAGTTGTACTCGTTCCCCCACATCCAGCCCCAGTTACGGTTCACGTCGACGCCCCGGCCGTTGTAACGGCTGTTATTGTAATACCCGTCGGGATTGACCAGGGGCGCGATCCAGATCTCGCGCGTATCGACCAGCCGCTGTACGAGCGTATCAGTCGCGTAGTGCGAAGCGAGGTATGAGAGCATACAGAAATTCACGCCCCAGGCGATCTTTTCGTCGCCATGGATGTTTCCTTCAAGGTGCAGGGGCGGTTCATCCTCATCCACGTCCGCATTGTCGGATATCCGCATTGCCAGGAGCAGACGGCCTTGGTGGCTGACGCCGAGCGTCTCAAGATGAAAGAAAGAATACGTGTTCGCAAGCACGATCATTGAATCGCGAATCTGTTCGTAGGTGAGGTACACAGCGCGCTCGGACGTGGACCGGCTGTTCTTGATGTACACGTCCGCAATATTCGTTTGCACCAGGGTGATCCTGTACCCCCGGCTTTCAATTTCAGAATACATCCGCGGATCGATCTCCCCCACGATATGGTCTTCGTGTACCTGGTTGATGATCACGCCCATGTGATCCAGTTCTGTGATTTGATCCTGCTGCGTGATATCGATGCGCACAAGATCGAGCGGAACCTGCGTGTTGTATGAAAATGCGATGAGTGCAATAAATATTATATGCATAACAACTCCTTTCCTTGGTCATTGTAAGCACGAACCGGCTGAAAGTCAAGACACCGTTATACGGCACTTCGTGGCTGTAATAAAACGCTTCGCTGTAACAAGATACAGATAAACAATAACAAATACGCTTTGTGCAATTAAATATTGCGCAGCGGCGTTTAGCAATGCCTTCCCCTTTTGCGGTTCTTGACACTTCCTCGATTTCCTTTACAATAGAGGTATGATAACACAGGAAATGCTTGAAAAAACCAAACTGTTCGGTGATCTCAAGACGTTTCAGTGGCAGGAATTAGTAAAGATAACCAAGGAACAACGGTATATGGAAGGGGATGTTGTATTCAGCGAAGGTGATGCATCGACCGAGCTCTACATGGTGATCGAGGGAGAGGTTGCGATAACGATAAAAGTCGCGCCCCAGCTCGCTGATTCGAATGTCTTCACGGCGAAAGCATACGACATTTTCGGCGAATTCGCCTTTGTCGATCCCAAACCGCGCTCTGCTTCTGCCCGCTGCATGACAAAGAGCACGCTGGCGATCATCATGAGCAGCGATTTTGAAGAAATCACCAAGAAATTCCCGCGTATCGGGCTTAATTTCTACCGTTCCCTTGTCAATCTGTTGAGCGAACGGCTGCGCCGCATGAACGCCTATTTGCGGGACACCTTCGTCCGTTGTTCTGGTCTTGAGATCTGACCGGTTGATCCGATAGTATGCACGTTGTCTATACGCCGCGATACACGGCGGATATCGGAACGCACGTATTCCCGACCGAAAAATACAATCTTATTTACCAGATGCTGGCCGGCGAAAAAATAATTCAGAAAAACGATACTATTGCGCCGGTCCGGCCCAGCGACGATGACCTGCGCGCGATCGTGACTGAAGAATACCTTGATGACCTGCTTCATGCGCGCCTCACTGCCCGCACTTACCCTTCGGAAATGCCGGTAAAGCAAAATATCATCGATGCCCAGATACTGTGCTGCGGGGGCTCTTTCCAGACTGCCCAGCACGCCATGGTATCCGGTGGGTGTTACCACATCGGCGGCGGGTTCCACCATGCCTTCCCCGAACATGCTGAAGGTTTCTGCTATCTCAACGACGTCGTTTTTGCCGCGGCCAAAATGCTCAAACAGGGCGTGGATTGCATCGCGGTCATTGACCTCGATCTTCACCAGGGAAACGGCACGGCAAAGTTCTTTGAGAACGAAACCCGCGTGTTCACGTTTTCAATGCACCAGGAACGACTCTATCCGAAAAAAGAACGGTCCTCCCTGGACATAGGCCTGGAGATCGGGATAAAGGATGAAGAATACCTTGAAAAACTCGAGCGCGCCCTGGACCGGATATTCAATGATGTCAAACCTTCATTAATTATTTATCTGGCTGGTGCTGATCCCTATATATTCGATCAACTCGGCAACCTGTGCCTTACCCTGGAGGGCCTGCAGAAACGGGATGAAGCGGTCATTCACCGGGCTTTTGCGAACCGTATCCCGGTCGCGATCGTGCTTGGCGGCGGATATGCCGAGGATGTTCATGACACGGTGGAAATACACTGTAATACGGCGCGGATTTTACACAAAACGCTGATTTCGAAAATAAAATAACCGCCTTTTGAAACACCAAGATCCGATCTCTCATATGATGAGGAAATCCTGAATCATAATTTCAAATGCCAGAGAAATCACAATGTCAAAATTTCAAATAACGAACAAAATTTCGAAGTTTGTCATATTATCCGCTCTCAAAAAAGCTAGCAGTAGAGCGGAAAAACCAGCATACCAATATCAGTACACCAGTAGACCAGATATCGTCAGAAGTACGGAATTTATAGTTTTGAATTTTGAATTTGTTTAGTATTTCGGATTTAGAATTTATTACGTAGCGCAGCTACGTAATGATATGTATCAGGTAGTAGATCATTAATGCAAGGACCGCGAGGAGTATGAGCAGCACCAGAAAATTATGGCGGCGCTTTCCACCTTTGCGTTTCCTCTTTTTTTCGCTTTTTTGTTTCTTGTCCGGCGCGCGCACGATCGTCGTTGCCCGCTGTTCTTGTTCAATCGACTGCAACAAATTGGCAAGTTCCTCTCCCCCGTGCGCGATCCTCTTGTAGCCAAGGAACCGGGTGAGATCGCGCACGATGTGCCCGGCTGATGCATAGCGCTGGTTCAGTCCCTTGCTCATGGCCCGGTGGATGATCGTGGAAAAGCGCAGGCTGTGGTGCGGGCTGTTCCACAACGGCGAAGGATACTTGCCCCGGATGATCTTCGCCGTGACCGCATGGGCGTTTTCACCGGCAAAGGGTTTCTTACCGGTGATCATTTCGTACATCACGATACCGATCGAGTAGATATCGGACCGGGCAGTGAGCTCTTTGCCTTCGGCCTGTTCCGGCGACATGTAAAAAGGCGTGCCGATCACCTGGCCGGTCGAGGTCAGGTGCGGCATGTCTTCACCCCGGGCAACCCCGAAATCCGTGATCTTGACCTCGCCGGTGCGGGAGATCAGGATGTTCGTGGGTTTGACATCACGGTGAATGATGCCGCCCTGATGGGCATGCTGCAGCGCGCAGCAGATCTCGCGGGCGATAAATGCAGCGGCCTTCGGCTCGAGCGGTGCCGCATGTTCGATCACGTGCGCCAGATCAACGCCGTCGATGTACTGCATGACGATATAACAGGAATTACCGATCGTGAAATAATCGTAGATGGGAACGATATTCTTGTGCTCGAGCCCGGCACAGATCACTGCTTCCTGCTTGAACCGCCGGCGCGATTCGTTCTTGCCCATTTCTTTGACGACGACGATGCGGTCAAGCGAGGAGTGAATGGCCGTGTAGATCTTTGCCATACCTCCTTTGCCGATGACATCGAGGATGCGGTAATTGCCGATATACCTATATTCTTGTTTCATCGTACACCACCACCCGGTCGCGGCCCGCGCGCTTCGCCGCATAGACGGCCTGATCAGCATGCTCCAGCACGTGCTTGAGATCGGCCCCGTGTTCCGGAAATGCCGCGACCCCGACGCTCACGGTTATTTTGAATGAAAGGATACGGGGTGTCTGCATCGCGATGATACCGTTGATATCCTTGCCCACGATCTCAGCATCCCTGGAAGTGCTCGCCGGCAGGATCACCACGATCTCTTCCCCGCCATACCGCGCGACCACGTCGCTCTTGCGGCAGGAAAGACGGATCAGCTGCGCGACCGTGCGCAGGGCGTCATCGCCGATTTTGTGCCCGTGCGTATCATTGACGTTCTTGAAATGATCGATATCGATGAAGAGAAGGGCTATCGGACGCTTCGAACTTTTCGCGTTCTCGAACTCCTTGCGCGCATGCTCGTCAAAATACTGGCGGTTGAAAAGGCCGGTCAATTTATCCTCGTGCGCGAGCGATGAAAGCTGCTTCCGGCTCTTTTTGACGACCTGCTCGATCTGCTTGAATTCTTCGGCAAGATCCTTGTCCTTGACCTTATCGCGCAAGGACAGAAATTTATTCTCAATGATCTCGGTGACGCCGCCTTTTCTCCCCACCTCGGTCGCCTCGGGAAATGCTACGATCCCGGTCCCGTCATCGAGCACGAGCAGAAGGTCACCGATCGTTATCTCGTCGCCGGCATGAAGGGTGTGCTTTTTTATCGGCTGCCCGTTGACCAGTGTGCCGTTCGTGCTGTCAAGATCCTGGATAATACAGGTTGTGCCGTCAAAATCAATGGCGGCATGGTGGCGCGATACCTCCTTGCTGCTGATCATTATATCCGCATCGTCGCTCCGCCCGATAACAAACCTGCCCGCTTCGATCGTGAGCTTTTTAACGATAACGCCGCTGTCGATCAGGAGCAACTGCATTGCGATACCCGCAGGCGGTAAGCACTAAGCCGTATGCCGAGAAATGCGTAAAGCGTTAAGGGCGAAAAGAAAGAACCTATGGAGAAATCGTTACTCGCACTCGTAATTCGGTAATTAGATAATTGGGTAATTAACATAATATCCTTCTCTGTCTGCATTGCTCCCTGTTTCCTTCCCGCATCAAAACCCACGCCGATCCTCCATCCTTCAGAATTTCAGCACCAACCAACTCATCCCCTCTCCCCCTTATCAAGCGGGAGAGGGTCAGGGTGAGGGGGTTCTCCATCTGCATGCAATCAGCGTTCATAATAATCAGAATTTCAACATGAGCTGAATGTACGTGTGATTGTGCATATACTTCGGCGTTGGAAAATCGCCTTCCATGGCTTCGATAAGGTAGAACCAGATGTTCTTGTACCGGTACTCCATACCCACATTGATGCGCCGGTCGCGGAACTCCCATCCCTGGTTATTGGAGTAGAATTCGCGCTGCGTGCCAAGATGCCAGATGAAATTTCCGCCCGGAGAGAACTCAACGTCGATAAGATACGCATAAACGTTCCGGTCATAATTATAGAGACTGTCATGTCCGGTCTGGAACGCAAATACAGAATCCTGCAGTTCCTTATAATTATAGGAAAGGTATAAGTGCGGGAACCACTTTTCACTGATACGGTACGCAAACATGGGTTCGAGAATGATCTCCGTGCTCTTTCGATCAAGGACAGTGACCGTATCCTGATTATAGTAGAGTTCGTGTTTGAAATCGACCAGACCGCCGATGCGAAATGATCTGATATCCTGCCAGAATCTGACGTATCCTCGATCATGGCGTCCGGTTTCTGTAAAGTTGCGCGGATAGAATTCGTCTGATTCAGTCGACTGAAGACAATAGAGCACGGAAATATCGCATGCCGCTTCGCAGCGTCCGGATAGCCAGTTCAGCACCGTGTGACCGATGAATTTTACCGGGAATTTCTTATAGATGATCTTGTCCGGTCCTTCAAGATCGTGCTGCAGCGAAAAATTACGGTCAAAATCCTCGACGATTGCAAGTACTTCGAAATAGTTCACGTAATCCTCTCCCAGGGAAAATCCAATACCGAGTTCATCCTCCCCTTTGTAATAGTGGGGAGCGATTGAGAGCAGCAGGCGGGTTGACGGGCTCAGCTGAAAGAACGGCTGGAAAATATGATCGTGTATATTGAATCCATAGTCGCCATAGGTCCGGTTGCGGTAGCGCAAACCAATGACCTTGCCGAACCGCACTTCATACTTCGTGTCGACCTCAACATACCAGTTTAGAAGGTCCAGGCACCCCTGTAGTGTGCGCAAACCGCCGACCATGGAATCATAGTGCACTTCCCATGCCTCGAAATAGTGTCCGATTTGTTTATCAAGAAGGTACTGGCTGTTCGAATCCTCAGGCACGGCAATGCACAATAACATATACACCCAGATCATGCGTTTTCCTCAGATGCGGTGGTCGTTTCGCTCAGAAACGTGCTGTCGGGTGTGCGTAGAGAACGATAGAGATAGATATCGCCGAACGCATCTTCCTGCTCAACCCGCGCCAGGCCCGCCTTCACGATCTCCAGCATGCCGAAGAAATACGCAACCGCAAGCACGACATCGTTCTTTTCCTTCAAAAATTTAAGGAATTCGATCCTCTCCTGCACCTTGAGCAATTCCTTGATCTCGTCGACAATGCGCTCGATCGGGATCTCCTGGCGCTTCACCACAAGCTTTTTCTCTTCCTGGGGTCTGAGACGCCGGAATGCAAGAATGAGTTTCTCCAGATCCCCCTCTTCAAGCGGCGCTTCTTCTTTCCCGATGCGCGGATACTGAAGACTGGATTCTGCTTCCATCACGCCGAATGCCTGGGCGATCTCCTTGTATTTCTTGTACTCCTCAACGATCTGCATAAGGGTGACCGGTTGCACTTCATCATCCTCTGCCGGCGTGCGCGGCAGCATGTGCCGTATCTTGAGTCGGATGAGGATCGCGGCCATGAGCAAAAAATCCGCCGCATCTTCCAGGTCATCGCGCTCGATCTTGCGGATATAGTCGAGATACTCTTCAGCGATCTGCGCGATCGGGATATCGAAGATATCAACTTCCTTCTGACGCACAAGGTACACGAGAAGATCAATAGGTCCGTAGTATATACCGATGTCAATCTTCATGCATACTCCGTGAACATAGCCTGCCCCGTACGATTACCATCCTACGGGGCAGGTAGTGATGTAAAACAAAAATTACCGAGATAGTATCACAATAGGAAGAACGGAGCCTGTCCCTCATGGATTATAGTCTAATCAAGGAGTGCGCGGTGTCAAGACGACGTGAAACCGCGGGAGCTAAACGCTGCTCCCGCCACGCGGGGCGTTATTACGCAATTCGTTATTAGTAATTGAATAACTAAAGGCGTACTGCGTAAGGCGGATAATTGCATAGTAACGCAATAACCAATTACCAATGACCAGTAACGAATAACGCTACGCGATGACCTTATTACCCGATACCGGCGATTGTCATTATCATTGACATTCGATTTTCTTTACGCTAGTATTGTACTTGATGAAGATACCGTTCCTTTTAAAATTGATCATGGGTATCGGGCTCTGCCTTGGCGCGGGTCTGGTCGGTTCAATGTTCACGACCCCCAATGTACCGACCTGGTACGCCCAAATACAAAAACCGGCCATTGCTCCACCCAACTGGCTCTTTGGCCCGGTCTGGACATTCCTTTTCCTCCTCATGGGTATCGCGTTCGCCCTTATCTGGCACAAATACGGAACCATACAGGGTGCGGGTGTCGCGCTCATCATTTTCCTCGTGCAGTTATTATTCAATATCCTCTGGTCAGCGGCTTTTTTCGGCCTGCGATCGCCCCTGCTCGGGTTAATCGATATCATTATTCTTTTGGTGCTGATCTTTATAACGATCAATTATTTCCACCGGGTCAGTTTTCTCGGCGCATATCTGCTTATCCCCTATGCCATCTGGGTGAGTTTTGCGACCATCCTTAATATTTCCATCTTGATCCTTAACCGCTGATCATTGTAACCATCCATGAAGCCCTCGATATTCGCCAGTAAATGCCTCGGTTTTGACACGTGCCGGTACAACGGGGTGACGATATACGACGACTTCATCGAGAAATTAAAGCCCCACGTCGATTACATCACCGCGTGCCCGGAAATGGAGATCGGGTTGGGCGTACCCAGGGAGCCGGTCCGCATCGTGCTGGTTAAAGGCGTACGCCGCCTTAAGCAGCCGGCAACCAGGAAGGATATCACGGATCTGATGCTCGAACGCGGCAAAGCGATCCTCGACAATTTGCCTGAAGTGGAAGGTTTTATTCTGAAATCCCGCTCTCCCTCGTGCGGAATTAAAGACACGAAGTATTTTCCAAAAATAGAAAAGAGCGCCGCGCTTGGCCGGGGCGCAGGTTTTTTTGGCGCAGCAGTGCTCGAGCGTTTTTCGAAACACCCGATCGAAGATGAAGGTCGGATCAAAAATTACCGGATACGCGAGCATTTTCTGACGCGCGTATTCACCCTCGCGCGTTTTCGCGGTTTGAACCCGACCATGAGTGCGCTCGTTCGTTTCCATACCGATCACAAACTGCTTCTCATGGCATACAGCCAGAAATATCTGAAGATCCTCGGTTCGATCGTGGCAAATCACGACAAGCTGCGGCTTGAGGAGGTATGCACCCGGTACTATGAACACCTGCTCGATGCAATGCTCCGGCCGCCGCGGTATACAGCCACTATCAATGTTCTCATGCACCAGTATGGATATTTTCGCAGGCTTCTCACGCCCCGTGAAAAAAAATATTTTTTCGATACCCTGGAACGCTATCGCCGCGAAAAGGTCCCTTTGAGTGCGGTGCTTATGCTCATCAACGCATGGATCGTACGTTATGAAGAAGAGTACCTTGCCCGGCAAAGATTCTTCCAGCCCTATCCTGAAGCACTTGTCGAGATCACGGATTCCGGCAAAGGGCGCAGTTCAGCAAGATGAACATCACCGAACGTTTACAGACATTTTTAGAGGTACTACCCATCAAGGACGACCGCGCTTTCGCGACGCTCTGTTATGCACAGAGCCTGGACGGCAGTATCGCGGTCACGCGCGGCCAGCCTCGGCGCATGAGCGGACAGGAAACACGCGCAGTGAGCCATTCGCTGCGCGCTTTCCATGACGCGGTCATCGTCGGCATTGGAACGATACTTACTGATGATCCACGCTTAACAGTCCGCCATGTAAAAGACGAGGACCCGCAGCCGGTTATCTTTGACAGTGCACTCCGTTTCCCGGCAAATGCGCGCATGATGAAGAACCGCCGCAAACCATTGATATTCACGAACGATTGTGCTGATATCAATAATAAAGCGGTTCTTGAAAAAATGGGCGCGCGCATCCTGCGCGCAAAAGCGAGCCAGGATAACAGGATCGATATACACTATGCACTGCGGGAACTCAAATTTATGGGCATGGATCGGGTCCTGGTCGAAGGCGGCGCTGATATTATCAAGTCTTTCATTACCGAAGGTGTCGTTGACGCTTATATCCTTTTTATCACACCGGTTATCGTAGACGGGCATCCGATAAAAACCGCCTCCCCGCGTAATGACAAGACACACCCTTATCCTGGTTTTGTGATCGCAGGTTCCGGGCAAATCGGCAATGACCTTGTGGTATGGGGAACGCCCGGTCCATGAAATGGTGTGTTCGATGAATGACCGGGGTTTACGGCGTCCATTCAACACGGGCGCGTATGATCCGGCAATGAACGCGCTACGTACTCTTCACTGAATAGACAGTTACTTCTTCTTCTTTTCCTTTGACACGCACCTTGCCCAGCGCTTCGAAGCGCATGCCTGGATCCGGAATACCTTTCACTCGCTTGTAAACCTCCTCACCGCACACGATGCTTGCGTTGAACTCCTTGGTCTGCCCCTCGAGACGGGATGCGAGATTCACCGCATCGCCAATGACCGTGTATTCCATTCTCATGGGTGATCCGAAATTGCCGCTGATGACTTCACCGGTATTGATACCGATACCGATCTTGAAACCGAGTTTGTCTGCTCTATCGATCATTTCCAGGGCGGCCCGGCATGCGTTCAATGCATGGTTTGAAACGTGCACCGGATTGCCGAATACGGCCATAACACAGTCGCCGATGAACTTATCGATCCTCCCCTGGTGATCGAATATCACCCTTACCATTTCATCGAGGAATTTGTTCAATTTGAGCCCAACACTCTCCGGGTCAGTCTTCTCGGCGAAGGGCGTGAAATTCCGGATATCGGCAAAAAGAACCGTGCAGTCAACCTTTTCACCGCCCAGTTTCGGGGGTGTTACGGTCACCTGTTCGACAAGCTCGCGTGAGTAGTACCTTGAAAAGATCGATTTTAATTCCCGTTTCTCGCGTTCCACAAATTGATACCGGTAGATAAGCGAACATATTAGACCGAGTACAAACACATATGTTGGCCGGATGATTCCAAGATCCAGATGCATGCTGAATAAGAAAAAGGAGATAATGAGAAAAAGCAGATAGGCGACCGCGCACGTAATAATGTAGAGATGTGCAGGCTTGGTGCATGCAAGGAAATTGAATACAATACTCAACAACAACGTTACCAGGATGATGATAAGAACCGGTATTTCGACCGTTCTTTCGTTATTGATAAAATTGTCAACAAGTATAGCCTGGAGTACGACACCAGGAAATTGGCGGTCGAAAGGTACCGCATGATAATCAAAAAGTCCCTTTGCCGTGCCGCCGATAAGAACGACCTTCATGTCAAAAAAGCCTTTTGGTACCCGCTGCAAATATACATCAGAAAACGATATGCGACGATATGATTCTTCGTTCCGGAACATGATCAGGAACGTCTCAGGCAAATCACGGCCCCAGGCATTGAGCGCGATTTGGGCGGCAAAGGTCGTGTCATCAAAGAGCATTGAAAATCCGCGCCGGATCACGCCATCGTCATCCGCGTACACATCGCCCAGGCCCACTTTGTTGTACCGGGTGTAGATCGGATCCTGACCGAACGTG
>JAFGPO010000093.1 GCA_016936155.1 Caldifarciminota bacterium
AGGAGCGCGCGCTGGAAAAAATGGTACTGGAGGATATCAGGCATTGAGCGCTTCTTTGTTCATGATCGGCGGCTCGACCGGGTGTTCGTACACTTCCGTGAGCCGGGCACGGGTGAATACATCTTTGATCCGTCCTTCAGCGACTATCGTACCTTTTTTGAGCAGAACCGCATGGGAGCACACCAGGGGAAGATGATCGAGTATGTGGGTGACAAAGAACACGGTAAGGCGGTCGCGCTCGTATGCCTTCTCGATCAGGTCTTTGATCTCGTGCTGGGCGCGGGGATCGAGGTTCGCGGTCGGTTCATCGAGCAGGAGCAGGCGCGGTTCCTGCGCAAGCGCACGCGCCAGGGATACTTTCTGCGCTTCCCCGCCGGAGAGGTGGCCGATCGGTTTTAACACAAGATCGGTAATGCCGATGCGCTCACAGATACCAGTAACGATCCGATGGTCCTCCTTGCTGGGATTACGGAACATTCCGATCCGCGGGTAGCGTCCGAGCATGACCACGTCGTATACACATATCGGCATGCGTGGGTCGATGTTCACATGCTGCGGTACATATCCGATATCACGGCGTATCCGGTTGATAGTGCGTGTCGTGAGCAGAGTATTGAATATATGTACCCTGCCATGCTGCAGGGTGCCGAGACCATTGATCAGCGTGAGGAGCGTTGTTTTTCCCGCGCCATTCGGTCCTACCACCGCAACGAAGGCACCTTTTTCTACGGTGAGAGAAATATCATGGAGTGCGATGTTCTCGCGGTACGAAACAGTCACGCGATCGAGCTCTACTGCGTGGTTCATTGGATTGCGTCGCGAAGCTTTTTGAAATTTCCCATCACTGCATCGGTATACGATTCGTTCAATGGGAAATTCGTCAAGACCACGTGCCGGGCATTGGTTTGTTCGGAAATGACCGTACCGCCGTCGGTTCCGCTTTGCATGTTATCGATCACGAGAACGACACCCCCTTGTTTCGACAGGGTGATGATCTGCTCAAGGGTATTCGGCGCGAGGTCTTCCGCCCGACCGTACGTGACCACGATAGTAAATCCCAGCCACCGTAAGAATTCCTCCTGCAGTTCCGCGCAGGCGACATTCACCGATGCGAACCGTTCTCTGTGCTCCTCCATGAGTGCAGTCACGGAATCGATCGCACTCGTGTATGATTCAAGGTTTTTCATGTAGAATGTCCGGTGAGCGCGGTCAAGTGAACACAGGACCGCAGCCACTTGCTGTGCCGCTTGCTTGTGCACCGGTGGGACCATTACATTTTCAGTCTCGTTGATCGAAAAAAGGATTGGTTTGTTGTCCGCGGCGGCGAGCAATTTATCGATCCACTTTTCCCACCCGTGGCTGAAGATCACCTTTGAATCGGCGAGGGTTTTGATTTGCTGCGAAGAGATGTCGAAGTGTCCCGGGCACATACCGGCGGGAACGATCGTCGTGACCGTGATGTGATCCTTGCCGATCGTTTCAACGATCGAGCCGAGCAGGGAGGTCGTTGCCGTGACATTCGTGGCGGCGTACGAATCGCTCCTGCAGCGCACAAACGTAATTGCCGCGGCAACAGCGCATACCATGCAAAGGAACGTACGGGTTTTCATTGATAGCTTCATTCAAAGGCGTACTGAAGGCCGACGGTATATGAACGTCCGGGCATCCGGTACAGGCCCGCTGCGCTGCCCGGTAGGTTCGCGTACACATCATACGTTTCATCAGTAATATTATCAACGGCGATGAAAGGCTGGAAACCGGAGAATATTTTGTATGAAATCTTGGTGTCAACGACATAGTGATCGTCGATCGGATTTTGTGAACTGTCCGCGGCAAAATAATCAGTGACATATTCTCCGTTCAAACTCATACTGAGATTCTTAAAGGAGGTACGGATGAGTGCGTCGGTCTTGTGCATGGGGCGACCCGTGGTTTTTTCTCCGGGATCCAGGTACGAGTGGTAGACCTGCGCCATGATCATGGTTTGATACTGGAAGATCATTCCGATCTCGGCACCGCGGAATTCGAATTCGCCGGTGTTATCGTATATGTAAAGGGGCGGGGGGGATTGGTTCTGGACGGTCTCAATAAGATTTAAGCCGTTCATCAAGAATGCGGTTGCCTCGACGTGCAACCCCGGAATGATCCGTTGATTGATCCCGGTTTCGTAATTCCATACGACCTCGGGTTTCAGGTTCGTATTTGAGGGGGGGAACAGGTAGAGTTCATTGATCTGGGGTGAGCGGAAACCCTTGTTCACGCTCGCCTTGATGATCGTCCCGGTCAAGATATGGACAACGCATCCGGCGTGCGGGGCAATGGCATTGCCCGCGATCTCGTCGTGATGGTATCTGATGCCCGCGCTGAGGATGACACGGTCGAACACGACCTGTTCATCGTGCACGAATAGGCCGTACTCGTTCTTTTCCCAGGGCACGGAATCGATATCCACCCGCTCGCCGCCCTGCCGGCGGGAATCACCACCCAGCGTCACCTTGTTGCCGGCAACAAGGTCGATCGATCCCTGGCACATGAATCCATTCGTAAAATCAAGCGAATGCCATCCATCCGAGAATTCGTGTTCGCCCGAATTCCGGTACACTTTGAGCATGAGGTCGGAGGCAGACCATTTTCCATCGATCGTAAGATCGACTGCCCAGCGCAGGTAATCGTTCCAGACATCGGAAACCGCCGTGTCCGGGTCAGTCGCGCGCAGAGGTTCTTCCTTGTACCCGTCAAAGTACTTGCCGCTCACGTGTGCATTGATGTGCGGCGTGATCTTATACCCGATGCGACCGGTCACGTCTTTGCCGTCATACCCGGAATTGTCCACGTGACCGTCGGTTGTCTGATAGTTTCCGGTCGCATAAACATCTAACTTCTGGTAGATCCCGCCGGCGCGCACCCGGTACTGCTGAGTATTGAACGTGCCGTAGGAGGCCATGACATCGCCCTCGAGCGGCTGTTCGCTCTTTTTGGTGATGATGTTGATCACGCCGCCGAGCGCGTCTGAGCCGTATAAAACCGATGATGGACCGCGTACTACTTCGATGCGCGCTACGTTATTCATAGGCAGGGAATGGGTGACTGTGCAGCCGTACAATCCCATTTTCACGGGACGTCCGTCGATCAGGACCATGACTGATCTGCCCCGGTCCCCGATGCCCCGGATATCGATGTCGGCCCGGCCAAACGTGCCGGTTTTGTTAATGGTTACCCCGGGGAGGTGCGCGAGCGCATCAGCGCTCGTGCGTGTATTAAGTGCGTTGATGTCATCTTCTGTTACCACGCTCACAGTCGCTGACAAATCCTTCAATGCTAACTCGTAGCGGGTCGCGGTCACCACGATCTCGTCCAGGTAGTAGATCGGGAGCGAGTCATTCTCCATATCCGCACCAAAGGCGGCGCCGGCAAGAATAAAAAAAATCAAGGCGCTAAATGATCGTTTCATCTTTTTATCTCCTTTTTTGATGATGACGTGTTACTTTTTTAAAAATCGTAACACATTATATGCGTAGAGACGGCAGATGTCAAGCAATGATTTTGGGGTCAAATCTTCACATGTCACATCATCTTATTTGTCATTCCCCGACTCGATCGGGGAATCCGGTATTCGGGCTATATTCTGAACTTCCGGTTAAATCGGGGGATAACAGGGGAAAAAAGGGGGAGCGTTTAAGGCTCCCCCTTTTTTTTAAACGAGATTTTACAGGATGATAATCTTCCGCGTCCGAGTCTCATTGTTTATTGTTATTTTAAAGAAATAAATGCCAGGCTGCAAACTTTTTTTATGCCACATCAGGTGATGCTCCCCGGCATTCTCGATCCGATCCAAAACCTTTTCGACGATGCGTCCATCTGCAGAATACACATTGATATGGATATTGGATCTCGAGAGCAATGTATACTGTATCGAAACGCTGGCACTGGTCACACTGGGGGCTATGGCGATCGAGGATATCGCATGGTGTTGGGTTTCTGTAACACCCGGGACCACGGTGTTCTGATAATATCGGATATAGCCGTAAAAATCACTGGTCCAGAGATCTGCTGCCCCGTCACCATTAAAGTCTGCACAGCAAAGCCGTATTGCTTGATATTCATGGATATAACTCGAGGTCGTGAGCCGCAGCGTGTCACGTGTGTTGAATACCGGGCTTGCATTCGTGCCAACATTCTTATACAAATAGATGTAGGAATTCTGTTCGCTGATGACCAGGTCTTTCTTGCCGTCGCCATCCAGATCATAGACACGTGGCGTAAGACGGGAGTGATATATTGGACTTCCCGCACAATACACATAACTAAATGTCGTAAAGACCGGATTTGCGTCGGTCCCCTGGTTAAGATATATCCTTAAGGTTCCGGTACCAGATTCAGTGCCAATAAGGAGATCCTTTTTACCATCCTCGTTCCAGTCGTTGACCTCGGGATTGCTGTTGTTGCCTACGTCGATCTTTACGCCGCTCGCCCGTATTGTGTCTGCCAGGGTCAAACCAGACCCGGTTTCCAAATAGAGCATGGTGAAACCGTTCCGATCTCCAACCAGGATATCACGCATGCCATCGTTGTTCCAATCGCAGACCGCGATTGCTGATCCCTGGCATCAGCTCGCGTAACAGGTTATAGGACTGCCGTCGGCATATAAATAATCGAACGACGTCCCGAATTGCGGGTTTATATTGGTGCCGATATTCTTATAGAACCGCACGTTCCCTGAAGTATATTGCCCGGTAACAAGGTCCTTTACACCATCACCATCCCAGTCATAGTAGACCGGGGATCCATACCATGTCACATCGATCGGGCTTGAACCCGCATACACTTGGGTGCCGGGCAGAAATACCGGTGTTTGGGCGTATGCCGCCATGAGTCCCATAAAGAGCATGACACATAATTTTTTCATAAGCATCCTCCTCGTGTCTTCTATGATAATTATATAGGCAATTTATACAATGTCAAGGCGCAGGTTACGAATGTCGACCTGCGGCGCAGATTATGGCGATAAAAAATGTTGGATTCCCGCTGGAGTTTATCCCGTACTCGCTACGGAGCGGGAATGACGAATGTGTAACATCCGTTTTTATAGTAGTATAATGGCAGCGCAGCTTTATTGACAGGGCGTGTTCGCTGGATATAGTCTACATACGGTTTTCGCAGCGTATGCCGAGAAACGCGCCCGTAGCTTTCACCCCGTTAAATAATCCGAATATTCTCTCAAAGAGTATTTTCGTGCATTTGCATGAGA
>JAFGPO010000094.1 GCA_016936155.1 Caldifarciminota bacterium
CCATTGCTTCTCTAAATATCCTCTCCCGGGTCGCGAAAAAGACTGCCGAGTACAATACCACCCTGTTAGTCCCGAACCGCGATCCTGTGGTCTTTACCGTGGCTCAGGAAATCGTAAAACAGGCCTATATGGATGCCGGCCGACCGGACGGGTATAATGCAGACAACGTATACTTCATAACTGGTAACCAATTCGCTTATGTGGGAGCAGTATGCGGGACCATGGTCCGGGAAAAGCCGGCAACCAACCTCTTTCTCGGTTACTTCTGGGCAGAATCATTGCTCCTGGCAGAAACCGGTGCCGCAACCGGCGCAATCCAGATCGCCGGGACGGATTCTGTATTCCAATTACCGTTTTTCATTACCGCGTGCGATTATACACTGATCGGTGAAGAACTATACGCAGCATCAGCTTATTTATCGCGCGATCCACTCCTCTTAAGCACCCTGAAAGGACAGGACTGGGGGAAAATGCTCATCCTCACCATACTGATCA
This sequence comes from Caldifarciminota bacterium, assembly GCA_016936155.1. Lineage (GTDB taxonomy): Bacteria > Hydrothermota > Tepidihabitantia > SM23-42 > SM23-42 > JAFGPO01. The sequence goes on from JAFGPO010000094.1 coordinate 496, forward strand.
TCGCATCCATCCTCATCCTGCTCGGTATCGAACAGGTGTATACACTGTTCACGGTATAACATAAGGAGGCATTGTGAAAAAGACTGTTCCATTGCTCATCTGTGGAATTCTCGGTGTTCTCATGATCATCCAGTTCTTTGTCCCCCACTCGGTAAGCCAGGGATTTTTCGACCACAGTTATCGCTGGTACATCGCGATCGCTAGCTTTGCCTGGGTTCTCGGTACGGGGAGTCTGGTTAAACACCATACTGATAAGATACGAAGGAAAAAACCCAAGTGGTATTTCAGTATCGTCACTCTCATTGCCCTCGTGGTCATGGCATTCCTGGGAATATTCAAAGGTATCCAGGCCGGCACTCTATTCATGACATTCTATACGAACATAATCCTTCCCCTGGGCGCGGCAATGTATGCCATACTGGCTTTTTACATGGCTTCAGCTGCATACCGTGCGTTCCGGGCACGATCCACAGAAGCAACGGTCCTTCTTATTGCCGCTTTCATCGTCATGCTCGGCATGGTTCCTTTTGGCGTATTCATCTGGTCGAAAATACCGGACATAGCAGAATGGCTGTTGAGCGTTCCTAACACCGCCGCCAAACGCGGAATCATCTTTGGCGTGGCATTCGGCGGGATCGCGACCGCGCTCAAAATCATCCTTGGGATCGAACGCTCATGGCTGGGAGGAGGGAAGTAAAATGAATTTCTGGGAAAAAATATCTAAATTGCCGCGCCAGTGGATCTATATATCCCTGGCCATTTTTGTCCTCTTCCCGCTACTCGTCCCGCTCGGCTTCCCGCTCAAGGTCATGCCGAAAAGCAGAAAGCTTTTTCAGATGATCGACACGCTTGGGCAAAATTCCAAACCTGTGCTCATATCATGCGATTTTGATCCCCAGTCTATGCCTGAACTCTATCCCATGCTTGTTGCGCTTCTCCGCCACTGTTTTGCCCGGGACGTAAAGGTCCTGGTCATGGCGCTCTGGCCCCAGGGTCCTGGTCTTGCGGAAATGGCGCTCTCCGAAGTCCCTCCCGACTATAATAAAGAGTACGGCACAGACTATGCCTTTTTAGGGTATAAATTCGGTGTTGCCGCGATCCTCCTTGGCATGGGGGACAATATCCGCGGCGTGTTCCCCAGAGATTATTACGGTACATCCCTTGATTCGATCGACCTCACTTCTGATATGCGCAATTACGATGATATCAGCCTTATCGTATCGCTCTCTGCCGGGGACCCGGGGTGGCGTGCCTGGCTCTTGTATGCGCAATCACGGTACCAGGCCAATCTCGGGATCGGGTGTACGGCGGTTTCCGCGGCTGATGTGTATCCATACGTGGAAACCGGACAGGTCGTTGGACTGCTTGCCGGGATGAAAGGAGCGTCGGAATATGAAGAAATGGTGTACAATGCGCAGTATTCTGCCGGCCGGCGCGCTGCATCCCAGGGTATGGATGCCCAGTCGCTTGGACATCTCCTTATCATGATCTTCATCATCATTGGAAATGTCGCGTACTTCATCGTGAGGAGGAAAAAATGAACATATCAACGGATCCCTGGGTATGGCTTGCTGCGTTTTTGACCATGTGCGTATTCTCCTTCTTATTCAAAGATAATCTGCTCTATCAGTTCGCTGAACACTTGTTCGTGGGTATCTCGGCCGGTTATTTAATCGCGATCACCTGGCATAATCAAATGTACCCCAATTTGTTCGAACCGCTTCTGTTTCAGGGTCAGTTCCTCTACATAGTGCCTCTTCTCTTTGGTCTTGCGTACTTTGCACGATTCATACCCAAGATCGGCTTCTTCGTACGTTACCCGATCGCATTCGTCCTCGGATGGGGTTCCGGCGCGATTATCCCGGCACTGCTTCAGCGCGACCTGTTCAAACAAACACAAGGAACGTTACTGGTGCCGGATGCGTTCGCACGCTGGGATACTGGATTATGGGCGATCATTATCCTGATCGGAGTGATCTGCACCCTCATCTACTTTTTCTTTTCACGCGAGCGGAAAGGTGTCCTTAAATTGGGATCCCATGTCGGGATCATTTTCTTGATGCTCGGGTTCGGCGCGTCGTTCGGATATACGGTCATGTCCCGTATCAGCCTTTTGATCGGACGGTTCCAATTTCTGCTCGGTCCGTGGCTGGGGATAACGCAGTAGCGTAAAGCGTATGGCGTAGGGCGTAAGGCATATATAGCTTCACAACTTATCTGCCCTCTATGCTTTATGGAAGTTTGTTCTGCCCTTTAGTGCCCTGTATAGCCTTATCGGTTCATGAACCGATCATAGCTTTGATTTTCGATATCAATTTCATCGCCTGGTCATATCGCGCAATCGGAATGATGTAAAATCCATCTACGTGATCCTTGAGTTGTTCAGCAATATCGAGCAACAATTGGGTTTCGTCCCCTTCTTCGATCCGTGTTATGTATTGATATGGAATACCGAGAAATTTCATCAAAGCAAAAGCCCGTTTCTTCGTATAGAGGTACGATAGTCCAGCAATTATCTTTATTTCCGGATAACGCTGCCTGAATTCTCTGATGATGCCGAGAAAACGGGGCGCGTCGAAAACCGGCTGTGTAAAAAAGAATTCCGCGCCGCTTGAACACTTCATCGCTGATTTTACGAATTCGCCTTTAATATTCGGCACGTTCGGGTTGAAACTCGTGCATAGACAGAAATCGATCGGTTTGATCGTTTTACGCGCTGAGGTCGTACCCTCGCGCAAATATCGAGCTATCTCGAGTAACCTTGCTGAATTCAATTCGAACGAACTGCGCCCCTCAACTGGATTGTCACCGGTCACGCAAAGGATATTCTTGATCCCGAGTGCTGATGCTCCAAGCAGATGGCTCTCAAACCCCAACGACGTAAAATGACGGGCGACAAAGTGCGGGATCGTCTCGATACCTGTTCTTTCCTGGATGATATGTGCAAAACACAGGGCATCAGGTCTGAGTTTTCCAAGAGGATTTGATGGAATATTGATCGCATCGATCAATGTTCGAAATGGTGTCAGAGCATCACAGATGCCTTCTGTATGCGCACTCACTGGCAGAAGAATCTCAAGGGTGATTATTTTATTGTTCTTCGATCTCTCACGCAGCATATCGGGACCTGTGTGTGTTACTACATTATCCGCTTCAGCAATCGTAATCCTGCCATGACTGTCGGCGCTGCGCCAAAAGCACCGATTTCTCTGGCAAAGGCGTCACTGACATTCGGTCCGCCGACGATGACCTTCGTCGTGACCCGCTGCTCCCTGAGCGTCCGGATAACCCTGCCCATTTCCGGCATGGTCGTGGTGAGCAGAGCGCTGAGACCGATCACATCGGGTTTGTATTTCTTCGCCGCCCGGATAATACGTCCGGCATCAACATCCTTGCCAAGATCAATGACCCGGTACCCGGATGATTCGAAAATCATGGCCGCAACGTTCTTGCCGATATCGTGAATATCCCCTTTTACCGTTGCCAGGATGAGCGTCCCTTTCTTCTTTCCCCTGGGCAGGTGCTTCTTGATCACATTCAGGGCGTGCTGTGCCGCATCGGCCGCGCACAGGAGGTCCGGTATGAAGGCTTTTCCTGATTCGTATCGATCACCGATCTCCTTCAGTGCTCCTGTGATGTGCTCGTCGATTATTTTCTGAGGCGGAATGCGCGAGGCAAGGAGCGAACGTGCGCACTGAACACTTGCCGGCACATTCCCGGCAATAACCGAGGCGGAAAGATCATCATCGGTATGATGTTTGACCGGCACGGGGATTTCCTCGGACGCAGTATCGCGTTCCCGCATGCCCGCAATATAGTCCGTAACCTTGCCCCGGAACAGCGCCTGACAGGATGCCCGAGCAATCTGGACCTCTTTACTCAACGGATTGACGATCACAAAGGTCACGCCGTGTGCGACCGCGGCGCTCATGAAGGCAACATTCAAATATGCGCGCGCCGGCAAGCCGAAGGAAACATTCGATAACCCGAGAACGGTCTTGAATCCGCGTTGACGAAGCAGTCGCACCGTATCCAGGGTCATTGAAACCTGATCACTGTCTGTTGCCGCCGAAAAAACAAGAGGATCGAATATCATGTCCTGACACGGAAACCCGATCGTGCGGGCGATGACCAGAGCATGTTCAACATACTCCATGCGCTCTTTGACGGTGCGCGGGATCTTCCGGCCGATCAGTGATATGACCACCTTGAAACCGTACTTTTTGATCATAGGGAGCCATGTGCGCAGTTCCCTGGTCCGTGCGGGCACGGAATTCAAAACGCCGATCCCCGGATAAAAACGCAGCACCCGTTCCGCGGCCTCGAAACTCTGTGTATCAATAAAGACCGGCAACTTCGATGCGGTGATAACCGTTTTTACGGCATTGCTCAGGGTTTCGGTTTCCTGTTTATCCACTATGTACGCATTGACATCAAGGATATCAGCCCCGACCATTTCTTGCTTCCTCGCTTCATCTGCGTATATATGGTAGTCGCCCTGCAACAAACATTCCTTTACCCGCTTCCGACCTGAAGGATTCATTCGTTCACCCACAATTGCAAAATCTTTAGAACCGGGTATGAAAATACTGCTGGGTGAAGCAAGTATACAGCCATGCTGTACTTTCCTGATCCTGGGTCTGCCATTCTTTTTCTTCAGTCGTTTTACAAACTCCGGAGTCGTCCCGCAGCACCCGCCAATCATATTCGCTCCCGCCTTGATATAGCGCGCATAAAAACGGGCGAGCTCCAGGTCGGTGAGACTGTGTTTTATCATTGTCCCATGGATGTGCACAGCACCGGCATTCGGTTTTATGACCAATGGCAGCGACGTGACCCTGGACATACGTTCAACCGCTTCAACCGCGACCTCAGGAAGCGTACAATTAACACCGACCGCCTGAGCGCCGAGAGCATCGAACGTACATGCGAGCGCCTCCGGGCTTTCACCCATGACCGTGCGCCCGTTATCTTGCAAGGAAAAACATATGAAAATATCTGATGAGAATTCCCGGGCCGCAATAAATGCAGCCTTTGCCTCGATCATCGAGGTGAACGTTTCAATAAAAAAAGCTTTGATACCGCATTGCGACAGGATCCGCGCGATCATTTTGAATGTACTCACCGCCTCCTCAAAATCAACAGTGCCGTATGGCTGTATCATTTCACCGAACGGCCCGATATCCCCGAGCACGCCCGTGTACCGACCTGCAGCCTTGCGCGCTATGCGGACACCTTCCCGCAGCACACGCGGCAACTGCTGGGACGGCATATTCATCGGATTCGCACTGAACGTGTTGGTGAGAATGACATCGGCTCCGGCCGCCGCGTAGGATCGTTGTAACGCTTCGACCGCCCCGGGATTTCGCACATTGAGAATACTGGGCGATTCGCCTGGATCCAGCCCCTTATCGAGCAGGTTAGTGCCGGTCGCTCCGTCCAATAGAACGATCCGTTTCTTTGCTAAGCGCAGTATCCGATGCATGGCTTATTCTATCTGAATTGCTGCATTAGTCAACATTAAACCCGTACTGCGCAACGCGCAGGGCGTAAGGCATATGATCGCGTAATAGCGCAATAACGAAAAGTACGCTGGGAATACACGATCGCCAATAGTCTTTGTCTTCTAATATTCTGTCATTGGACGTATGCAGTTACTCGTGTTCCTACTTTGCTCTTTAATATATACTGTGCATTGCCCTGATTCACAACAATCTCATAAAAACCACTGCTGCCCCGGACGGCGATGACCTCCTTTTTCTGCCCCTCGGCATAGCATTCCCGCACCGGGATATCGGTCTGATCGATACAGAGATTAATGGCATCACTTTCCACGGGTATGGTGGTAATGCAATTGCCAAAATGGTCGATATAGACGATCTCCCCGATCACGGTATCGCCCCTGGTCTTGCAAACCGGAAACTCGAATCGTTCGCAGCCGGATACCGGTATTTTCTTACAGAACGCCTTATTGCCGAGAGATAATTGTGCAGCCGCCGGAGCGAAAATATCGCGCCCATGGAATGTAACGCTCGCTCGGTGAGGAACAGGTATATCATAAATTGTCGCTTCTTTATCCAGTACGTACGAGAGCACGCCGTTGTCCGGCGCAACAAAGAAATAACCTCCGGAGACCGCGGCGATGCAACGTCGCGTATTGCCCACACCAGGATCAACCACCACGAGATGGATCGTACCAACAGGAAAATCTGCATAACACTGGGAAAGAACAAATGCTGCACTCCGTATATCATGCGGTTGAATTGAATGCGTGATGTCTATGATCTTCGCATTTTTGTTTATCTTGAGGATCTCACCCTTGACCGCAGCAACGAACCAATCAGCAAGACCAAAATCAGAGAGGAATGTTATTATCCCGGAAGGTTTCATGTTCTCTTATATACAGTACCATATCACGCTTGGTTGTGATCGCCTCGATCCTTTCGTACCAACGCTTCGGGAGCATCTGGCTCATGGTCAAACCGCCGCGGACTATGAGCGGTGCGAGTTCCGAACAATCGATCACCTTATCCGACTTATGGATGAGCAAAACAATGAGAATAAAAACAAAACTGATGATCAATCCCTTGATCAAACCCAAGAGCCCGCCGAACAATCGGTCGAAAATACCGATCGGGGTCGCATGCATGGCTTTTGATATGATCCTGCCGAGAATCGAAACACCAACGGCTACAATGATGAATATGACAAGAAATGCAAGAAAACGCGGGAGCCTGAGCATATCATTGCAATTTATCGCAAGAATGTATGCAGCGATGATCCCGGCAATATCAAAAGCGCCCCTGATCAAACCGATAAAAATGCCATGCATGACCAATCCGGCGATGAGTATGCTGATCACAATATCGATCCACGTCATGTGCAAGTATTATAGGCATCCGTTCTGATAAGTCAACGCTGAATAGAAGCACCGTACCCGCACTCTCCTCCTTGACAACAGGCATCGTGTCTCTATACTCGATAGAGATATGCTGACGAGATCAAGAGCACGTACTAAACGATCATCCCTTGTATGCGGGCCCGATCATAAAGCTCTGTACAGTAATATCCCTTCAGTAGTGATACTGATCGACCTTAACGGCACGATCGATTATGTTAACAACTTTATCAAAAAAATATCGCACTACAGAGAAAAAGATCTTATCGGCAGGAAATTCCTCTCCGTTGTTGCCCCGGAGTATAAGAAAAAGGCGGTCAACGCACTCCGCAGATTGAAACAGGGCAAGATCGTCACCCCATATGAACTCGCGATCATTGACAAGAATGGAGAACGTCTTTGTGTAAAGGCGAGTGGTTCACCGATAAAGCGAAACGGAAAAACCGTCGGCATATTTGGATTCGCGACCGATATCACGGCCCAGAAAAAGAACGTAGAATACCTTTCCAAAATCATCAAAGAACTGAGCCTTCTCTATGATATCGGTGAGGAGCTCTCTTCGACTATAAATATCGATCTTCTTTTTTCAAAAATCCTTATGTATTTGAGCCAGACATTCGGGTACGAGCGTGCCGGAATATTGCTGCGCGATCCTGAACAGCCATACTTGAGGATCAGAGCAACGACCCGCCCCCTTCCGATCAAGAAGAAATACAAAAAGATACGACTTGACCAGGGGATCACCGGTCATGTGGTTAGCACCGGCAAACCACAACTGTGTAACGATGTGAGAAAAAACAAACACTACATACCGTTCGATCGCAAAACCCGTTCCGAGATCACGGTACCCCTTATTATCGGAGATACAACGATCGGTGTGATCAACGTAGAACGCTACACGACTGACGCATTTGACAACGATGACATGCGGATCCTCACCCTTATCGCACGCCAGGCCGCGATCGCGATCGAAAACAGCCGCCTGTACGAATCTCTGGAAGAAAGTTATTTGGATACGA
>JAFGPO010000009.1 GCA_016936155.1 Caldifarciminota bacterium
AAAGTTCAGCTTGTTGTTATCGTCCACAAGACCCATGTAGTAGGTTTTGTGTTTGTACACGTCACCTGCGATAAGATCGACATACGTTTTGTTCTTGAGGACAATATCATTAAAGACCTGGAGGCTCCATTTCGCGAATTCCACGGTATCTTCAGCGGTCTTCTTGAACTCGGCATGGTTCTCTTTGGTCATTGGTTTGGATACGCCGCCTGGCAAACAGTGGACCGGGTGGACCACACGACCGCCCATTGTTTGGATGATATTGCGGGTTCTTTTACGGATATCGATCACCTTTTTACCGGCTTCAAGACCCACTTTACCGATCACGCCCAGGATGTTCCGTTCGGCTTTTGGTGCACTTGGACCGACCACAAAATCCGGTCCGCCTAAAAAGTAAAAATGGAGGTTATGGTCTTCGAACATGAAGGCGTTGTACACGAATTCGCGGATCTTGCGCGCAGCCGGAGGCGGCTGGACGCCGTACAGGTCATCGAGTGTTTTCCCGGCGCAGGTGTGGTGGGCAGTCGGGCAGACACCGCAGATCGTCTCCGTGATACGCGGCATTTCTTCAGCGAGCCGTCCGACAGCAAAGCGCTCATAGCCGCGGAGTTCCGGGATCTGCAGGCACGCGTGAGCGACATCGCCCTTATCATCTAAAAAGATCTCTATCTTACCATGCCCCTCTAACCTGGTGATTGGATCGATCTTGATCTCTTTATACATGTTATTCTCCTTTTTTCCTTCTGAGAATAGAACTCGGTAACGAGTACATGTAGAAGAGTCCGATCGGATCAATGACCTTGTCAGCCACCTTTTCGATCTCCTTCTCGTCATTCGAGTCTATGATAGAGGCAAGGCTTGATAGGAATTTCGCACCCATGTCTTTGACTTCTTTGGTTGGGCCAAAGCATCCGCGGCATGGCATGTTGGCGTTGATGCAGCGCTCGCCGCAGCCACCGCGCGTTGCCGGACCAAGGCAGATGATGCCTTCAGCCAGGAAACACTTTTCCGGATCCGCGATCACCTCGGAGATCCGCTTGATATCTTTGATCGCAAGGGTATCAGGCTTTGTCTTGTTGCGTTCACACGTTTCACAAAGAGCTTTGTCAACCGTGAGCACCGAACCTTTGGGTGGCAGTTTGCCTTGTAGAATAGCAGTGACCGCCTGCATGATGAGATCCGGAGGCGGTGCGCAGCCCGGGAGGTAGTAGTCCACATCGATCGTCTGGTCGAGCGTTTTCACCGTATCATAGAATTCCGGGAGCGTTAATTTACCGATACCTTCAGACAGCTGGACTTCAGTCTTGGGGAATTTGCCATCCGGGTTTACGGTTGAGCGGGTCGTTTTATATGCGGTTTCAAAGACTTCCTTGCGGTTGGCAACGTTCGCCAGTCCTGGAATGCCGCCGAGATGAGCACAGGCACCGAATGCGACGATCAGCCCTGCTTTTTTACGCAGCATTTTCGCCATTTCTTCCTGTTCTTCAGTACGGATCGCGCCGTTGATAAAGCAGACTGCAAAAGCCTTATCCGGCATTGCTTCGACATCTGCCCGTTTAAAGTCCATTGCTACGGGCCATAGTCTGATATCAACAGCATCGACTACTTTCAGGATGTCTTCCGCAAGGTCGACTACTGCTTCTTCACAGCCGCCGCACGAGGCGCACCAGTAGAATCCGACTAATGGCTTTGCCATTGGTATTGCTCCTTTCCAAAAAACACATTATTCAAATTGCCTGAAAACTGAGTTGTCTGTTGATTTAGGTATTCAGGTATTCCTGTCATTTTTTATCCATCTCCTGAACGATCTCAACGAATTTCTGCGCTTCATCTTTTCCTATCCATTCAAGACGGACGGTATTCTTGTCAAAGCCCATAAGGTTGAGATTAGTACGGAGTACTCTTTCTCTTGCCTTGGCTCGGAAGTTCCCTTTTGCATAGTGGCATGCATTCGGATAGCATCCGCCAATAAGCACTCCCTTGGCACCATTATGCAGAGCCTCCATGATATGTGATGGATCAACAGCTCCGCTGCACGGTACGCGGATTATCTTGACATTTTCCGGATATGAATATTTGTCATACGCCGCCCGGTCAGTGGCATTATACGCAGACCACTTGCATAGCAAAGCAAGTATATCCCCTTCCTTGACCAGCGCGTTTATTTGATCGCGCAGGGCGTGTGCATTGAATCCTTCCAGCTGGCTGGCATAAGCCGGACACGTTATCGAACATATACCGCAGCCCATGCATAATTCCTTATCGATATGGATCTTTTCATCAACGATTGATATCGCATTGTACGGACATGTGCCGATACACATCCTGCAAACACTGCACAAATCCTCATTGACCGCAGCATTCGGGATTTTTGTTTCAATTGTGTCGTGCCGCATAAGTGAGAGGACTGAGAATGCCGCTTTCCGAGCATCAATGAGCGCATCACGGACTCCTGCCGGGAAGGTCGCGGCTCCAGCAGTGAACATGCCGCGCGGCAGTTGGGTGTTTCCCAGGGACGCATTCTCGAACAGAATCGGGAAATCACCATTCAACCGGATATGGAGTTTATCGAATGTGTTCTTATCAGCAACAAAGCCTCCGCTCAACACCACGGTATCGGCTTCGATCTGGAGGAGCTCGTTGGTGTACAAATCCTCGGTTCGTACGATCAAGTGACCGTTGCGCTGCAGCACTTCCGACGGTTTGCCCCGGATAAACGAGACTCCCTGTTCGCGCAGGGTATTATAGAAGTATTCGAACGTCCCGGTGCTGCGCATATCCATTGCCGTAACATACACCTGGGTATCCGGATAACGATCGATCACTAGTTTGGCTTCCTTGAGGGCGAGGAAGCAACATATTTTTGAACAATAGGGAAGATGTTTGGAATCCCGGGAACCAGCACAGCAGATAATAACTACCTTTTTAGGATGCAACGCACCCGAGGTTACTGCACGTTCGAATTCGATCGTTGACATGACCCCGGGCAAGCGTGCATAGCCGTATTCTTCCACCTTACTCAGATCATACCGATTCAATCCAGTCGCAACGACGATTGCTCCAACATTGATCTTCTGTTCAGTGTTCTCATTATCGAGCTGTATCTCTCCTTCGCAGACTTTAACGCACTCGCGGCATTTGGTGCATGCTTCCCAATCGATCGCGTATTTATCCGGAAAGGTCGGATTATAGTAGATCGCCTTTCTTTTTTTACCCTCATCATTGACCTCTACCGGGCAAACATCCACGCATTTGGCGCAATTCGAGCAGCTGATAACACCACGGGGTCGGGTTTTGACGGTTGCGGTGTAGTTCCCAATGACCCCTTGAATGCTTTCCAGTTCGGTATTGAAATGATGCGTGATATGCGGAGTGTTCAAGAGATTGCCGATTTGTGGCATGAGGGTATGGCTGTATGGTGTGCCTTCGGGATACAGTCTGTCCAGCGAGGCAACAGTACCGCCCAAAAAAGGCGTGCGCTCGATCAAATGTACGTTGAGATCGTTATGTGCCAGCTGTGCGGCAACTTCAATGCCCGCTACACCGCCGCCGATGACCAGAACGTCCTTATTTTTGATAACGAACTGTTTCGTCGGTATCGGGGTCACTGCCTTGATCTTTTCAACAGCGGCCAGGATCAGGTCCCGCGCTTTTTCCATGGGATGCCCCATGAGGACAATATGCTCGTGGAGGTTGACGAATTCGGCGTTCGCCTGCGGGAAGAGCTGTTCCATCAGATTCGGACTACAACCGGCAATAACTAATTTTTCATCTGGTTCGATCTTTATCCTTTCTTTGCACAGGTCTTCCTGAATTACGAGTTCGATATCCGGTCCCAGATTAAGGTCCGGCAATGAAATCTTTCCCTTACATGTACAGACCAATACTCTCATTGTCATCCTCCTATTTTGTCCAGGATCGCAGAGGGGCGAACTCGGTTGAACTTGAAACCGACTTCATTCTTATCCAGACCAAAGCTGAGTCCAAGCAGTTGGGGGTAATAGAGCACTGGCAGAGCGTATTCAGCATGGAATTTCTCTTCTGCTTTACGCTGGTTGTCTTCATACATTACCGTACAGAATGGACAGATAGAGATAAGGGCGTCAGCATTATTCTTTTTAGCTTCGCGCAATTTATGATTCGCCATGGTCACAGCGAGCTGTTCATCAATACCAAGCACTGAACCGCCGCAGCACATTTTTTTATCGGCATAGTCGATCGATGTTGCGCCGGTTACAGCGACGAGATCATCAAGCGTATGGGGTATTTCGGTGTTGTCAAAACCATACAGGTAGGACGGGCGCATGTAATGGCAGCCATAGTGAGCGATCACCTTTAATTCTTTCAGAGGTTTTGTTATCTGCTTTTTGATCTTATCGATCCCCACATCTTCGTAGAGAACACGAACAAAGTGTTTGACGACGATCTCATTGGGATACGATAGTCCAAGATCCTTGAATTTCTTGTAAAAATCATTATTTTTCAGTTCATGCTGTGCATCTGACAACATCGCGGTGCAGGAATTGCACAGGGTGATGATATTGAGGTTCATGGCACTGGCAATAGCCACGTTGCGCGCTGCGATCAACAGGGCGGTTTCTGCGTGCACAGCTTTTATGGGAAAGCCGCAGCAGGATGCATTGGGCATATCCACCAATCCGATGCCCAGTTTTTCCGCGGTTTTACGCGCGCTCAATTCATAGTGTTGTGCACGGACCGGTACAGTACAGCCAAGGAATAACGCATATTTCATTGTTTCACCACCTTTTCAATACTTGTGTATTCGAGTATCCGGGTGACCTCCGGGATCGTTTTATCAACAGGCGGGAGACCGATGCGCTGGCGTTTTTTCAGGTCAAAGTCCTCGATTTCATAGAGCCGGCCCAGTTGTTTTAACAGGGCGAGCTGTGCCTTGTATCCATCCGGACAATAACCGCTTTCCACGGCATAGTTCTTAATGGCATTGATCAGTTCGGCAACTGGAATTCCCTGGGGACACCGTTCAGTACAGGCGTGACAATGGGCGCATAACCATAAAAAAGGTGAAGAAACGACCATATCTTTCATGCCCAAAAGGGTCAAACGTATGATTTTTCGGGGATTATAGCGATCATCGAAAAAGCGTACCGGGCAGCTTGCCGCGCAATCACTGCAGCCAAAACATTTGAGGATTTGCTCACCGCCCTTTTGTTTTGCTATTTCCCATTTAAAATTCGGTTCTGCTTTGCTTAGATCTATCATAGTACTCCTTTAACGCCAAAACATGCCTGATTTTTTATAACATTGTGAAGATACAACTGATTTTGATCGGAGGTGTGTAACCTCGTCTATTCTCAAGGTTATATTATAGTTATAATGTCCTGTATGTCAATAGGAATATAGCAAATATGAATCTGCGCGTACCGTTTTTATCGGCTTTTCGGCAGCAGGTTATTTCTTTTCGGCTCCTGGATCGGTTGTGGCAAAATCTTCCGGATTTACGACGGCAAGAGGCATTTTTTGGTCCAAATTCTTACCTGGCTCGTAGTTCATCACTTTTTGAATATGATCGCTGACTTTGGCGAAGATGCTCGCAATAGGGATATTGGTCGGACATACGTCAGAACACATGCCACAGCCAACGCACATAGTACTGACATGGAGTAATCGTACAAGATGATACATGACCGTATCAGTAGGGACGCGGAAAGATCCCTTTTGGTTCAATTCCCGTTCCCAGGATAAGGGCGTCCTGTCTTTTTCTCCGGAATCGATATAGCACAACTTGCAATAGCAGATCGGGCAAACACTGCTGCAGGCGTGGCAATTAATACAGCGCCCGAAAAGCTTAATAAGGCCATCCCAGCCAAGTTCTTCGGTCTTCAATGCAGTGAAGACTTCTTGTTTATGTTTGGTCCGTGCACGCTGTATCGTCTCGATTCCGGCGGATTCCAGGTTTTTTTCAAGCATTTGAGGGTTCATGTCCATGAGGGTGGTTTCACCTTTGGCCGTCTTGAGGAACACCGTCGTTTTTTGTGAAATATCCTGACCGGCAAGCGCAAGGATGATGTCCGCATTCTCGGGGATGAACGCCTCGCACAAGGTACAGGTCTCACGAATATCTGGTATGGCGTCCCCGGTTTTTGTTGCATTCCAGTACTCTGAAACCTTTTTATCAAGGTCATTGTTCTTTGCCGAGAGGGTCAGAACACCATTGCACGTAAAACTAATGAACAAGAGATTGTCGAGTCGGGCTTGTTCCAGTTTTACGAGTTCATACAGGGCTCGAAGCTCACAAGGCATCAGGGTGACAATAAGCGGTCTTTTTGTTGCTTCGATCATTGTAAGTCGTGACACTAATTTGCCGGCATTCGCCGGCATGAAGGGGAAAGTCGGAACGATCGAGTCGATGGTATTTTTGTCGGTGATCAGTGCATACACATACTCGCCTGTTTTCTTTTTTATAAGCGTAAAAACTCCACCAAATCCCTTTTGTTCGATCAAAAATAAGATGATGTCCTTTAATGCAGCGTCCGGTGGTTTATTGATCTCGAATGCTTTCATTATTGTTCCCTGGCATCCTCGTATTCATGCAACTCGCTTTCCTTGTAGGCAAGCACCGGGATTGCTTCATTACTATTCCTGCCGGCGACATAATTGAACATCTTTTGTGTTTTGTCGGCAAGGTAAATGAATATCCGGGCAACCGGGACATCCATAGCGCATGCATCCTCACACGAACCGCAACCAATACACGATAGCGTCATATGGGACATTCTTCCGAGGTGGAAGAGCAGTTTATCCGCAGGGAACGTGATCCCGCCCTTGGTATCAGCGCGATTCAGGTAAGTATCTGCTTCGATCCTGGTGGTGTCGCTCGAATCGAAAAAACACTGGCGGCAATAACAGATCGGACACACGCGCATGCAATTGTGGCAATTAATACAGTCTGCAAAGAACGCATCGAGATCACTGATGCCATTAGTCTGGCCAGCAAGTGCGGTAAATGCCTTTTCCCTTTGTCCTTGCCGGATCGAGCGCTGTTCCTCGATCTTCGTGCGCCATGTTGATGTATCAGCGGACGGATCAAGGCCTGTTGCCTTCAAACACGCTGCACCGGTTTCGCTGCCAGGGATCACCATGAGCGTTGTCTCAGGCATTCCCATATGGGCGATGTGAAGATCGGTTGGCACATCGGTGAGTTCAAAATATTGACAGGTTGTACATGCCGGGCGGAGGCCTTCGGGAACATTGGTCTTCATGATCTGCGCGAATAATGCATCGCATTTTTGTGGATCGACGATGTAATTTTTCGTTGGCATGGTGCCAGGGCAGTCCATACTGAGAAATATAATGGTGCTGAGGTCTACTTGCTTGAGTTTGGCGAGTTCTATTGAAGCCCTGATCTCGCATGGTCGCATGATGCACAGTATTTTCAGGCCGAATCGACCCTTATGCGTCAGGTGTTTGAGCGACCGGGCTCCGTTGATCGGAACGATCGGTGGCAAGGGGCAAAGCCCGGGAATATCTTGTAGCCGGCGTGTGAGTTCATAGGCGAACGATTCTCCCGATGGTATGCGCTTGGGCGCAAGCACCGCATCGATACACTTTTTTTCTAACAATGCAGCCACGAATTTTCTCACCCCATCATTCAGATCGTTGTTGGAATATTGAATTGGTGCTCCATTCATATTCATTTTAGTATCTGGTTCATTTCCTGAAAGATCTGGCGGTTTGTGAAGTGCCGGTGGAGAGCGGCTCCAGAGGGACATGCCGCAGCGCAATTGCCGCAACCACGACACAGGACTTCATTGACGATCGAGATGCGTTTGGTTTCATCCAGTTGGGCTGCACCATAAGCACAGACCTCTACGCATATTCCACACCCCATGCACATCGTTTCCGATACTGTGGATGTTTTAGCTTCCAGCACCAGGCGTTTTCCAGGGACAAGGGAGGAAAGAATCTTCCCGGCTGCTGCCCCGGCTTGTGATACGCTGTCGTAAAGGTTTCCCGGTCCATACATACCGCTTATGATATATACGCCTTCGGTGACTGTCGAGATCGGTTCGAGGATCGTATGTTCTTCTTTGCAGAAACCATATTCATCCAGGGGGATATTGAACATCTGGGAGAAACGTTTCACTTGAGGAGAGGGGATCGATCCTGTACTGAGGATGACCATGTCAACGGGATACGTTTTATCCTCATCGGGTGATTTTACCCTCACTGCTAAATGATTTTGGTCCCTGGTCACCGAGATATCCTGGTATCGAACAAAAACAATGCCCTGTGTTTTGGTTTCCTTGTAGTACGTTTCAGAGCGGGCATCAGGAATGCAGAGGTCTTTATAAAATTGCGTGATTTTAATGTTTCCGAGGTGCTTTTTGAAGATCTGTGCGATCTTCATTGAGTTTACGCAGCACATTTTCGAACAGTATCCGAGTTGTTCTCTCCCGGAGCAGTGGATAATGGCAACGGTGTTTGGTGCCACCATGGATTTTGTAACAACATTCTCTGATAATTGTGCTTCAAATTCCGCCGCGGTATACACATCATCAATTGTGCCGTAGCCGAGATTGTCTGTTGCCACAGGTACGTAAGGCTGTCCATCCAGGGCAAGGACGATCGCTCCCGCTTTCAGGCTATGTGGTTTATTATCCGAGGTGCGCACACGGGCGACGAAATTGCCGAAAAAGCCCAGGATTTCGTCTATTGTGCAATGTTCATAAATCTCGATATGGTCATTCTTCTCTAATGCTTCCAATTTTTTTTCAAGCAACTCTTGAGCGGATTGCATTGTTGGTGCGAGTAGGCGTTGATCCTTGATCGTTCCGCCTAAAGTATCTTCAGTGAGGAGGTACACCTGGCGATTACTGTGTGCAGTACGCAATGCCGCTTCGATTCCTGCAATACCACCACCGATAATTATCGCCGCTGGATTGCACTCGATTTCCTTTTTCTCCAACTCCTCATGATATTTGACACGGTGTATCGCGGCACGGATCGAGGTGAGTGCTTTCTCTGTTGCGGCTTTTTTATCCGGGGTTACCCAGGCACACTGTTCACGGATGTTTACCATTTGCATGAGATATTGATTCATTTTGTGGTTGGATAGTACATCCATGAAAGTAGTTTCATGCTGTTTGGGCGAGCAGGCAGCGATCACGATACGGTCAAATTTGTTCGCGGCTAAACTCGTGGCGAGGAATTTTTTACCTTCTTCGGAACACAGTAGTTTATGGCGTTCGATTTTGCTCACCGCAGCATCTTTTTCTATCGCCTGGGCGATATGATCAAGATCGATCGCTTCTGCGATATTAGGTCCGCACTCGCATAAGAACAATCCAATTCTACCCATGGATCAGTCCTCAGTGAGCGACAGGGCTTGTCCGGCGGCAATATGTGCCTGTATCGTCACCCCGTTCATGAATTGAGGTTTTTGGGCGCACCCGATCGCTAGAATACCATCACGTGTCGTAGTGACCGGATCAAGTGGCTCGGTCTTGATGAACCCGTGGTCATCCAGGTCGACTCCGAGCACGGTTGCGAGGGCTTTTGTGTTTGGGGATGGTTCTATATACGGGGCAAGTATCGCCATATCGACGTCAATGATTTTCGCCTCAGCGGATCCATTCGTGTATGCAATTTTCAACGCTGGATCGTTGTCGTTCCCGGTTATCGATAGGTTCGAAACACGGATCCGGTGGACACCCTTTTCCATGACTTCTTTGAAGAATTTCTGATTCCCTTTTCCCGGTATCGAGATCTCCTGGAACAGCTCATAGATTTTGACGTTCTCAATCTGGTCGAACGCATAATGTGCGAATTTAGCAAGGTACATGCAGCAGACCTGGGAGCAATACCCTTTTTGGGCACGACCGACGCAGTGAATAAGAGCGATGGATCCGGGTTTTCTTCCGTCGCGGAGCGTGATCGCGCCGGATGTCGGCCCATTCGATGCCCGGAGCCGTTCAAACTCGAAAGCAGAGTATATACCAGGCAACTTCCGATAACTGAGTTCCGGGAATTGACCGGGATCACCAAGGGAGTATCCGGTTGCAATAATGATCGCACCCACCGTGATCGTTATTGTTTCGTCTTTATCATCGAACAGGATCGCGTCGAACATGCAAGCTTCTTTGCACGCTGTGCAGTCTTGTCCTTTGCTTCTCAGACACTGCTCCATATCGATCACGGGTGCGTTGGGCAGGGCACCGGCACATGCGACATAGACCGCTTTTCTTTTTATCATGTTCTCTTCGAATGCATTGGGTGATTCTACTGGGCATGGTTCGAAACATGCTCCGCACCCTATGCAGTTCTCAAGACTGACGTACCGTGCTTTTTTATGGATCGTGACCTGGAAATTTCCTGTTTCTCCCTGTATCGCAGTTACCTCGCTTAAGCTTAGAAGCTCGATGTTCTTATTCTCCAGGATATCAGATTGTTTGGGTGCAAGCATACATGTCGCACACTCCATGTTTGGCACAACTTCTTCTGATTTGATCGATGCGCCTCCAAAATAGGATTGCTGTTCAACAAGGTGGACCGTGCGCCCTGCCTTGGCCAGGAGCAGGCTCGCTTCGATCCCGGCGAGTCCGGCCCCGATCACGAGTATATCTTTATTCTTCGCCATGGTCATTCTACAAATGGTTTCGTTTTCAGGGGATTGGGGCCTTGTTTGTTGACGTGCTCGGCAAATTCGTTAGTGACCTGTGAAAACCGTTGACCTTCTGAAGCGGATATCCACGATAGACGGAACCGTTCCGGATCAAGATTGAATGTTTCGACGATCTTGTGCATGAGAGCGAAGCGACGGCGTGCATAGTAATTACCGGTCTGGTAATGGCAGTCCCCAGGATGACAGCCTGCCATGAGAACGCCATCTGCGCCCCGCAGATACGCACCGAGCATGAAAACCGGGTCGACGCGACTCGAGCACATGACACGAATTGTCTTAAGGAATGAGGGAACCGGCAGTTTGTTGTTCCCGGCAAGGTCCGCAGCTGCGTACGAGCACCAGTTGCACAGGAAACCGACGATCGTCGGGGTATTGTTCATGGCTTATTCAAAATTGTATCTGCGCGTTGAATTTCCCGCCTTCATCGCGGCAGAAGAGGAGAGTTTTCCCGGTTTTCTTGCACCATCCTTCAATATCGCGTGGGAAGGATTCGCAATCCGCCAATACTTCAAGGACGTCTCCAGCTTGCAGTTTAGGCGCTTCGACCGCGATCTTCAATATTGGCTGGGGGCATTTCAATCCCAGCACATCGAGTTTATGTACCGCCATGGTATTCTCCTTTCTATTGCACTATATCTCAAAATGAAAACGTAGTTTGAGCTTCCTGGATATCGGTAATGAAGGTTGTAGCACCCACTAATTCTATGTCGGTACGGAAATCTTCTTTTTTCATATCTTTTACTTCGAGCACGAGTTCACAGAGATAGAATTTTCCACCCAGGCTTTTTATCCCGTTCCAGAGTTCGATGGCTGGTGGATAACCTTTTGGTTTTATCTCTTCTATCCTACCCGGTTTTAAAAGGTCCGCGGCGCCGGGCGTGAAAAACATATACACAGTGTCGCCTGAAGCGGCAGCTGATGACCCGAGTACAAGCGCCGGGATGATATTCTTGTTTTCCGTACCATTGACCACAAAGGCTGCTTTTGCCATATATTACCCCCTTATCGTAATGTTATGTGGTTTATAAGGAAAAAGTATATGCAAAAAATGGAGGTTGTCAAGCACTAGTTGCAATGTGCTTGCAAATGGTTATTTCGCTTCGATAATCGTTTTCGCGATATCCTCGGGTTTAACACCCGGGGATTCTATTGCGTATTTCTCGTATGCGTGTTCGATCGCGTGCTTGATGCTCTCGCGGTCAAAGTCTTTGTTTTTCAGGGTTTTTTCAACCTCCTGAAGACCTTGCTTCGGGAAGAGATTGAAATCACCAGACACCACGATGTCTTTTAAGAGCGTTTTGTTTTCGATCTCCTCAGCAGTTCTGATCAGCCCGCCTCTGGATTTGTAGAGACCGTAGAGGATGTCGATACCTTCTTTTATCTTCACCCCATCAGGGATGCGGGGTGTCTTTTTGAAAAGGAAGGTATTGGACATGAAGAGCTGTTCGAGTTCGCGCAGTTTACGCTGGGCCGCGCTATCAAGTATGGTCGGTTCAAGTCTGCCGGTGATCTTCTCAAAACGTTCGACGAGCACGCGCTTGATCTCGGTCCGGGAAGGTATCTCGCCGAGTTCACGTTTCATGGTTGTGAGATTCTCCTCCATGGTTTTGTGGATCTTGTCGCGGAACTTTTCATCGGGCACTTTGAGCACCTTACTCATTGTTGTATAATCGAAATCCAGAAGGATGCCGCCGACAAAGACCATTGAATTGCCGATATCCCCGCCACCTTCACCGGCGATCTTCTTACCCTTATCAGTAATGATATCGTTTTCTTCCCGGAACCGGGCTTTGATCCCGAATGCCTCGTAGGTTTCGCATGCCGGTTGGCTGAGGAGTTCGAATATCTTCTTGATATTCGTCGGGAATTTTGGATTGTTACGATTCCAGATCATTTGGTAGAAGATCTGGTTTCCGTCAAGGTAAGTCGCTCCGCCACCGACTTCACGCCTCATCACAGAGATGCCAGCATTTGTGCAGTAATGAAGATCGATCTCCTTTTCCGCGTCCTGGAAATACCCTATGCTTGCCAGGGGGACCGAGGGGGAAACAATGATCAGACCCTCGTAACCGATACGGGCGAGGGCATGGAATATTAACATCGAGTCCTGACCGGGTAGTTTGTCGAGTGCTATCAGATTCATCGTCAATCACCTCCTTATGATGATGTGCGCCCGTATGACTGGACGTATTCCAGTAATGGACCTATTTTGGGTCATCTTTCCCCTTGTATTGCGGCGCGCTGCTGCCGGATGCAAAGATCTTTCCGGGATTAAGGATATTATGGGGATCAAAGATGTGTTTTATCTTTCGCATCAGTCTGATCTGGCCAGGATCAAGCGCCAGGGATAAAAATGCAGTCTTTGAAAGCCCGATGCCGTGTTCCGCCGTGATTGTCCCGCCCAGGCCTACGGTGATGCGGTAGATTTCCTGTCGGAGCGCAGAAATATCCTCGCTGGTCATGGTCTTTCCTTTTTCGATACCGACATCCGCGTGTATATTTCCATCACCCAGGTGTCCGAACGCATACATGTGTGCATTGTAGTGTAGCGCGCATTTTTTCAATTTTTCAATAAGTTCGGGGATCGCGCTCTTTGGTACGACAAGGTCCTCACGCGCGATCGGCGTGGCGACTTCTTTCAATGCATCGCTCGCTTTTTTACGCGGTTCCCAGATTCTTGTTCGGTCAGCGGTGCTCTCTCCAACCAGAACATCGAGCGCGCCGAATTTGAGCGCACAGTCACCGATCATATCGTACTGTCGTTTGACGTATTCCTTATTGCTACCATCGATCTCGACGATGATCTGGGCATCCGCTTCAGCGTTGGGCAGGGTCTGCTTGAGGTACCGGGCAACCATGCGGTACACATCTCCTTCCATGAATTCAATGCACGCGGGCGTGAGCCCCTGCTTGAGCACATCGATCGCAAAGGCACATGCATCGTTCACGCACGCGAATGAGATCAACAGATCGACAATGATCCGCGGGCGCGGCAAAACTCGCAGTGTCACCTCGGTCACGATCGCGAGCGTTCCTTCAGATCCGATGATGAGGCCGATCATGTCATACCCGGTCACGTTCTTAAGCAATTTCCCCCCATAACGCTGGATTGTGCCATCCGCGAGCACGGCTTCCATGCCGAGAACATAGTTTTTCGTGACCCCGTATTTCATCGCACGTGGACCGCCCGCGCACTCCGCGACATTTCCTCCGATCATGCAGGAGTCGAGGCTGACTGGATCCGGCGGGAAAAAGAGCCCGTGCGGCGCGAGTGCTTTGTCCAGATCCTCGGTGACGATCCCGGATTCGACGATCGCCACGAGATTCGTGGTATCGATTTCCTTTATTGCATTCATCCGTTCAAGCGACAGCACGATGCCGCCGCTCACCGGGACCGCTCCTGCGGACAGACTCGTCCCACCGCTGCGCGGTGTTACCGGAATACGGTATTCATGAGCAGCGCGGAGAATGCGCGCGACCTCGCTGGTGGAGCCAGGTTTGACCACGACCTCAGGCAGTGCAAAATAGCCCGGGGTTTCATCATGAGCGTAATTTTCAAGTGCGTCGTGGTCCTTGATAACATGTTCGTTGCCGATGATGCTCTCGAGGTGCGCAATAACTGCTGGCGTGACTTTGGAATAGGGCATGAGTGACTATTATAGATAAGATAAAAGAAATGGCAAGTCCCTTTATTGTTCATTACCTTGACATCAGGGAGTGAACATGTACAATTATATGGAATGTGATTATGATACATGCGGCGGTAGCAGTCATACAAACAACGTTCGTGTTGATCAGTCAGGTCATGGATCCTCTCGTACCCCCGGGTTCTTTGCCCGGTCCTTTGCAAGGGAGCAGTGATAACCTGCCCGTGTATGGATACGAGGTCATCAATACCTACCCGCACGACACAGCCGCTTTTACCCAGGGATTGATCTTTATGGATGGTTACATGTATGAGGGGACAGGCCTGTATGGAGCGAGTACGTTGCGCAAGGTCGTATTCGAATCCGGGACGATCCTCAAGATCCACTCCCTCGATAGTGGATATTTTGGCGAGGGTGTGACGATCTATCACGATACGATCCGGCAATTAACATGGAGGAACGATATCGGTTTCGTGTATATCGAGGGAGATACGTTCGAGTGCATTGACACGTTTTCCTATACGACGGAGGGGTGGGGGCTTACTCACAACGACACATGTTTGATCATGAGCGATGGCACGCCGGTCATACACTTTCTTGATCCGGTGACCTATCAAGAGATCGGGCAGATCACGGTAACCGCTGAAGGCGTGGAAGTCCGGCAACTCAATGAACTCGAATATATCCAGGGAATGATCTATGCTAATGTGTGGTACAGCGATTCGATCGCGGTGATCGATCCAGCAGACGGACATATTGTGTGCTGGATCGATTGTACGGATATCATTTCGAATCCACCGAATGTGTTGAACGGCATTGCCTTTGATCCGCTTGCAACCAGATTATTCGTAACCGGCAAGCGGTGGCCTGCATTGTTCGAGATCAAGGTCGAGCCGATCAACTATCCGCCCATAATCCATGAGTATTTTCCTCCATCCCCATGTTCGATCGCAGTTGACAGCAATCTGTTGATGGGGCTCGGCGTATGGGATCCTGATCCCGAAGATACACTGACCTTCGTCTGGAAAGTCAATGGTGTCATCGACACGACAGTACATGACACCATGTTTTGGTTCTCCAGCTCAATCCCGACAGTTGACACTGTTGTCGCAGTAGTCTGTGACGGTATGCACAGCGATTCAGTTGTCTGGATCGTCCATGTATTGCCGGTGGGAATCGAGGAATACGGTAGTACCGGTCCGAGTTTTGAAATTACCATCCCGGATCCTTGTACGCCTGATGCGCGTATAATTTACTCGCTCGCAATGCCTGATCGCGTGAGGATAACGCTCTACGATGTCGCGGGCAGAGAAGTGGCTACGCTGGTCAATGGAATGCGCGGAAGAGGGGTGCATTCTGTCCATCCCTCACCGGGTCTGTCACCCGGCATATATTTCATCCATTTTAATGTGGGGACCGCTTCTGCCGTCTATAAAAGGGTTGTTATTCATTGACGAATGCCCTTTTCTATTGTTGACATCGTTTTTTGCCCGGTTACAATGCCCAATACAAGGAGGAAAGTATGAATAGACCGAGCGTAGTTTTTTTGATCAGCATGTTTATTGTATTCAGTGTTTTTATTACATGTTCAGAAGATGAGAATATGGTTCCGTACCACGGGTCATACGGCGTTGATCATACCTGTACTCAATTGGATTCGATCCCGGATGCCCGTATCGATTCCGTTAAAGAGTATATACGAATACACTATGCGCATACTTCGCATGGCAGCCAGCTGACGACCGGTGTAATGAGGATCGAACAAGCAGATCCATTCTACAATGCGGCGATCGGATACAGCGAACTCCCGAGCGAGCCGAATGCCTTGAACATGTTCGATGGCCAGGAGAACGAGACGTATATTACTCCAGAGCTGTATTGGCAGACGCAGGAAGGAATGGACAATACGCGTGCCGTGCTCACCAACAATCCGGATATCAATGTTTCCATGTGGTGCTGGTGCTGTCAGTGTGACGATTATTCGTCGAGCGCGGTCCAGGAATATCTGGATTCGATCGCGGCGCTGGAAAGCGAATTTCCCAATGTAACCTTTGTGTACATGACCGGCAATGCCCAGGCAACCGGCGCTGAAGGGTATAACCGGTACCAGCGCAATAATCAGATTCGGAATTGGTGTGATGAACACGACAAAGTGTGTTTTGATTTCGCGGATCTTGACAGCTGGTGGTATGATCCAGACAGCGGGGAGTGGGAGCAGGCAACCTACGAGTATAATGGTGAGGCGGTGCCCATGGAGCACGCGCAATTCCACGGTGATGAAGCCGGGCATACGACGTACGAGAGTTGCGAACAGAAAGGGCGCGCCCTGTGGTGGCTGCTCGCGGTAATCGCGGGATGGAATCCAGCGAACATACCATAGAGCGGGGAGTAATGCTATGGCGCGGGTAAAACTTGAGCTCCCTGACACATTTCCATTCTCGACCGAGATACCAGTGCGTATCACGGACATTAATTACGGTGGCCACGTTGGCAACGATGCGGTCCTTGCCATTGTCCACGAAGCCCGGGTGCGGTTTTTGGGTAACTACGGGTATACGGAAGCGGATATCGATGGTGTCGGGATGATCATGACCGATGCGGTCATCACATATAAATCCGAAGGTTTTTACGGCATTACCATTATCGCTGAGGTGGGCGTTGTTGATATCGCGTGCAGCGGCTGTGATTTTATATTCCGGTTACGTGATAAAGAGAGCGGAAAAGAGATCGCCCGCGCCAAGACCGGGATTGTCTTTTTTGATTATCAAACACGTAAGCTGAAAGCGACTCCTCCTGAATTCAAAAAGCTGTTTGATCCTCATGGTTGATACCTTAACCTTCTTTAACACAGATTTCACAGGATGTTAATGCATACCTTGGATAATTGCTCATGAATATACTCCTTGTATACCCACGCTATCCTGATACATTCTGGAGCTTTAGGTACTCGTTGAAATTCATCCACAAGAAGTCAAGTTTTCCCCCGCTCGGTCTTTTGACTGTCGCGGCTATGCTGCCTGAATCGTGGTCGGTAAGGCTCGTTGACATGAATGTATCTCCACTCACCGAACGCGTGCTTGCATGGGCTGATTACGTCTTTTTGAGTGCGATGACCGTACAGCAGGAATCAGTCCGACAAGTCATTGCTCAATGCAATGCAGCAGATGTTAAGATCGTTGCCGGAGGACCACTTTTCACGACCGGACATGATCGGTTCACAGATATCGATCATTTTGTGCTGAACGAAGCCGAGATTACCTTACCTGTATTCATCGAGGATGTGGGCAGAAATGATGTGAAGCCTTTATATGCATCGTCTGAGTGGGCAGATGTCACCACAACCCCTATCCCGCGCTGGGATTTGATTAAAATGAACCGTTATTCAGCAATGAGTATCCAATATTCACGTGGATGTCCCTTTGATTGTGATTTTTGCGATATTCCTGTGTTGTATGGGCATAAACCTCGCATTAAGACACAAAATCAGGTGATCCAGGAATTAGAAGCACTTTACGAAAGCGGATGGCGCCACAGCGTCTTCTTTGTGGATGATAATTTTATCGGGAATAAGAAAAAATTGAAACAGGAGATACTCCCGGCGATAACAGCGTGGCGTAGAGAGAATAAATATCCTTTTTCTTTTCTCACTCAGGTGTCAATGGAACTCGCAGATGATGATACACTTATGGACGCAATGGTCGAAGCGGGATTCAATCGCGTATTCGTGGGCATTGAGACGCCCCACGATGAGAGTCTGATCGAATGCAGCAAATACCAGAATAGCAACCGTGATATGGTTGCTTCGATCAAAAAGATGCAGCGTGCAGGATTACTTGTTGAGGGAGGGTTCATCGTAGGGTTCGATGGTGATCCCTTGTCGATATTCGAGACCCAGATACGTTTTATACAAGAGACCGGGGTCGTGACCGCAATGGTTGGCTTGCTTAATGTTCTACCGAATACAAAACTGTATTATAGACTCAATGCACAGAAGCGCATCATCACCCATATGTCAGGGAACAATACGGACTGCACGATTAATTTCATACCAAAAATGAGCAAAGAAACATTGATAAATGGATATAAAAGGTTGATGAGAACACTGTATTCACCTAAATACTATTATGCTCGAGTAATAACCTTGCTCAAGGAATATCGGCACCGACAGAGGAAAAAGTTACAGTTCCGGTTGAGCCATATAGGAGCGTTTGCAAAATCTGTTATACGACTTGGAATTTTTGGAAAAGAGCGGTACTATTATTGGCAGCTCATTGTCTGGACGCTCTTTCGCAAACCACGGCTACTGGGTTTTACCATTGGCTATGCGATCAATGGTTTTCATTTCCGCCAGATCGCCAAGCGATACCACCAGCACAACGCTTCGTGCTCAACAAACGTATATTGACTTGTTGAAGAGCATGGCTAAAATCAGAGAACGATGCTCAGCGATCTGAAGGAATATATTCACTCGATTTGTTATATTGGAGATATCCTCTGGAATCGTGGCTGGGCTGAAATGAATGCCGGGAATATGTCGATCGACGTCACACCTAGTGTAGATGTATCACAATGGGATCGAACGTCCTGTCCCATTGTCGAGTGTGCCGTATGCCATCCCGTATGTGCGCAGCATCAATATCTTATTACCGCCGCTGGCGCCCGGTGTCGGGACCTGTCTCATTTCCCTGGCAAAGATATACTCTTGATCGATGTCTCTGATTCACTCGATAGATATACGGTCCTGCAGGGTGGTGGGAAAGGTGCTCAGGCCACTTCAGAATTGGCAACCCACCTTGCCGTGCACGCGTATCTGAGCGAGGGTCAGCGGACCGAGCGCGCTGTACTACACACCCACCCCACCCATCTTATTGCACTCACCCTTCTCACCTCCTATAACATTGAACAAACATTGTCACAGCTACTTGTTTCAATACATCCAGAGATACTTGTGTCTTTGCCCGAAGGTATTGGTCTTGTTCCGTATAGTTGTCCGGGTAGTGATCAATTGGCTTCCGATACAGTGACCGCACTCAAAAAACACCGAGTGGTGGTATGGGAGAAGCACGGGTGTATTTCTATAGGTGATACTATCGAGCAGGCATTCGATTTGATCGATGTTTGCAATAAAGCCGCCGAGGTTTTTTTCCTGTGCAAAAGCACGGGACATGATGTGCAGGGATTGCGCGAAGAGGATATGCGTAACCTGCAAAAATTGTATAAACCGCCCGATTAAGTCAGTAAGATAGTGTGATAGAAAACGGACCTATGTAACGATCGTGGCAATTATATTAATTAATACTATTAAATAGAGTACAAGAAAATACGCCAAACAGGAGGAGCGATGCGATTGTTTCGAAAAAACGTGGCGCTTGCCGTAGACGGCGGCGGCATCAAGGGTATCATGGTGACGCGCGCCCTTGCGATGCTCGAACAGCACATGGGTGTTCCCGTGCATACGATATTCAGGCTTGCCACCGGTACTTCGACCGGTGCCATAATCACCGCGAGTCTGGGCGCTGGATTGTCCGCGGAGCGCATATTCGGCTTGTATTGCCAGCTGGGGCGCGAGGTGTTCCGGAGAACCTGGCGTTCACGCTTGTGGCCGCTTACCCGTTACCGCTATACCCATACCGCGTTGGAACGTGCGCTTGAAGCGTATATCGGGAAAATCACAATGAAAGATCTCTGGGCAGCGAGTCCTTCGATTGATGTCGTGATCACGGTGTTCGATCTTGTTGCACGGAGGACGCGGTTCGTTAAATCGTGGAAGAGCAAGTATGCCCGCTGGCCGGTGAAGACTGCGGTGCTCGCATCCTGTTCCATTCCCACCTACTTTCCCGTGGTCAATGGGAGGTATGTGGATGGCGGTGTTGGGTCCTATGCCAATCCCTGCTATCTGGCTGCATATGAAGCCAGATTCTGCCTGGGCTGGGATCCTGCAGAAACGACATTGATCAGTCTGGGGACTGGGCGCGATCCCCACGATCTCAAGCCCGGGGATGCTGATAGGTTCTGGGCATGGAATTGGATCAACCCCGTCCTGGGTGCATTCCTGCAATCGGCTGATGACCAGCAGGTGCGTCTTGTCCAGACATTTTTCAACCAGATCGATTTTCGCCGTTTCCAGATCGATTGTGCGCAGCCGTTGCGCGCGGACGATCCAAAGCAGACAGGAGTACTGATACGTTACGGGGAGGAGCTGGGCAATAAGATCCTGCACGATGAGACCGACTGGGCAGCCGGTATCAGCGCCGGTATGGCAGGGCAGGTATTATCATACCTTTAGTTGACTTTCCAGCCTTGGCGGATACAATACCCTAATAATACAGTAACAAGGAGTAGCAATGAAATATTGTTTTCTTTTTTCTCTATGTGTTCTTGTACTGCTGTCCTGTAAAACCCAGCAGAATGCGCAGTCCTTTTTCAATGAAGGCGCGAAGCAGCTTGAGAAGGGTGAATATATACAGGCAATAGAATTGTACCAGAAGGGGCTTGATATCGATCCCAAGTCGGCAATCGGATATAACCTCGTCGGCATGGCCTGCCGCATGCAGTTCAATAAAACCGGTGATGCTCTGTGGCGGCATAAAGAGATCATCAGTTTCAACCAGGCGCTGGAGATCGATCCAGACTATGTACCAGCACTCATAAATCTTGGTGCGACATACTACTATTCCGGGGAGAAGAACAAAGCGGTTCCCTATTTCAAACACGCTCTTGAGGTCTATCCCGAGCACCCTGAAGCCCGGGAGATCCGCACTATGATCGCTGAGGGAGAAGCGATCAAGGAAGTGAAATTCGATGAGTGATGTGATCTACGAGCGCCTTGCCGAGGCGCTGGACCGGCTGCCCAACGGTTTTCCGCGTACTCCTTCCGGGGTTGAGATCCCCATGCTCAAAAAGATATTCTCGGAACAAGATGCGATCATCGCGAGTCAGATGGGAAGGGCTCTGGAGACCGTCGATGAAATCGCGGGACGCACAGGGTACCCTTTGGCCGACATGAAATTATTGCTCAAGGATATGGCACGACGGGGTCTTGTCTGGTTCGGTAAAAAAGGTAGTACGCCGGGTTATCGGCTTGCTCCTTTCATCGTCGGGATATTCGAAGAGCACCTGTTCGAGATGGATCATGAGTTTGCTCACCTGTATGAGGCGTACATGTCAGAAGGAGGCGCAAAGGGCATAATGCAGCCGGTCCCGGCGTTGCACCGGGTCGTGCCAGCACGAGGATCGGTTAAGACCGAATATATTTTGCCCTATGATGATGTGAGAGCCATGCTGGACAAAGCCATATCGTTTCGCGTACGTGACTGTATCTGCAGGAAACAAAAAGAATTAATAGACGATCGATCATGTGATTTCCCGATGAAAATGTGTTTGAACTTCACCACATTCCAGCGTCCGGAAAATGATAATACAGTTACAAAGGAAGGAGCCCTGAAAATCCTTAATGAGGCGGAGGAAGTTGGACTCGTGCATACCGTGAGCAATGTCATGAAGGGCGTGTACTACGTGTGTAACTGCTGCGGGTGTTGCTGCGGGATCTTGCGGGGAATCACGGAGTGGGGAATACAGGGATCGGTCGCGTATGCGAATTACTGCGCGCGCATTGACCGGGATGCATGTACGGATTGCGGGACATGCATGGACCGCTGTCAGGTACAGGCGATCGCGGATGAAGATGGACAGACGGTTATTATACCCGACCGCTGCATCGGGTGCGGATTATGCATTACGGGATGTCCTTCTGAGGCGATAGAGCTCATTAAAAGACCGGACGCGGAGCTGGTCCATCCACCCGAGGATTTTGAAGCGTGGGAAATCCTGCGTCTCAAGAATCGAGGCGTGGTGTAGGACGCATGGTTCATGCCCCGATCAGAAGCGGTCTGCTGGTGTGTGCTAAAAAATGAGAACAATAGTAGTCATCGCGCTGATCGTATCACTCTGCTGCGCAGGTACCAATGTTATTATCGGAGTACAACCCCTTGGTGATGTCCCGGAGGAGTTTCTTCACGTTGTTTTCCAGGGTATTGACAGTGTCTATAATGCGCGTGTCGTGTTCGCCGGTCCTATTGAGATGCCTCAAGAGGCCTTTTATGAACCTCGAACCCGCTACCGGGCAGAAAAGCTACTTGATCACCTGAACGCGTGCGGCGATTCTGCATGGACGAAAGTCGTGGGGATCACAACGCATGATATATCGACGACCAAGGAACCTTACGATGACTGGGGGATATTTGGCCTTGCTGGCCTTGGTGGATATTCATGTGTTGTTTCAACCTACCGCCTCGGGTATGGGAAAGTAGCGCAAAAGAAATTCAATGAGCGGTTGATCAAGGTTGTTAACCACGAGCTCGGTCATACCTTCGGGCTCGACCATTGTTCAACAAAAACATGCCTTATGGAAGATGCAAAAGGGATGATGAAGACCGTTGACGGGGAAACCGGTGTGTTCTGCCCGCAGTGCCGGCGGTTCCTTCTGGATCTGCTCAAATAGGACACGCGATCCATGATTGAATTGATCGCGGTGAGTAACGAAGAACACATTTGCGCAGTCAAGCGCCTTTTCCAGGAATACACTGCGACCTTGGGATTTGATCTTGATTTCCAGGCATACGACAAGGAATTTTCCCGGCTGCCAGGCGACTACACGCCGCCATCCGGCCGATTGTACCTTGCCAAATATAATGGTTCGAGCGCAGGGTGTGTTGCTCTGCG
Source organism: Caldifarciminota bacterium (assembly GCA_016936155.1). Taxonomy (GTDB): domain Bacteria; phylum Hydrothermota; class Tepidihabitantia; order SM23-42; family SM23-42; genus JAFGPO01. The sequence goes on from JAFGPO010000009.1 coordinate 23,032, forward strand.
GCAACTGGAAGAGAATGTATGCGAGATGAAACGTATGTACGTAAAGCCAGTATTTCGCGGCAAGGGTATCGGACGCATCATGGCGGAAAGATTGATCAGTGATGCGCGGGATATCGGATATAAACGAATGCGTTTGGACACGATCGATACCATGAAGGAGGCGATCACCCTGTATACGTCCCTTGGTTTCAAGCCGATCCCGCCATATCGGCATAACCCGATCAAGGGAGCGTATTTTATGGAACTGCTGCTTAAAGACAGCAAACGCTAGACGCTACTTCACTAAACACTTTCCATTGACCAATTACAAATGACCAATGACTGATCGATGTGTTCTATCCTGGTGATTGATTATTCCGGTTATTTATGTACCATTAAGTACTATGAGGAGGTAGTATTATGAATCACGAAATTTTATACCGACCTTCATACTCACTGCTCAAGTTGAATTTGAGCAAGGGCGAGACCATTACCGCGGAAGCCGGGGCAATGGTGAGCATGTCGAGCGGCATCGAGATCGAAACCAAGATGAAGGGTGGGTTCTTCGGAGCTTTGAAGCGGAGCATGCTTGGCGGCGAGAGTTTTTTCATGAACAACTTCAATGCCACGGCGGATGCCGAGATCACGTTCGCTCCTGCTCTGCCTGGTGATGTGTGCGTCATCGAAATGAGCAACCAGGCTATGATGGTGACGTCCGGTTCCTACATCTGTTCCACTGCTGGTGTCGAGATCGATACGAAGTGGGGCGGTGCGAAAACCTTTTTTTCCAAGGAAGGGCTGTTCCTGTTGAAGATATCGGGTTCCGGGCAGCTCTACCTTTCGAGCTATGGTGCGATTCACGAGGTCGATCTTGCCCAGGGCCAGTCATACCGGGTGGATACCGGCCATATGGTCGCCTGGGCAGAAGGTGTGAATTACAAAGTAGTAAAAGTCGGCGGTCTCAAATCGACCTTGTTTAGCGGTGAAGGATTGGTGTGCGAACTTACAGGCCCGGGCAAGATCTACCTGCAGTCCCGGAGCGCGGACGCATTCCTTTCCTGGCTCATCCCGCAACTGCCAAAGAAGGAACATTGAATTAAGAGGGCTTGAGAGGGCGTAAGAAGGCAGAAGAGGGTACTACTACTCCCATGTCATCCCGGTGTGACTCGGGGATCCAGGAAAATTGTAGTGTTAGGAATCCCTCGGATTCGAAGTCCGTTGCTCTTTCCGATTGAGCTACAGGCGCATTGTGGCACAACGCTTTTCGGCGACACCAGTTTCCGCGAAAAAATTTGGACAGTTTTTGGACAAGATCTACCGTATTATATTCTTTAAATAGACATTATCAATATAAAAATTCTATGGAATTTCATTTCTTATTTTTTACAAAACTATTCATGGGGTAGACCGACGGACAATTCGTCTGTGGTGCCAAATTATTTCAGCAAAATTACTTTCTTTGTTTCCTTGTGTTCTGATGTTTCCAGTTGAACAAAATATACCCCACTGGAGAGATTTTTTGTGTCTATCTCAATCTCGTTATCTTTAGTAGTATGATTAATAACTTTTTCCCCAGCAGTGTTAAATATCTTAATTACTATATTTTCTTCTATGGTCAAATTTGTGATATGTAAACTGTGACTGAATGGATTTGGAAAAATAGAAAATCTAGGGAGATTCTTAACTTCTGAACGTTCCGATTCCATAATCCCGGGTTCATTCTCACCACGTTTGTAGAAAATGTCACAATCATCACTTAATCGATTATCTATCCAGACAACATGAAGTCTGTTACTATTATCAACGGCAATCATTGGTTTACCAGCACCTTGGGTGTAGGGCGGAAGGACTATTTTCATTGGTTGAGTTACATAATCACCCAGAGTATCGAGCTTGCAATACAAGATTTGAAAAACTGCTGTTTGATCACCCTGCCAGACAACATGCAAGAATTGCAGAGAGTCGATAGCCATATCAACATACGTATTGTTTTCAATCTCAGGTGGGCTGATTCTCCTTGGTCCAATGAGAATATTGCCATTTTGGTCAAGTTTTAGATAATCAATATGGTTACCAAGACCAACTGGATTACAGTAAACCATGTGTATATTCTGATTTATATCCGCAATGATTGCTGGCCCAAGCCCATCAGCGAGTTTTATACTTGGGATTACAATATTGCCATCTTTATCTATTTTCGAATAAGTTAATTTATCAATAGCTCCACTTGTATCAGTCCGACACGCTAAATGGTTATTTGCAAAACTATCTACGCCAATTCCTACCCAGTAGGCATTATGACCATCGGGTGAAGCCTTGATTTTGTCAATGAGAGGAT
>JAFGPO010000095.1 GCA_016936155.1 Caldifarciminota bacterium
AACCAACATGATGGAGCAGTGCATTGACCATCGTATGATCAAAATTCCCCCGGGCAGGGTGCACGACAATACCTTTTGCTTTATTCACAACGATGATCGTATCATCCTCATATACGATATCAATGGGAATATCCTCGGCCCTGATCTCGGGCGCCCTCTTGATCTCGAACATGACGTGGATCTCATCGCCGGTCTTAACGCGGTACGACCGCTTCACCGGATGTCCGTTGACCAGGACTTCTCCTTGCTCAATGAGTTTCTGCGTGAGATTACGTGAAATACCGATCCCGGAGGCGATCAGGTAATGATCGATCCGCTTACCCCGCTGTTTTTCCGCCACAGCCCGGTGAAAATCTCTATGCTCCGTCCTTTCCAACTATTTTCTTCTCCAACGCAATAATCTTCCTGACACCTTTCATGCCCAGTTCCAGCATGCTGTCGAACTGCGCCTTATCAACCGGCATATGCTCGGCGGTCGCCTGAACCTCTACGATCTTGCCTTTCCCGGTCACAACGAGGTTCATATCGATCTCCGCCTGACTGTCCTCGCGATAATCGAGATCCAGGAGCTGGATACTATTGACCACGCCAACGCTGACCGCGGCAATATGATCGATGATCGGGTATACCCGGAAGGTTCTATTTTGCATCATGCGGTTGATCGCCCGGCTCAGGGCTATGAACGCACCATTAACTGCGGCTGTCCTGGTTCCGCCATCCGCCTGGATAACATCGCAATCGATTATGAATGTACGCTCGCCAACGAGCGAAAGATTGATAATGGGCCGCAGCGATCGACCGATGAACCTTTGAATCTCCTGTGTTCTTCCTTTCAACCGGCCCGTATATGCTTCACGCTGGATCCGTTCATGCGTTGAACCAGGGAGCAGCGAGTACTCCGCAGTCAGCCAGCCCGTACCCGTGCCAGCGAGGAACTGGGGTACTTTATTCTCCACACTCACTGCACACAGAACACGTGTCTTTCCGATCGTGACCAAACACGACCCGGCGGGATGATCAAGATAGTCAAGGTCAACCGTGATCTTCCTGAGTTCATCATCCTTGCGTCCATCAGCTCTCATGTACTCGCTCCTTTTCCATCATTTTGCATTCCGCCCTATTCCACCCTTATGCCTTCTTGTTGCCTTCTCCTGCCTTTTTCAAGCTCACCCGCGAAACATTCGTCATTGGTTCACCCAGGAACCGCTCGCCGATCTCCTTGAAATTCATGGAGAGATCCGTCAGGTAGATCACCAGATCACCAGTCGAGGCATCGCTCAATATATCGAGCCGTTCAAGCTCCCGGCTCAATTCCTTGCTCACTTCGTGCGATGCATCGACGAATTGTATCGTACCCATGATCTTTTTGAACACTTCCATAAGCAATGGAAAGTGAGTGCACCCGAGGAGCAATGTATCGATGCCATCTTCCTGCAGAGGTTTTAAGTAAGATTCAACGATAAGACGGGTAGCCGGATGATCCAGCCATCCTTCCTCCACAAGAGAAACAAGCAGCGGGCATGGACGGCCGATGACTTCACTTCCTGCAGAGAGTTCATGAAAGACCTTTTCATAGGCGCCGCTGTAAATGGTCAAACTGGTACCGATAACGCCGATCTTTCCGGACCCGGAAACCTTGAGCGCACGCTTAACACCCGGTCGGATGACCCCGATGACCGGCACCGGACAGCGTTGCTGCACAATTTCGAGGGCAACCGAGGTTGATGAATAACATGCAATGACGATGTACTTCGCGCCCCGGGACAAAAGGAACGCCATATTTTCGAGTGAATACTGAATGATCACATCAACGGATTTTGTTCCGTACGGAAGACGCGCAGTATCACCAAGGTACACGATATTCTCATGCGGCAGTATCCGCCTGATCTCCCTTACAACGGTCAAACCACCGATCCCGGAATCAAAAACACCGACCGGAGCGTTGTTCAATTGTTCAATCTCCTCTCGTAATGGTTGATATAATCCCGTATGCCCTGGAACAGCGTGAGGGCGAGCTTTTGACGAAATGTCTTTTCCTTTAGAAGTTTCTCTTCATCCAGGTTTGATATAAACGCGCATTCGACCAGAATCGCCGGCATAAAGGCACCCCGCAGAACATAAAATCCTGCTTGTTTGACTCCCCGGGATTTGACCGGGAGAGAATGTTCTGCACTCTGTTGTACTAATTCGGCAAAGCAATTTGATTCCTCCAGGTAGGCGGTCTGCGCAAGGTCAAGCAGTATTTTATCAAGCACGCTTGCCGGTTCGATGCCGTCAAACTTCAAGGATGCGTTCTCGCGCATCGCGACCGCGCGTTCATCGGTTGTCCGGGCTTCAGCAAGAAAGTAGGTTTCGAATCCACCCATCGCATTGCTCTTCGCGGAAGCGTTGCAGTGAATGCTGATAAAAAGGTCCGCGCAGTTCCGGTTCGCGATCTGGGTTCGTGCCTTGAGGGACAGATATTTGTCGGTCTCCCGGGTCATGACAACATTCACGTCGAGCGAATCCGTAAGGAGTTCCTTAAGGTATTTTGCGATCGCGAGATTGGCATCCTTTTCATATAACCCTTTTTTACCGACCGCCCCCGGATCAACACCGCCATGTCCGGGATCGATCACGATCCTTTTTATCTGCTGGCTCAACTTGTAGTAGAACACGATCTCCTGGTCGCGTTCCAAATACGCGTTCACGCCATCAAGGTCGAGTTCCAACCGTGTGTACGTATTGTACGGCAGGAGTTCAACCGCCGTGATCGCGCCCTGGGCGTTCAATTCTTCTTTTTTGTACACTCCATCGAGTTCGATGACTGCATTCTTCATGAAGAACTGCACATCGAAATTGACCGGCTTGACCCAGGAGAATTTGATGACCGTAGAATCACCTCGCGGTGAGAGTGCTATCTTATCGATCTTAGGAGCCTCCTTCACCTCCTTGACAAAGATCAATTTTCCGAATCCGCTTGCGATCATCGTGACGATCTCGCTTGCCGGGAAATATATATCATCATGCATGCGAACCGGTGCAAAGGGTACGTTTTTGCAAGTATTGTTGTAACATATCGTACCTATATCACCGATCAACTCAACCTTCTGCTCGCTTTCCGTGAGAAAGAGTCGTTGACTTCGGTTGTCAAGCACGTAGTTGATGGAAAGAAAATCAGCGATCGGTTTGAGCGCAACGTAGTTCTGGAAATCGATTGTCTCGGACTCGACGAGAATATGTTGTTCCTCCCAGGTTATTTCATAGGTATTGGGAATAATGCTAATAAGCGCCACGATAGAAAGAATCATCGAACCGCCTTTTTTATCGAACGGACTTTGCGCTCGACCTCTTTTTTCAACAATTTTTCCTTTTTATCATAGAGTCGCTTTCGCTGACATACACCGATCGTTACTTTTGCAAATCCCCGGTCATTGAAATACACTTTCAATGGTACGAGCGTATTGCCCCGCTGGGTGATCATACCAAACAATTTTTTGATTTCGCGCTTATGAAGCAGGACTTTGCGTTTACGCTTCGGAGACACCTGCTGTGTTGTCGCGTGCTTGTACGGGGAGATGTGTAGACCGATCAAGTACACTTCACCGTTTACAAGCTCACCGTGAGCATCGCTCAGCGAAACGGTTCCCTGTCGCAATGATTTTGCCTCGCTGCCTCTCAGGACAAGGCCGGCATCATAGGTATCAAGCACGTGGTAGTCATGCCTTGCCTGACGATTCACGGCAACAACCTTCACGCGGTATTATATAGATAATTCGAAATAAAGTCAAGAGGAGTTGGAAAAAAGCTTTACCTTTCATGAAAAATGTTGACAGTTTGCCAAATATGATTATGCTTTAGCAGATGATCTCTTTTGAAAATGTGACGAAAGTCTACCAGAAAGACTGGGTAGCGCTCCAGGACATCTCGTTCTTCATTGAAAAAGGGGAATATGTATTCATTAACGGTCCAACCGGTGCCGGCAAAAGCACTCTCCTTAAACTCATTTACAAAGAAGAGGAACCGACAAAAGGTACGATAAAAGTCATGGACGAAAACCTGCGATTCGTGAAGAAACGCCAGATCCCGAAACTACGGCGCAAGATCGGAGTGATATATCAGGATTTCAAACTGCTCCAGGACAGGACGCTGGAAGAGAACGTCGCCTTTGCCCTGGAGGTCACAGACACGCCGCCCCGGGATATTCGCAAAAAAATGATGGAGATCCTTACGTATCTGAGACTGAGTCATAAGAAATTCTCCTACCCGTACCAGCTTTCCGGCGGAGAACAACAGAAAGTGGCGATCGCGCGGGCTTTGGTCAGAGATCCTTATATCCTGCTCGCCGACGAGCCAACCGGCAATCTCGATTCAAAGAGTTCTCAAGAGATAATCGACGTCCTCATGGATATCAATTACAAAGGAACCACCGTCCTTATGGCGACCCATGATCTTAAACTCGTTAAGCGCGTCAAAAAACGCGTTCTCATCATCACTGACAATAGACTGACCTCGGAATAACGGGAATGTCACTGCGCATCGGGATACGTGAAGGATTAAGAACGATCAGCCGTAACGGCTCGCTCTTCATACTATCACTGCTCGTCACCTCGATTTCACTTTTTCTTCTCTCCCTTTTTGCGCTTATTACTGTCAACCTCTATCACTTCCTTGATATCCTTGATCAAAAGATCGAGATCATCGCATTTCTGAACGAAAATGTCGACCATAAACAGCTTCAGGAGAATATTAAAAAGATCAACGGTATAACTGACGTGGTCTATGTGTCGTCCGAGGAAGCACTAAGGGATTTGCAGGCAGAGATCCAGGAGACCAAAGAGGTACTGTCCGTCTTTGAAGCCAATCCACTCCCGGCATCGTTGCGCATTAAACTCGAATCCCGGTTCCGAAATGCCCAGGGACTGCAGGAGATCAGCGCAAAGATCATGCTCATGCGCGGCGTCACCGAAACGATCTACGGCGGGGAATTGGTCGGTGAGTTGAAAAAGATCACGCATATAGTCACCATGTTCGACCTCGGGTTGCTCGCTATTATCATATTCTCGGTCATCTTTGTGATCTTCCAGACCATCAAGTTGACGATCTTTGCGCGCGCGACCGAGATCGAGATCATGAAACTGGTCGGCGCATCCAATTCATTCATCGCTGTTCCGTTCACCTTCGAGGGAATCATCCAGGGCATCCTCGGCGGGTTGATCGCATTCATTCTGACCATTATCACGGCGCGGGCAGCGAACTCATTTATCACGGATATCTTCTATCCGCAGTGGCTCTTTCTCCTGGGAAGCGTGGTGAGTGGCATGCTCTTCGGGATCATCGGTTCGACCATCGCCTTGCGGCGATTCCTTCAATGATCCTGCTTATCCTCATCGCTCTTTTCACCCAGATCGACGCGAAACAAAAAGAACTCGACCAGTTGAAAGAAAAATTGACTTCCGTGCGCACCGAGATCAAACAACTGGAAAAAGAGAAAGTCGGTACCCTCGCCCACATCGAAAAGATCGACGAAGGGATCACCCTGACGATTAAGTACATCGATGAGCTCACATCACAAATGAGCAAAGAACAGCAGAACGTCCAGCAATTGACCAGGAGCATCGCCCAGTTAGAGGCAAAAATGAAACACCGCCGTGATGATCTGCGTGAACGGCTGGTGCGCCTGTATAAATGGACACCGTTCTATAAACTGGAAATCGTGTTTTCCTCGAAATCCCTGCCCCAGATCCTCTCGTCCTCATACTACCTGCAGATACTCGCCAAAGATGACCAGCAGGCGTTTTTCGAGTTTAAATCCGATTGGGAGCGGTATCTCGTTGATAAAAAAATGCGGGAAGATCTTATCGCTCTCCTTGATGACCGGCGTCATGAAAAAGAAAGCGAGCTCGACCGCCTCAGCGATGAACGCCAGCATAAAAAACAAATACTCGATAAGGTGGCACAACAGGCAAGCGAAAAGATCAATGTCGAAAAAGAACTGAAAAGCTCCCAGAGAAAACTCGAGGAGCTTATCGTCGAATTACGCAAGAAACAGGAGAAGATCTCCGGCGAGTACATGGAGAAGCACAAGGGAATGCTTCCGTGGCCATGTAAGGGTACGGTCGAAACAAAATTCGGAAAGGTAGTCCACCCCAAGTATAATACGACGACCAAGAACAACGGGGTTGATATCCGTTCGGCTTACGGCGAGAATATCTATTCGGTCGCACCGGGTAATATCGTGTATGCTGACCGGTTCATGGGATACGGAAACATGGTTTTGATCGACCACCACGATGGTTTCTACTCCCTGTATGGTCACCTCTCTGAGATCCTCGTGGAAACAGGCATTCATGTGGATAAGGGGCGCATCATTGGACGGGTCGGGGAAAGTGGGTCGCTCTCCGGACCCATGCTTCACTTTGAACTCCGTAAGGACGGTACGCCGGTTGACCCGCTCGCCTACCTTAAATAACACTACGGCGCCCCGTAATTCACAATACGTCTTATATGTCCCATATGCCTTATATGCCTTATACCCTTCTCCATCTTTTCAAGCCCTCTAAGAGCATATCAGCGCATCAGGACATCAGCATGCAGAATACCAGCACCCCAGAGCATCAGGTGTATATCTGATATACTGATACTCGGGTATCCTGATATGCTTTTATTTAAATTTGTTATTTGGTATTTGAAAATTAGGATTTAGGTTTTGTCTCCGGATGGAGGCAAAATCCTCTGAGCCCTGATAAGGTATGCGGTGTGGGTGATCCCCCGCTCGCGCGGTCGCACGCCGCGTTCGCGTACCAGCATCTCCCGTTCGGCGATCTCGCTCACCTGCGTCCGTATAAAACCATTGCTCTGCAGCGCATCCACCATCCGTTTTACCTGTTCGATATTCGGACTCCATGCGACAACATGGTAGCCGCCCTTGAGCGCCCTTGTGGCATGCGGAACGATCTCCCATGGTTCGGGAACATCGATGAATACCGCATCGACCATGTGATCATCAAATCCCTCCTGCGCTACATCACGGCCGATGAATGTCACGTTCTTGATGAACCCGGCACGCTCCACGTTCTTCCGCGCATTCTCCATAAATTCATCCCTGCGTTCATAGGAATACACGATGCCGTCCGGGGCAACCATTTTCGCGAGCACAAGCGTCAATGCGCCGCTTCCGGTCCCGATCTCTATGACACGTGATCCCGGACCGACCGTCGTCTCGAGGAGCAAGTAGCCGAGATCCTTCGGGTACACGATCGTGGTCAGTCGTTTCACTTTGAACATTAAATCCGCGGTCGAGGGCTTAAGACAGTGGTATGCGTGGCCAAGGTGGGTCTTCCCTGTCGTCCCGTAAGGCTGGCCGATGATGTCATCACAGGGGATATTGCCAAAATCGCTCTGCACCTGCGCTCCAGGCAAAACCTGCACCAAAAACTGCCGCCTGTTGTCAAGATAGACGAACACGAGATCGCCCTTTTGTATCGTTGCGTTGGTGTTGTTCATGGTGGATCCGGATCGATTAATCGGTCTTTGCGATACCCAGTGCTTCGCCGATCGTCTCAAACTTCTCCAGGCAATAATCCAGATCTTCTTTACTGTGCTCGATCGAAAGACAGAGCCTGATCCGCTCCTTTTTCTGCGATACGATGATCTGGTCAAAGAAAAGCCGTTTGGTGAATTCGCCTGCTTCTTCGTTGTTCTTGAAAGAAACGATGATGATCGGGGTTTCGCTCACGGTCTTGAAACCGAGCTGCTTCAAACGGGTGATCATATATCGAGCGTTCTTCCATAATTTTTGATACATGCTCTTGTTGTGTTTCTCCGACCGCAGCACATCGAGGGCAGCGAGATCGGTCGCGATCATGAATTGCGGCATGAGCGTGAGGATCTCTGTCCCGTTCTCCTTCATCTTGGCGGTAAGGTACTTTTTCGCTGCGATATAACAACCAAATCCGCCGAGGAACCGACTAAAACTGCCGATCTCGATGTCGACCGCGTCATAGCAGTTAAACAGGTCCACAAAACCCCGCCCATCGCGCCCGATGAACCCGAACGAATTAAGTTCATTGGCAATGACAACGCAATCGTGCAACTCCGCGACCTTAAGCAAATCGTTGACCAGACCGACACTGCCCAGCCATTCGTACATACCATCGATCACCACCACACGCTCACTTTTTGCGCTCATCAACTTGCCGAGTTGTTCCAGATCGTTGTGGTTATAGTACTCAAGGTTCCGGTACTGGAGCGTGGCAACGATACTGGGTGATGTTTCGCGATCGAGAAAAAAGGTGGCTCTTTCACCAAAAATCGAAAACAGCGCATAGAGCGCTGACATCTCGTCCGGGCTGAAGATACATGATTCCGTCTTCTTTAATTCACTCATTGCTTTGTGCAAACCTGAGAGCGACTCATTGTTGCCGTCGGCCGGCACGATACCGCGGGCTTCAATGATCGCATGGGCGGCATTTTTCAGATCTTCACTTGTTTTCCGGTGAAAACAATCAAAAACCGTGAAGTTCAGGTACCGTTTGTTCTCGTATATAAAGCATGGTTCATACGGCAGAGCATCCGGTATCTTGTTCTCATCGGTGAATAAATGCACTTGGTACGGTTTCATTTTACTTCCTCCCGCAACACTTCTTGTATTTCTTTCCGCTCCCGCACGGGCACGGATCGTTCCTTCCGACTTTTTGCTCCCGCTTCACGGTCGTCTGCGGTGGTGGCTGTTCACCCGGTCGCAGTGCAGCGGCTGGTTTATATTCCCTGGTCCGTTGGGCGGTTCTCTGCCGCGCCTGGGGTTGCGCCCGGAAAATAAGAGCAGTTGAGTTCTTTGCCACATCCACACGCAGTTCCTCGAACAGTTTATGTGATTCTTGCTTATACTCGATAAGCGGATCGCGTTGTCCGTAAGCACGCAAGTTGATACCCTGTCTCAGGTCATCCAGAGCATACAAATGATCCCGCCAACGGCTATCCAGAGTCCCGAGCAGAACGAACTTCAGCATTTCCCGGCATTTCTCTTCACCGAGTTCCTGCATGCGCCCGACCAAACGCTCCTTCGCCTTGTCGAGCAGCATATCGAGCAGTGCCTCCTGCTTGATCTTGCTTATGTCCTCGCGCGGTACTGCGGATTCAGTCAGAAAAAGCAGGTTAACGTCGGTCCGGATAGAATCCCAGTCCCATTCCTCAGGATTTGCCCTTGGATCGGTGTTCCTGAGCAGGATATCTTCGATCGCATCCTCAAATAATTGATGCGCAACTTCCACAAGATTCTCGCCGCGGAGTAATTCGTCGCGCCGGCGGTAGATCTCCGCGCGCTGTTTGTTCATGACATCATCATACTCGAGCAGTTTCTTGCGGATCTCAAAGTGATTCTCTTCCACCCTTTTCTGGGCATTCGCGATCGCTCGTGTAACGAGCGGATGGGTGATCGGTTTCTGTTCCTCTCCCCCGAACCGGTCCATGATATCGGCAACACGGTCAGACCCGAAAATGCGCATCAGATTATCTTCCAGCGATAGGAAGAAGCAAGACGATCCAGGATCACCCTGACGGCCGCTCCGGCCCCGTAACTGGTTGTCAATGCGCCGTGATTCGTGGCGCTCTGTCCCGATGATATACAAACCACACGGCACCTCGAGCAAACACTCCCTTTTCTCCTCATGGGAACACTCCCCGCAATCATGATCCAGACATTCAACGCAACACTTGGAACACTGTACAATGCCCTTACCGAGTTTTATGTCGGTTCCACGGCCCGCCATGTTCGTGGCGATCGTTACTGCCCCGCCTTGGCCTGCACTTGAAACGATCATTGCTTCACGCTGGTGGTGTTTTGCGTTAAGAACCTCGTGTTTTACCCCCTTGCGCTGGAGCATGCGGGAAAGTACTTCGGACACATCGACTGATGTAGTGCCGACAAGAACCGGCCGTTTCTTTTCGTGCCATTTCACGACCTCATCGATGATCGCGTTGTATTTTTCGCGCCGTGAGCGGTACACGATATCCTCGTAATCGATCCGTCGTACTGGTGCCTTGGTCGGGATCTCAACGACGTCGAGTTTATAGATCTCCCAGAATTCTCCCGCTTCAGTGGCTGCAGTACCGGTCATGCCGGCGAGCTTGTC
>JAFGPO010000010.1 GCA_016936155.1 Caldifarciminota bacterium
GATGAGCGTGAAGTGGTTGAGGTTGAGCCGGAGCGCCTTAGCGCCGAGTCCCTTGTCCTGCATGACATCGAGGCAGAAATTCTCAAGCGCTGGATACATGTATTCTTCAACGGTCTTATTTAAACGGTGCACTTCATCGATAAAGAGGATATCACCGTTGTTCAGATTACTGAGGATACCGGCGAGATCGAACGGCCGCTCCAGGATCGGCCCGGCTGTGGGGTAGATGTTCGTTTCCATTTCTTTTGCAATGATGTGGGCGAGCGTTGTTTTCCCCAGGCCGGGCGGCCCGAACAAAAGGATGTGCTCGATCGGTTCCTGCCGCTGTTTCGCCGCTTCGATAAAGACCTTCAGATTTTCCTTGATCTTGGTCTGGCCGATAAAGTCATCGAGTTTTTTGGGGCGAAGGGTCAGTTCATACAGTTCTTCGCCTTTGAGCAGGGCATTCGTGGTCATCTTGTCCATGGTCACTTCCTCAGCGCCTGTTTTACGATCTCTTCAAGCGGAAGATCCTGGGGCAGCCCCTTGAGTCGCTGCACCGCTTCGCTCCGGGTGAGGCCGAGCGAACACAGGGCATTGACCGCCTGCTCGAGCGCTTTCGGCTTCTCATCGAACTTGAGCTTGCCCTTGAGTTCGAGCACGATCTTGCTCGCCAGTTTCGTCCCGATCCTGGGAACCGCGGACAGCACTTCCAAATTTTCATTGTCGATCGCGCGCGCAATCTCCTCGGGCGTGAATGTAGAAAGGAAGCTCAACCCGGATTTCGGACCCACACCGGATACAGATATCAGATCCGAGAATGTCTTTAATTCCTCATGGGTGAGGAACCCGTAGATCGCCGCGTCGTCCTCTTTGTACACGCACTTGGTATAGATCGTGATTTCCTGACCTTCGGTGATGCGGTTGAATGTTGCCACGGACGACTGGACCAGGTAGCCAACGCCGTTGACATCGAGGATGAAAAAAGGCGGCTGTTTGTCCGCGACGGTTCCCCGGAGACGTCCGATCATAAATGTCTGCTTACTTTGCGTGCTCCGGTGTACGCGATCGAAAGCGCATCGGTTGCATGGTGACTTACGCGTTTATGCTGTTGTCCGAGCATGATCTTTTCGATCATGTACCTGACCTGCTGCTTTGATGCGCGGCCGTTACCGGTCGTGGTCAGTTTGATCTGGGTTGGGGTATATTCAACCACGTTCACACCGCAGTTCAATAACGTGATGATGATCGCGCCGCGAAGTTCTGATGATTGAATCAAGCTCTGAATATTTTTGTGATAGAACACTTTTTCTAACGCTACATAATCCGGGGTGCATTCGGTGACAAGCTTTTTTATTTGCTCGCAGATCGTAATGAGACGATCATGTCCTTGTTTTGCCTTGGGCCGTATCGTCCCGACATCGATACAAGCTTCATTTTCGATTACCCCGTATCCGGTCGCGGTCACTCCCGGGTCTATTCCAAGGACTTTCAACTTGTTTCAGTCGAGATCTTTTCCATCACTGCTTCGGGAATGTCGAAATTCCCGTAGACGTTCTGTACGTCTTCGAGTTCCTCGAGCGCTTCGCACAGTTTGAGCACTTTTGCCGCTTCCTTTTCCTCCAACGGCACGAGGTTCTGTGCCGTTTTTGTGAGTTCGCTCGATTCGATCTTGATCTTGTTATTCTTTAATATATCCTTTACGGTTTCGAAATTATCAGGTGCCGTGATGATCAGATACTGTTCATCCTCGGTTTTGATGTCGGCTGCCCCGCCTTCCAGGGCGAGTGCAATGATCGTATCCTCTTCATACTCTGCAGCATTGACGCTGATCTCTCCCTGGGCGTGGAATTGCCATGCCACTGAACCCTGGTTCCCAAGGCTCCCATTTTGCCTGGAGAGGATATGACGGATCTCTCCAGTCGTGCGATTGCGATTGTCGGTAACGACCTCGATGATGAGCGCCACGCCATGGGGGCCGTATGCCTCGTATGTCACTTCTTCGAGTGCCTGTCCCTCTAATTCCCCGGTGCCGCGCTTGATCGCCCGATCGATGTTCTCGTTCGGCATGTTGAGGGTATGAGCCTCATCGATCGCCGAGCGCAGGCGCGGATTGGCATTCGGGTCACCGCCGCCGTGCCGTGCCGCGATCGTGATCTCGCGTATCATTTTGGTGAATAACCGACCCCGTTTTGCGTCTGCGATCGTCTTTTTTCTTTTAATTTTTGACCATTTGGAATGTCCAGACATACCAATGCTCCTTTTAGCAATTGTAATCAAAAAAAATTGGTAGTCAAGGAGGGGGAAATAGACCCAGCATCCATAACCATAAACCATTTTCCATTTTAACTCATTGATTTCTAGGTATGATTGTTTACACTATATCATGCGTATACGCGTCACGGTGTTTATCACGGGATTGACCTCGGTGATCGCCCAGACCGTGATTATGCGCGAAGGACTGGTCCTGTTCGGCGGATTTGAGCTCGTATCAGGCGTCCTGTTATGTTTCTGGCTTATCTGGGCAGGCATTGGGAGTCTGTTGGCCGGGCGCTGGTTTGCCCGAACCGATCCTCTTAAAACTGCGAGCGTACTGCTCTTTATTCAATGCATCTGTGTTCTCTACGCCGTGATTTTCCTGCGGTGTTCTTTGCGGATTTTTTCCTATCCGTATGGCGAGATCATTTCCCTGGGGGGGATACTCCTGGTCTCGTGCCTGGCGCTCGCGCCCCCATGCATGGTCTTCGGAGCGCTTTTCCCGGTCCTGTCAAGAGCGCTGGAGCCAAACAGTGTCTACCTTATCGAGAGTGTGGGCGCGTTCATCGGCGGGATCGCGGCCACTTTTCTGCTTATACATTTTATCCCTCCGGTCGGTGTCATTGTGCTGGTCGTTGCGTGTTTGCTCTCATGCGGTTTTGTGCTCAGGGGCAGGTACCTTCTCGTTCTCGCGTCGTTTTGTATTCTATTTTCTCTAGCAAAGGTGAAGGATATCGAGTTGATCCTCAGGCAAATCCAGATGCCGCATCAAAATATCGTCGCACTTGAGGAATCACGCTACGGGATGATCGCGGTCACGCGCAACCGGGAGCAGGTCAATTTCTATGTCAATGGAGTGTATGATTTCAGTTATCCGGATCCCTACACGACCGAGGAAGCAGTGCACTATTCTCTGCTCCTGCATGAAGAACCTACCGATATCCTGCTTATTGGAGGGGGTGTCGGAAGTTGTCTGAGTCAGATCCTTAAACACCCGTCTATAAAACGCGTAACGTATGTCGAGCTCGATCCCCTCTTATTTACGCTGGGATCAGAGCATATCCCAACCGGAAACGACTATGGAGCAAAGGTGCAGATCGTGTTTGGAGATGCCCGCTTCTATATTAAAAATACCCAAGCCACCTATGATGTAGTGATCGTGAACCTGCCGGATCCGGTCAATGCGCAACTCAACCGGTTCTATACACGGGAGTTTTTTGCTGAATCACGGAACGTATTGAAAAAAGGCGGGATATTCACGCTGCGCATATCCGCGCCTACCGATATCATCAGCACGCTCCACGGTGAACTGCTGCAAACAGTGAAACAGAGCCTTAGTTCTGCATACAATAATGTCCTTGTTCTTCCTGTATCGCGCATGACCTTTCTTGCGTCAGACCATGTTATCGACGCGCAGACTGTTCGGGCGCATCTGAAAAAAAATATGGAAGCACGGAACCTCGATCTGCAGTACGTGAATTCGTACTTTTTTGATTATGAACTTACTCCCGAAAAAGTGGGATATGTCCAGCAGCGGATCGATGAGTCCCAAGGAACCGTGAACATTGATCTCAAACCAGTATGCTACTACTATACCATGATCCTGTGGGGAGGGGCGGTATCAGAGAGCGTACGGACGATCGCCGTGCGGTTGTTCCATGCAAGTCCGTGGCTTTTTCTCATTCCTTTGATCCTTGTGCTTCCATTCTACCGGCGTAAATCGATCGTGTATATTTCAGTCATGGCAGTGGGCGCGAGCGAGATCTCTGCCGAGGTCGTGCTGATCATTCTGTTTCAGGTCTTTTACGGTTATCTGTACGGCTGGATCGGCACGATCATCGCTTCGTATATGATCGGGCTTGCGCTCGGCACATTCCTGTGCGTGCGAACACCGCTGCTGCGGGACAAGCCCGTAATCCTGCTGTCACATATTGAATTCATCATGGCTCTCTACTTTTCAGTCATGCTGGGGATTACAATGGTACCGATCCCGGCAATAAATGTCCTCATATTAATCCTTATTTTTTGCGGAGGCGTGATCGGCGGTTTGCACTTTCCCTTAAGCGTGGCGCTCGTGTCGCAAAGAAGGGCCGGCATCATCTATGGCATCGATCTTATCGGCTCTGCTTTCGGGGCAATGATAACGTCTGTTCTCTTGATCCCGATCATCGGGATCAGGTTCACGTTGCTGCTCTTCATCATGCTGAACGTGCTGGTCGGGATGGGCTTAAGGACGATACCTGGAAAGAAATAACAGATAGAACATGAGAGGGCGAAACTGATACAATATCGTAATAACGTAATCAGGTAACTGGGTAGTTAGGTAATTAATAAAACGCTATTGCGTTATTATTCGCTTTGCGCTTTACGCCCTACGCATTATGGTTCTTAGTTCCTACTATTCTATTGAATGCTTCCCTGTACCGTGCAACGGTTTTGTCGACGATGTCCGGCGGCAGTTCAGGCGGGGGTGAGTTTTTGTCCCAATCCGTGCCTGTTAAATAGTCCCTGACAAACTGTTTATCAAATGAAGCCTGCGACCCCCCTGGTTTGTACAGGTCTGGATCCCAGAACCGACTTGAATCCGGGGTGAATATCTCGTCAATGAGAATGATCGAATCGTCGATCCTGCCGAACTCGAACTTGGTATCAGCAATGATCACGTTGCGCACCCGCGCATAGTCATGGGCGAAATTATACAAGTCAATGCTTATTTTTTTGATAAACTCAGCGTCTTTTTCCGGGATCACGTCTTTCATCTTTTCGAAACTAATGTTCTCGTCATGACCGGAGTGCGCTTTAGTCGCCGGCGTGAAGAGCGGCTCCGGTAGTATGTCCCCCTGCTTGAGCCCGGGTATTTTCTGGCCGCCGATCATTCCAGTTTCCTGGTAATCGCGCCAGCCTGAACCGGCAATATAGCCGCGCACCACGCACTCTACTTCGATCGGTTGGGCTTTTTTCACGAGCATGGAGCGGCCCGTAAGCATGTCTTTATGCGACTTCAGGATTTCTGGATAATGATCGATGCTCGCCGTGAGCAGGTGATTTTCAATAATGTGTTTTGTGTTTTCAAACCAGAATGTTGACAACTGGCTCAAAATTTCACCCTTGTGCGGTATCAACGTGGGGAGAATCCAGTCGTAGGCGGAAATGCGGTCAGTCGCGACAATGAGATACGCATCGCCGCAGTCAAATACCTCCCGCACCTTGCCGGATTTTAGTTTCGCTATTCCAGGGAGATCGACTGTGCCGATCGGATCATTCATAGAACTCGATGTCTTTGACCGCGGTCAGGACCGCAAATACCCTTTCGTTATTGCTTTCCGGATCGATCGGGGTGAAGAAGAAACCGCGGCGTTGAGGCGAGTAGCCGAGTGTCAAGCCGAGCAATTCCTCACCGTCAAGGAACGTTACCTTGACTTTTTTCCCAATTAATTTTTTATCGCCGACATCATCAAAGTCGCGTTTAATGACCGGTCGGTCCTTGTCCAGACCTTCGAGTTCTTTTACAAAGAAAACGGCTTTCAACTCCGCCATTTTTATCGCCGTTGATTTGTTTTTACCTTCCTCCTTGGATACGATATGGAATATGTCGCGGTTGGGCATGAAATCGGTCGTCGAGCCCCGCGCTATCCTTCCGTCTATGAATCTTGCTACGATCTTATTTGGCATTGGCTATTGTATCCGTTATCCAGGATATGTCAACGACATGTATGACACTTAAGTAGTTGTACCGTGCCACCCCAGCTTGACTTATTCCGGTGATTGATTTATAATCAGCTATGTTCATCATTCTTATTGTGTTTCTCGGCATTGCCATCGCAATGCATGGGATCTCGTCCTGGAAGAATATACAGGTTTATAAGGAAACGAATGGCGTGATTCGTTCTCAAATTGATCTGAACAAAGTCAAGGAAGCGATCAATATGAGCATGCGGCTTGCCATGATCTACATCGGTTTGTTCGTGGTATTCGCTGTCCTGCTGGTTCTGGCATGGCTTGGCGGCGAACCGTTCCAGCGCGGCGCGTTTGTCATGCTCGTTTTCGGGATCGTGACCCTGCCGCTCGGCCTTGCGGGCAAGCATTTCGAGAAGAAAATACGGAATATGAATGTTGAGGCCGGGGATCCGATGGTCGAACAGAAATTCCTTGAATATTTGAAGATGTGGGACCAGCCGCGGTTCCAGTTGCCGGAATGAAGACCGTATGGCGTAGGGTGGAAAGCGTAAGGCTACGGCGTAAAGGATTTATAACGCACTGGTGAGTCGTGATGCATAGCCCAGATTCGAATTTTTTGTTTGAAAAATTGAAATTTTAATATTGTGATTTATTCAGGATTTATGATTCAGGATTTAGAATTTGCATAAATAAAGGGGAGTAGTCAATGCTAATTTTCTTGTTCGTTACATTCACCGCCTGGACCGAGGGATTCGAATCGCAGGCATTTTTCCCGCCTAATAACTGGTTGATCGTGAACTATGACGCGCTCGATGCATGCTGGTACCGCGCTGAGGGCGGGTATAGCAGCGCATTTTCCGCGGCGTGTTACAGCGATTCCGCGTACGTGGGTCTATCCCACACGAACATTGATTACCTGATCAGCCCGATGATCCTGCCCCATGGCGCGGATACGATCATGGATTTCTGGTGCCGGACAAACGGCATATCTCACTGCAGCCTTGATGTCATGATCTCTTCAGTCTCTCCGCCGTCGCTAACGGATTTTTCCATGCTTGCATCGTTCAGCATTGCGGATTCAGTATGGACCAATTTTTCCGCATCCCTGGGGTCCTACAGCGGCACGCCGGTGTATATCGCATTCCGGGCCTGTGATATTCCGCTGCGGCAGGCAATATTTCTCGATGACATCTCCCTGCCGGCGCTGGCAACACAGCCGCCACTCTGCAATGGACGGCTACGGACCAAGGGGATGCCGGTGCAGAAATACCTGCAGGTATGGGGCACGCACTTCGAGATGGGATACGCGCACGGATACTTGCTTGGCGAGGAGGCAATGGCGAATCTCGTTCGTTTCGCGATCGGAACGAGCAGCCTGCACCGGGTGACACCCACGGTCTATGAATATTTTATCCTGCCGTATTTCCGAAGCCACTTCACGATACCGCAAAAATACCTGGACGAAGCGCAGGGTGCTCTTGCCGGCTGCATGGCCAAGGGCGTTGATCTCACGCACCCGGAACTGGGCCGGCAAATGACCGAAGAGGATTTCCTGTGCTTGAGCGCGCTCCCTGATTTCAATACTTTCGGGTGCTCGAGCGTGTCCGGGTGGGGGCAATCAACGATCAACGACGATACGCTGCAAGGCGGTCTTGTAATTGCGCGCGATCTCGATTACACCGCAGGCAACTATACCTGCATCGGCAATACCTCGGTGATCATCGCGTGCGCCCCGAGTTCGCCTGATGAGGAGCGGTTCGTGCTCCTGACCGTTGCCGGGTTCATGGGGTGCCTGTCCGGGATCAACGAACACGGCGTTGGTCTGTGTTGTGACTACGGGTACATCAAGGACACCACATATATTCCGGCGAATTCCCTGGTGCCGTTCACCTTATCGTGCAGGGATGCGATCGAAACAGTTGACCCTGATAACAGCGGGATCCACGATATCTACGACATCACCTTTTCCATGCATGATTCATCGAGCCTGACCTGCTGGGATGTGCACCTGTTCTCTCCGTACGACGGCGCGCATCCGGTGCCGGCCGGTATCCTGGAGATAAACAATGCGCATGATTCGCTCCGGCTCACAAGCGATAACATAATAGCACCCGCGATCAACTCGGACTGGAACCTGGTCGTGACCAATCACGAACGGGTCCTCTATGCACCTCCGTATTGCTACCGGTATTCGCTTATGGCGGATTCGCTCAATCATGACCTGCACCTTTCCACCCAGCGCGCGATCGATCTCGAGAATGCCGCGGCTGGATGGGGGTACTATGCAGGCACGATCCAGCAGATGGTGCTCAAACCCAATATCGTGGCCGAACACCAGGACTGGCCTTGCATCGGGGTGAGTTATGCGCAACGCAACCAGGGAGCCCACGTGATCCCAAAAATGTGGTACACGTGGAACGAACTATTCGACGGTGTGCCCGGGATCGAGGAACACGGGGGTTTCCCGAAACACCCGGAAATACCTGCATCAATCATTGCCGGTCCGTTATACATACCCGCTGGAAGGCACTACAGGATCTATGATGCAACGGGCAGAGATGTGTCTCCCGGGGCGATCGCGCCGGGTGTCTATTTTGTAGCAATCGAAGGCGCGCGGCTCTATAAGATCATAAAGATACGATGAAGCGCATTGACTATCGGGGAGGAGAACAATCATGAAATATCTTGTGGCCTGCTTTTTCCTTTCAGGCTGGTGTCTAACATCCTTTGCCCAGGTTTCCGGGAACATAGTGGTGTATCCGGATTCCGACAATATTCCGATCTCGAAATTCGTTTTTGGTTCAGGGGATGAGATGATCAGTTGTTTTTCACCCCTTGCGGAAACGCAGCCGTTGATCCTCGCGACACAGCCATCATTATTGCGATTCGGTGGTATCGGTGCAGAATACCTGGATTGGGAAGATGCTTCATTGAGCGGGATTTTTTACATTGATTTTCTGGATACCTTTCTTTTGCCGGATTCCGTGAAGTTTGGAGTGGATTCGTTCCTGCGTTTGTGCGAGTATATTGGGGCCGAACCGATCCTGACCGTGAATATGCAGACCGGGGACACCGGGCTTGCCCGGCGCATGGTCGAATATACCAACGGTGACACGACAACGCCATTGGGGCTTCTCCGCGCCCAGCGTGGTCATCCCCAGCCGTATAACGTGTCGATCTGGAGTCTCGGCAATGAACCGGATATTGCCGGGGGACAGTGGCCCGTACCGCCCTGGGGATACTGGACATTCTATCGCCACTTCGGCATCCCGTTTGCAAACTGGTCGTGGCAGGATTCTTCGTTCTGGACGCCCCAGGATTTTGCCGGTCTGATCCCGCTCTATGTCAATGCGATGGAAGGGGCAAGTCCGATCCCGCTCGAATTCGTCTATTCGATCGCGGGCGATTTATCGTGGCTGCGGCCTGTTCTGGAACCGTATGGGAATCTTATCGACTACCTTGATGTACACTACTACGCGAGCAGCGCCTGGGATTCGATCGCGGATACGACTGATTATATTGAATGGCTTTCAAAGACCGATACGATCTTCCCGTGCGAGGTGGTTGTTCAGGTATACCGGGATTCATTGGCCGCGCTTGGCATGTCTCACATTGAACTGGTCGTACTCGAGTACAATTCCGGGATCATCATGGTCCCGGATCCTTTGTGGTGGAATTATCTTACCGGTTTGTTCATCGCCGTTGCGATTGGCCACTGGATGCACGCAGGGTTGCACATGGCGGCTGTGTATAGCATCCATGAAGGGAATCCTGCGAATCCTTCGGACTATCCCTATTTTGGCGTGATACGCGGCGATTCTGTGAGCCGGCGCATGCCTTCCTATGTGCTGGAACTCTATAATGAGTATTTCGGCGATACGCTCATGTATTCATATTCTGACCATAAAAACAGCGGCTATGGTATCGAGTGCTGGGCATCCAAGCGGTCTGGAGATGGAATGTATCCGGTCGTCGTTATCAATAAAACACTCGACACCACCTATGCAATGACCCTGTCGATCCCGGAGCCGATCGTACACTGCGAGGTAAGGACGATCACGAATAACGCTCCACTGAATGCTCCGTACAATGGTTCGACCGGGATCGAATATGCCGGTGTGGTGTATCCGGACAGTTTCACCGGTGGGTGGTCGTACATGACCCGTACATTTGAACCTGCAAGCATATCGCTCCTTGAGATCTTCCCGTATACTGCCATCTCGGAGGATGATCAAAAGGCAAGGAACATCCCCGTCTATCCGACCATGGTGCGCTCCGGCATGGAAATTTCCGTACCGACTGGGGATCACGTGCTGTACTCGGTCGATGGTCGGCGGATAGTGGAATGGAAGGATCGTGAATCTGTTGTTGTTCCTGTCGTACC
>JAFGPO010000096.1 GCA_016936155.1 Caldifarciminota bacterium
CAGTACGATCAAGGATGTCGACCGTATCTACGTCATCCACAAGGGTGAGATCGCCGAGGTCGGAACGCACGCCGGCCTGATCGACCGCCGCGGGCTTTATTATAACCTTTATCAGCTTCAATCCTTAAATACCAGGTCATCGTAAACGATCAATTCTATATAAAAACAAATCGTCTGTATATTGACATACATAGTTGTTTTACTATAATCATACGTGTGTGGCATCATCGGGTACATAGGCAATAGCGATGCGACGCGCGTACTCGTCGATGGTCTCTACCGAATGGAGTACCGCGGTTACGATTCAGCGGGTATCGCGCTGGTTACGAACGATGGTATAGTACTTCGGAAAGTCGCCGGTCAGGTGCGGGACCTGGATCATGTCGTGTCGACCATGACCCAACGTTCTTGTCTCGGGATCGCCCACACCCGCTGGGCGACGCACGGGGTTCCTAATGATCATAATGCCCATCCTCACATGGATTGCAAAGGGCAGTTTGCGGTCGTCCATAATGGGATCGTAGAGAACTACCGGACATTGAAGAAATTTCTCGAAGAGCGGGGACATACATTCTCATCGGAAACCGATTCCGAGGTCATCCCTCACTTGATCGAAGAGTTCTACACCGATGATCTTCTGTCTGCGGTCATCAAGGCATGTAGTTACATCGAGGGAACATATGGCTTGGCGATCATCACACTCCGGCAACCCGACTGCATCGTCGCGGCTCGCATGGGCAGTCCGCTCGTTATCGGTAAAGGCCAGAATGAATATATCGTAGCATCTGATTTGGCCGCGATCATCAGTCATACGGACCAGGTCGTATACCTCAGGGATGGAGATATCGCGGAGATCGCACAGGATAAATTGAGGATTGAAAGCCGTCAGATGGGTACGATCGCACCAGAAATTCAGCGCGTCACATGGACGCTCGAACAGATCGAAAAGAGCGGGTATGCACATTTCATGCTCAAGGAGATCAATGAACAACCGCTTGTTATGAGAGATACGATCCGTGGACGCCTCAACTATGATGAAGGTATCGCGCGGCTGAACGGCATCGCGGATCACGTTGAACAGCTCCGGGATGCTGATCGTATCATCATCATCGCGTGCGGCACATCATGGCACGCGGCCCTGATCGGCGAGTATATGATCGAAAGCCTTGCCGGTATCCCGGTCGAAGTTGAATATGGCTCCGAGTTCCGCTATCGTAAACCCGTGTTGACCAAAGGGACAGTGTGCATCGCGGTATCCCAGTCCGGCGAGACCGCTGACACGCTTGCTGCCCTGCGGGAAGCAAAGCGTCATGGTATACCGGTGTTAGGTATTTGCAATGTTGTGGGGAGCACGATCGCGCGTGAAACCGATGCCGGTATATACATCCATGCTGGTCCGGAGATCGGAGTAGCTTCGACCAAGGCTTTTCTTGCACAGATCATGACCTTTGCCCTGTTATCGTTACTCCTCGGGCGTTTAACGCACCTGTCGCTCGATGCGGGAAGGAATATCATCGATGCGATCACGCGCATCCCTGATCAACTAAGCGATCTTCTCCAGAATCTTCCTGAAACGTTGATCGACATCGCGAAGGCATTCAAAGACCACCGCAACTTCCTCTACCTTGGCAGGGGTTATAATTTCCCGATCGCGCTCGAGGGAGCCCTGAAACTGAAGGAGATCTCGTACATCCATGCAGAGGGATATCCAGCCGCTGAAATGAAGCACGGACCGATCGCATTGATCGATAAAAATATGCCGGTCGTTGTGATCGCGATCAAAGATGCTATCTACAACAAGGTGATCTCAAATATCGAAGAGATACGGACACGGAGCGGTATCGTGATCGCGATCGGCTCAGAGGGCGACGAATCCCTGCAGGAGTTCGCTGATTATACGATCTTCGTGCCCAAGACCCTGGATCATTTGTACCCGTTGCTCACGACACTCCCGCTCCAGCTCCTTGCGTATTACATCGCTGATCTTAAAGGACTCGATGTTGATCGACCGCGCAATCTGGCAAAGAGCGTGACGGTTGAGTGACCTGGCGTGAAACTTGACCACCTGAGAATGCATCAAATGAACATGGCGGCGAAAGTCCGTTTTGCCAGGATCCATAAAAAGGTCACATCTACCGGGGGGGGGGACGTTGCGATATCCGGTGATGCATTGGTCGGGTGCATGAGCGTGCTCAGTTATCCAGCGCTTGACCTTATCGAATATACTCTGGGCACGGAGCGCGCTCGGATGAGCAATGTGCCCGGTCACATTGCTGACCTGGAGGATTGCAAGACCCATGTGCTCAGATCCGCGACACGGTATTGTATCCCTGAGCCGATCCGGTTCGCGCACCGGATCGCCGGGGAAAACGCAAGGAGTATGTATGTCTGAAGTACGGCGGGATATTGTCACTGACACCTGGGTGATCATCGACACGGAGAACGATGTAGTTCCTCAAGGCGTGCCTGATCAGCCGGGGAAACAAACGGATTGTCCTTTCTGTGAAGGAAATGAACAACGTACACCGAATGAGATCTTTGCGATCCGTGAATCTTCGTCCGCGAACCAGCCTGGTTGGAAAGTCCGGGTCATTCCGAATATTTATCCCATTCTGCAGGTCGAAGGGAACCTGCTTAAAACCGGTGTTGGCGTGTATGATATGGTGAGCGGCATCGGCGCGAACGAAGTCATCGTTGAATCTCCCAGGCATACCCCGCATTTTTTTGAACTTTCCGATGAACAGGTCAGGCTGGTTTTGCAGGCATACCGGATCCGGATAGAGGATCTGCATAAAGACAATCGATTGCGGTATATCCTGATTTTTAAAAATCACGGCAGTGCGGCTGGAGGATCATTGATCGATCATCCTCATACGGATCTCATCGCGCTCCCGGCGACGCCGGTCCGGGTGAAACAAAAATTGAGCGGTGCACGGGAGTATTTCAGTTACAAAGAACGGTGTTTATTCTGCGATATAATCCAGCAAGAGGTGGATATGGGCGATCGTCTGGTCTTTCAGAGCGATCACTTTGCCGTGATAACGCCATTCGCATCGCGCTTTCCCTTTGAACTTCTTGTTATTCCGCGCAAACACCAGTTCTCCTATACACTGATCGACCCGGATCAGATCGACGACCTTGCCCGGGTACTTAAGCGCGTGTTCCATGTCATGTACCTGACGCTGAACGACCCGCCCTACAACCTGGTGCTCAACGACAGTCCGAACCTCCTTCCGAAGCATAATTACTGGACCACGATTAACGATGATTTTCACTGGCATATCGAGATCATCCCGCGGATGGATCGCAGGACAGGTTTTGAACTGGGCACCGGCTTCTATATCAATCGTTTCGCGCCGGAAAGAGCCGCGAGCGTGCTCCGGGAACACCTATGATCCGTGCCGTTGTCTTCGATCTCGACAATACGCTGGTCGATTTCATGGCAATGAAAGAAGCAGCCGTGGAAGCTGCGGTCATGGCGATGATAGATGCCGGTCTTACGCTTCCCAAGGATGCTGCAAAGGAAAAGATCTATTCGATCTACAAACAGGAGGGGATTGAGGACCAAAAAGTGTTTGATAAGTTCCTCACCAAGGAATTCGGCGGTATCGACTATCGTATCCATGCCGCGGGCATTATCGGGTACCGGCGTGCCCGGGAAGCAGCACTGGTGTTGTATCCTCATGTTCAATTGACCCTTATGGAACTCGTTAAACGCGGATATAAGCTCGGGGTCATCAGTGACGCACCCCGTCTCCAGGCTTGGTTACGGCTCTGCCAGTTGAATCTGCATCATATGTTCGATGTCGTCATAACCTTTGATGATACGAAGAAAAGAAAACCCGATCCTGAGCCATTTAAAAAAGCGCTCCAGGTTCTCGGCCTTGAACCACACGAGGCAGTGATGGTCGGAGATTGGGCAGAGCGTGATATCGTTGGCGCAAAACTTATCGGTATGAAGACTGTTTTTGCACGTTATGGCGACCGTTTCGACACCGGCGTGTCAGGTGCGGATTTTGAAGCGGGCGACGCGCTCGATATACTGCAGTACGTGGAACAACTTTCCTGAAGACAACAGGTGCCTGAATGATCACACTTTTCATACTTTTTTCTGTGCTCCCGAGCCGCGAGTCCATTATCTATCAGACCATTGATAAAGGCAGGGAAGGGACCATGAATATCGACGCGATCAAGGATTCGGGAGGTTATCACGCGGTGTATACATGGGAGGATCGCGTGATTGATATCGTCTTTGATAGTATCACCATGGCTACCCGATCCGTGATTAAGACGATCGGTGATAGAACCGTGCTTCGGGCAGAGCAAAAAGAGAACTTCGAGGTTGAATTCAATGGCGGGCGGCATTCGTATCGCGAAAAACATGGGGTATACGACCGCCATGCAGCGGAATTCGCTCTGCGGGGATTCGAGTACACGGATGATTTCAAAACGACCATTCGCTTCCACGTCCCGGAATTCATGGTCATTAATGCTGATGTAACGGTTCTTGGTACGGAAACGGTTACCTGCCCGGTCGGGATTGCTGAATGCTGGAAAGTCGAAATGAAGCCAAAAGTCCTTTTCATCAGCATCAGTCTCTATTTCTGGATAGAAAAGAACTACCCGCATCGCTTTTTCAAATACAGCGACACCAAGGGTGATCATTCGATCCTCCTGATCAAGTACGATAAGACCGACTGAATGAGTACCTACTGGGAACTATGAACCAGGAACCACTAACGACACTAAGCAGAAAAAAAAGACCATAATACGTAACACGTGGAGCGTTATTACGTAATTGCGCAATTCGTTATTAGGTAATTTACCATATAACGCAATAACGTAGTACTCGATTACGAATGACCAACAACCGGTAATGCACCTTTGCGGATCAGTCTTTAGGTATGTGATATTCTGATTATTTGGTTGGCGGTTCGTGGATCTTCTGATATCCTGCTATGCTTGGCGTTCTGCGTATTCCGCGATATTCGGAATCATTGTCTTGACATTGTAGAGCCCTTTACTATACTTTTTTGTATGGTGCGGCACATTATAGCGGCGTGTGTGTTCCTTGGCTATCTTGGAGCTCAGTCAATAATAGAGTTCACGATACCTGTTGATACGATCACATGGACGATCCAGAACGATAATGGTTATGAAAGGATCGATGTTGCTTCGGGTCTACGGTTCGGTGCTCCTGGTGATCCCGAACTCCCGGTATGTACCTACACGTACCTTTTGCCTTACGGCTCACGCGCTATTGACGTCACGGTCACCAGCGCGTCATGGGCATTATGCGCGGAGAGTATACACCTTTTCCCGCGCCAGATCGATTACCCGGTGTGGGTGACGGGCAGTGAACGCGCGATCGTTAAGCCCGAGTATGGAGGTATGATATCCTACCCGCACGATCCGGTCGTGTCGTATGCATGCGGGAACATGCGCGGTTTCAGCTGTCTTCAGGTTTCGATCGTCCCGTTTTGCTACTATCCACAGACCGGCAAACTCATGCGGTTGCAGGAGATCGTTATTTCCTGTTCACTCGGTGAGTACGAACCGCTCGTATCTCCAATGCGTCAAACAAGCCAGTCGCTTGCCACGACCACGTGCATGGTCGGATCCGCGCTTTCTGAACGGTCTTGTATCTTTGATCCTCGATATCGGCCACCGTGCTTGATCGACGATCGGTGTGAGCCTCAGGAAATAAACGCCATGCCTTCATACGATGGTGCGCCGATTGACCTGCTCATCGTGACTGATGACATTCAGTATGATGCCTATCTGGAGTATGCGCGCATGACCGGCCTGTGGGATTTCAATACCACGGTCCGGACTCTTTCGTGGATCCGCCAACGTTATGAGGGCCTGGATGATGCCGAATGTATCCGCGCCTTTCTTCGTGACGCGGTGAAAAACTGGGGCGTCCTCTATGTATTGCTGGGAGGCGATACTCCGGTCATCCCGTCACGCTGGGTTTTTATGGAGCCGCTCTTTGACCGTTGGCCAGTGCACATTGTGAGCGATCTCTACTATGCTGATCTTGATGGCACCTGGAATGCCGATGGTGACAGCAGATTCGGCGAAGTGTCGGATTCCCTCGATTTTTATCCGGACGTGATCATAGGCCGTTTGCCGACCCGGACACCTTATCAGGTCAATGATTACCGGGATAAAATAACGGCGTACGTGACCACCACTGCAGGGAATGCTCCAATGCGCGCCCTTTTCATAACATCTGATTTCGAGGTAACGAATGATGCCTATCAAATGGCACAGCGTCTTGCCCAACATCTTCCATCCTATTTCGACACTGTTTTCCTCAACGAACGGCCTCGTCAAGAAGTGCTGGATTCATTGAACAGGGGTTTCGGGTTTATCATGGGCCTTGGGCATGGAGATAATAATAGCTTTCGTATCAGGAATAATCCCCGGGAGAACCTGTACAACTATATTTTCGATTCGCTTATGAACACCGCATGTTACGGTGTCATGCCCGTCATTACATGTTACACGAACACGATCCAGACCGATTGTCTGGGCGAGCACTGGATACTGAACCGTTGTGGGGGTGGATGTGTTTATATCGGTCCCACCTGCTCGAGCGAGGCTTATCTGCATGAAGAATTCACGGCGGAACTCCTGGATTCAATGTTTCGGATGCCGATCGGAGCAGCGCATTCATCAAGCAAAGTTCGGTTCATATCACAGGCACACTGGGACAACTGGTATCGCTTATATGAGTTTTCCATCACGATGCTCGGTGATCCCACGCTGTGGATGTGGGATAGCGTTCCTCTCACCTGGTCGATCGTCAACGTGACCAAGGATACCGTGCAATGCGGTCAGGACAGCATCACCCTGTACTGTGCTCCTCCGGTGCCGTTTTCCGTAGTATTCACAAAGGACGGAGAGGTCTTCCATCGCGATTCCTCCGCGGGGGTCGTTCTTAAAACGCAGTTCAATACAAAAACACCGGGGTATGTCCGGTTCGCCATCCATGCCGATGGCTTTCAACCATATATCGATTCGCTGTATGTCGAGCCGCGGGAACCACGCCTTTACATAGATCACTGTGTCGTCATCGATAGTCTCGGCAATAATAATGGCGTTATGAATCCCGGCGAAACGCTCGTGGTGTATGTGTATGTGAAAAACAGCGGGGCAGGCGCGGCGTCCGGGGTAAACGGAACACTGTGGTGCAATGACCGTCTGCTAAAGGTTATCAGCGATCATTCTTCATATCCGAAGATCAACAGCAATGCGGTCTGTAAAAACAGCACGCCGTTCATCCTCTTCTGTTCTGATTCGGCGTTGGATGCGCATGCGTTCGATGTGGGATTGCGGCTCGACTATATGACGGAAGATTCAGACCGCATGCGCACAGTGTGTGATCATATGGACATGGCGTGTGCTTCGTCGATCCTGCAACACTATAGGCAAACCATTGATACTGTCGTGGCGATCGATAGTATAATGGTCACGATCACCACCGAGAGCAGAAATGTGGGGCATGAGTGTGCGCAGAACGTCTGTGCCCGCATCCGTTCCTTATCCGACAGTATCGTGATCATTGATAGTACCGTGGTATTTCCGGTGATCCCGCCGAATGCGGTCGTTGGTTCGGGCGGCGATGTGTTCACCCTCTGGGTCACAGACACGAGCGCAACCATCACCTACGAGTATGCCCTGTATGAAAATGACGATGTGGTCAGTACGATGGTGATCGTCATCGATACTCTGGGCATCCCCGGGAACGTGCGGACATGCCCACAAGAGCATGCGATCCGTATTACGTGGCAACCCGTTGACCGCGCAGAAGGGTATCGCATACTGCGTTCGGCCGGATCGGATACCGGATACGTGTGTATATCCGATGATCTGGTCAGCGCGTGCACGTATGATGATCGATCCGTATCATTGAATACCTACTATCATTACCGTATTATAGCGGTCGATCAGTTCATGAATCATGGGGAACCCTCAGCAGCGTGTTCGGGGACGCTCGCACCGCCGCTCGCTGCCGGCTGGCCGCAGCCTGTGTTTGATTACCTTTTCTCCTCATGCACCGTTGCGGAACTCGATCCGTTCTATCCGGGATACGAGATCGTGGTATGCGGCAAAGAGGGAAGGGTGTATGCATGGCATTACGATGGATCCCCGGTCGGTGATGATGCAGTGATCTTTGATATCAGCACGACCCAGGTATGGACCTCTCCTGCCGTGGGCGACCTCGACAACGACGGCGTGATTGAGATCGTCTTCGGCGTCCGCCGTTCGATTGATAATCTTTATGTGATTTCGGCGCAGGGGCAATGCCCTGGCAATTGGCCGATCACTGTACCGGGCCAGTTCATTGGCTCTCCGGTTCTCGCTGATCTCGATGCGAATGGTGATCTGGAGATCGTCGTGTGGACGCTTCAAGCGGACGTGTATGTGTTTGACCATGATGGGAATGGTTTTTTCACACCGACTGGCCTTTTGAAAGACCTCCCGGGTATCGCTTTCGGTTCACCATCAGTCGGTGACATAGACCAGGATGGTATGCTGGAGATCGTATGTGCCGGCGGGAGCGGTGGGGATTCTCTTTACGTATGGGATCATCAGGGCACACCGATGAACCCGTTTCCGGTCTACATTCAGTCCCAGGGCATGCCCTATTCGACCGTGCTCGCCAACATATGCGGGGATGATCGTCTCGAAGTATTATTCTATGCTGATGAAACCGAGCGGGTGTATGCGGTTGATGCTGACGGATCAGTGCTGTGGTCGATGATACTGGGGGGCGTTGCAGACATCGAGGGGAGTCCGGTGATCGGGGATGTAACCGGGGATGGTTATCCTGAGATCATATGCGGCTACCAGACCGGTTTTACGATCTTCGATTCCCTGGGAACGGTCCTGAATGGTTATCCGGACACTACCCACGATGCGAAACTGCCGGTTGTTGGCGATGTTGATGAGGATGGCTTCTGCGAGGCGGTCGTAGGATCGGTTGACTGGAATCTTTATGCGTATATGCCTGATAATGCACAAGTGCCCGGGTTCCCGATGTTCTTCAACAACCGTATCGAATCATCTCCGGGTCTCTTTGATATTGACAATGATGGCCTTCTTGAACTCATGGTCGGGGGGGATGGCCTTATGTTCCACGTGTTTGATCTCTCGACAACTGAAAGCGAGTGGCCGTTGTTCCGTTACGATCAGTATAATTCCGGCACGTACCAATCAGGGAATTTGACAAAACTGAATGAGCACACAGCGTATGATGCGGCCAGGAGGCAGGGCATGACTGTTCAGCCTACCGTATTCACCGGCCAGATACATATCCGGATCCCTTTTGAATGCATGGCAGCGGATGATCCTGAACAGCATATTACAGTGTACGACATATGCGGGCGATCAATAAAGACGATCGATGTGCCGTTCATCGATCACCATGCGGATGTTCGATGGGATGGATACGACGATGCCGGGCGCGTCAGCACGTCCGGGATCTATTTTATCACGTTTATTTCAGGGGCAGAAATGTATACCGCCAAGGTCGTCAAGATTAAGTAACAGTTTCATTTCATTGTTCCAAAACCGTTACCGCCGGCTCAAAACCGAATTGCCAGAGGTCGTCCAGGATCTGGTTTATTGTATCCGGGGTGATCGTATACAGTTCATATGCCTGAGTCGTGTTCTTCAGGGGATTATAAGGATCTTTACAATAGAGCGGGGCATCAATGAATTCCGTTGTCCACACGTGCGACATTCTGAAGAAGAGACGGGTATGCTTGTTTCTCAGAGAATCATAGATCGTCCCGTGGAGATAGACCTGTGTACTCTGTTGGTCCAGGATATTTGTTGAGCGTTCCATAATTATACGATCGCGCATCAGACAGGGAAACCGACGGCCTATGGTTATCCATGCATGGTCTTCCGGGATAAGGATGTTGCCGGGCAGATAAACGGCGATATTCGGTGGGACCGAGGCGTAGAGGAGATGGCACTGCTGTTCCCGGCACATTCGAGTTGTGCGTTCGGCGACGGTACGGGGAACTTCAGAGTTATAACGGATCGTGCGGTAGCTGAGGAATAAACCGCACAGCACGGCGATCGTTGCGACTGCGATCGTTAATTTTTTCGTGCGTGCGGCGAGTCGAGCGGCGAGGATCGCGCAGAGCGGGATGATCGGCAAAAGGAGGCGCATATACGGGTGATAGAATCCGACAAAGAAAAAATACACCGCGCCGAAAACGGCGACATGAGCAACTTCCTTTCGTTCTTTGCCGGTGACAAGGTGGATGATCGCCATCAGGAAAATGACCGGAGCGAACACCAGGCCATAGTGGACATACGAGAGGTGATGTATGCCCATGAGCGGGCCATGACGTGCTGCGATCGTTGGTATTTGTACGACGAACGCATAGATCAGAACGTAGGGAAGATAGAGCAGTATCGGGAGGAGTATGGATGCAAAAAACCATCGGCGCGGGATTGATTTTCGATTGACCGATCCGATGATCGCAAAGGAGACAAGGAGCGGCAAAGCAGAATATTTGGTGTACAGCGCAGCCGCCGTAAGAATACCCGCGATCAGAAATTCACGGATCCGGTTTTTTTGCACTCCCTGGAGAAAAAAGTATATAGCACTGGTGAATAAGAACAGAAATGTCGCATCACTTAAACCTGATCGGGCAAAGAAGATGAAGAGCTCGGTAGAGGCCGTGAATACCATCGCGAGCAGTGCCACTTTCTCTGAATAGTGCTGTGAAGTCAGCCCATGGATGACGTAGAGCGTGGAACATGCAAAGAGGACGGAAAGCAGGGGAAGGATGTACCATTGCTGTCCGGTTAAGGCGAAGATAAAAGCGATGATCAGTTGGAAAAGAGGGGGAGTCTGGAAATTGAACGGTTTTCCCTGGGAACCGAACGACGCAAACCATTGTCCTTGCAAGGCGAACACACCTTCATCCCAGTCGATGAGCGATGAGCGCCATATCGTGATAATGCAGAAAAGAAAGAGGGTCAGTACAATAATATGTTTTAAGTAGGTATGCTCTCTCGTACTGTTATTCACGTTTATGACATCCTGCGTTCAAAAAACCCAAGTTTACAGAAATTGCTTGCCGGCGTTTATGATTTTTTACGCCAGTACAAGATCCTTCCACAATTGGGACAGGTAAGAAATTCCTTCTGGCGGGTAATGAGTTCGGTCGGAAGTTTCTGAAAACAGCCGAAACAAAAACCATTATCCACGGGTGCGATCGCCCTCTGATAACGTTTCTTGAGCCGTTCATACATGTCAGCGATCTCCTCCGGCAGTTTTTTAAGCAGATCATTCCGGGCCCTGGCAAGGGAGAGATGTTCTTCTTTTTCGATCTTGAATCCGATGCTCTGGTAATCCTGTGCTTCCATATCTTCGAGCAGGTTATCAAGATCGAACAGGAACTTCAGGTGCATTTCAATGTGCTCTGAGGTCATACTATTTCCTTTTCTTGAGATCCTTCTCGATCTCATCGATCTGTTGGATGAATTCATCAGGAGTTTTTGATTTATTGACCGCTTTCAATTTTGTCATTTCCTTGGCGATCTGAACGATCTTCCCGAGCGTTATCAAATATTGGTTACCAGGATCTTGCGGTGGTGCGATGATCAAAAATATCAATGATACCGGTTTTTTGTCGATTGCATTGAAGTTGATCGGTTTTGTCGTGCGCCCGATCGCGATTTCGAGTTTATCCACGGCGAGAGAACGGCAATGGGGGATCGCAATGCCTTTGCCGATACCGGTGGAGCCTAATTCCTCCCGCTTGAGCAGCGTCGAAACGATCAGTTCCGCATCCGCACCTTCTTTCATCGTGTAAACAAGGTCTTCGATCACTTTGTCTTTTTTCCCTGGTTTAAGCGACAGGTTGATCCTGTCTTTGGACAATAAACTAGCAAGATTCATTGAACCTCCTTTGGGTGCTGTATCGTGCCACAGTATCGATGCTGCGCACGCATTTGTATTCTTGCATTTTTGTACAGAGGATCCCTCCTCTTCATCTTCTACATTTTCTCCGGACAGGAGACACCCAGGATCGTCAGTCCGTCCTTGATGACCCGGGCGGTTTTTTTCACGAGCGCGAGCCGTGCGTACGTGAGTTCAGGTTCGTTCTCGTCGACAACACGCTGTTTTTGATAGAAATAATGGAAGGTCCGGGCGACATCAAGAAGGTAGTAGGTGAGCATGTACGGTTCCAGATGGTGCACCGCATCCTCCAGGACTTCCGGGAATCGTAACAGTATTTTCGCAAGATCGAGTTCTTCGGTTTCACTGATACGCTTCGGATCAAAATCCTCGGACAGTGTCATACCCTGTTCTCTCACATGATCGAGAATACTGTAGATCCGCGCATGGGCGTACTGGACATAGTACACTGGATTCTCATCCGACTGCTGCTGCGCCAGGTCAAGATCGAAATCAAGATGCTGTGAATTCGACCGCATCAGAAGGAAAAACCTCACGACATCCTTTGGGACCTGTTTGAGCAGATCTTCCATGGTTTCAAGGACGCCGGCGCGTTTGCTCATTTTAAGGATCTGCCCGTCTTTTTTTAAATTGACCTGCTGAATGATGATGACCTTGAGGATACCGGCTGGCTTGTCCATCGCCTGGAGGCTGCTCTGCATGCTCTTTGCCTGTGCCTGGTGATCCGGTCCCAGAATATCGATCAATTGTGCGTAACCGCGTTCGATCTTGTCGAGGTGGTATGCGATGTCCGGGAGAAGGTATGTATAACGGCCATCCGATGTGACCAAAACCCGGTCATCCTTATCTCCGAACTGCTGGGTCTTCAGCCACAGCGCATTGTCTTTTTCATACACGAGGTCTCGTTTGCGCAGGTATGCAAGCACCTTTTCAACTGACCCTTTTTCGCAGATCGATGATTCGCATATCCAGGTATTGAAGCGAACGCCGAATTCCAGAAGTGCTTTTTTATGATTTTCGACAAAGTACGCGATGCTGAACGAACGCACATCCTCATCCGAAACAATACCTTGTTCCTTTGCTGCACGTGCGACATCCACAATATACGTGCCATGGTAGCCATCTTCCGGAAGAACAGGCGTCCCGCCTTCGAATTCGATCATGCGCTGCTTGACGCTTTCTGCGAGCAATGCCGCCTGCCTGCCCCCGTCGTTCACGTAGTACTCGGCATGTGCTTTAAACCCTGTATGGTTTAAAAGCCGGACCAGCGAGTCACCTACTGCGGCGGCGCGCGCGCTCACGATATTGAGCGGCCCGGTGGGGTTGGCGCTCACGAACTCCACGAGTACTTTGGCGCCGTGTCCTATATCCAGCGCATTTGGTTTTTCAAAGAGCGCCTTGAGGATGTAATCCCGAGCGATCGTGAAGTTGATGAATGCAGGTTCTTGTACGGTGATGTGTTCGATCATGGGATCGCTGATGCGCGCAGCGATCTCTTTGGCCACTTGAAGAGGTTGTTTTTTTTGCTGAGCTGCGATTTTGAACGCGATGTTCGTTGCATAGTCCCCTTGTTTATCCTTGGGCACATGATCGACCACGATGGTTTCGCTCGGGAAAAGTCCCTGGAGCAGAGAGATCAGTGCGCTCCTAATCATGTGGAAAGCCCACCTGCGGGGCGTCTCCCCACAAACGTTCCAGACCGTAGAATTGTCTGGTTTCCTCAGTAAATACATGGACGATCACATCAACGTAGTCGAGCAAAATCCAGGATCCGGCCTCATAGCCTTCAGTATGAATGGGCTTTTCAACTTCAGCCAGTGATTGCGCGATCGTTCTTGTGTGGATCTCTGACAGGCCGTTTGCGATTACAAAATAATCCGTGATCGGGGACAAACCGCGCAGATCGAATATAGTTATCTGGTATCCTTTTTTATCATCGAT
Organism: Caldifarciminota bacterium; assembly: GCA_016936155.1. Taxonomy (GTDB): domain Bacteria; phylum Hydrothermota; class Tepidihabitantia; order SM23-42; family SM23-42; genus JAFGPO01. The sequence continues at coordinate 13,898 of JAFGPO010000096.1, forward strand.
CGCGCGCGCCAGTTCGATCGCGAGGTTTCGCGCGGAAAGGGGGGCAGCGGTTTTCTTAGAACTCGTTTTCAATGTCCTTGAAGATTTTTTCATAATCCTTTCCAATGATCAGTGTCACTTCAATGTAGAGCGCCGGATCGATATCCTTGCCGATGTTGTGGCAACCGATCCGGCCTGCAAAGTACCGGGCATTTTTCATGTTTTCGTCGCTTCGTTCGATGATGACCGTTTCTTCAAAATCCGATTCCTGTGTGTTCCCGATCGTGACGACATTGAAACCCTGTTTTCGCAATGCATTCGTGACTTTGAGCGCCAGGCGGTTGATCCCGCATCCGTTGAGCACCTCGACCCGCATGTTGCTGTTTTTTTTGTAAATCTCTTCCGGGTCTTCACGCAAATGCCGAAAAAGGATCGAACCGAGGGATATCCCCAGAAGAACGACCGCGATGTAAATGATGATCTTCCCGGTGTTGTCCGCGGCCGGTTTTTTTTCGCGGGTATCAGACATTATGCCACTGCTCTTTGACGATCGCCTGTACGGCGGCAAGTTGCTTTTTCGTGTTGATCCCCTGGATCTGCTGTTCATCACGTATTTTCATGCCGATAAGGCGTTTTTTCTGTTTAAGGAGCACGCGGACAACATCGGTCACATACAATTCGCCCTGGGCATTTTCTGCATGGATTTTTTTCAAGGCAGCAGTAAATATGCTCTTTTTGCCGAAATAGACTCCGACATTGATCTCGCAAATCCTGCGCTCGCGCGCTGTCGCATCACGGTGTTCAACGATCCCCACGACTTTCTTTTTTTTGTTCCGGATCACGCGCCCATAGCCAAAAGGGTTTTTCATGTGACAGGATAAAAATGAAAGGTCTGCTTTTCCCCTTTTATGGATTTTGATCAGAGCCTTGATCGTGTCGTAGTGTAAAAGAGGGATATCGCCGTTAAGCACTAAAACATTTTTATATTTTGCTCTTGTGATGCCGCGTAGAGCCGCATCACCGGTCCCCAGAGGGACTGGCTGGCGCGCATACACTGCAGTGCGCCCGAATATTTTTTTTATTGCGGATGATTGCTTGCCGACAACGAGGACGATCTCGCTGCTCCCGGCAGTGCGCGCTGTATCGACCACGAAACCAAGCATTGGTTTGCCCAGGATTTTATGCAGGACCTTGACTTTCTTGGAATGCATGCGCTTGCCGATAC